>JBGQAU010000096.1:0-10096 GCA_041494445.1 Acidobacteriota bacterium | reverse complement strand
TCGGAGAGCCCGGCCTCCACGAGGTGCCCGCCCGGCTTCCGCGCGAGCTGCTCGCGCACCATGCGCTGGAGCACGTCCCAGGCGATCTCGCCGAGCGCCGTGACCCTGTCTTCCATGGGCTCCACCGTCGCGCTGCCGGAGCGCCCTCCCTACTTGGGCGTAAGTCGCAGCTCGACCTTGCTCTCCCGGCCCCCCACGAGAGCCACGGGGCTTCCCTCTCCCTCGCGGTAGCCCTCGGCCGTGGCCTTCGGGACCACGTCGCCCGGCGGCAGCTTCGCGACACGGACGCCGCCGCGCTTCGCCGGGAACGGACCCTTCTGCTCGCCGGTCGCGAAGACGATGCGGACCTGCGCCAAGGGAATCGGACTCCCCGTCGTCGCGTCGAGAACCCGAACGTGGATCGACGCGGCCCGGCCGAGCACGATCGGTGCCTCCTGCTCCACTGCTGCCACCTTCATCGGGAGGAACCCCTCAGCGACGATCCTGACCGTGGAGGTTTCCCTGGCCGGGAGCCGGTAAGAGCCGTTGGGGTCGGTCGCCTCGCACAACCCCTCGGTCGCTGCGTCCTTACCCACCATCAGGCACGCCCGCGCCCCGACGACGGGCTTCCCGTCCGGATCCACGACCTTCCCGCGGGCGTCGGCCGACGCCGGCGACGCGAAGAAGCCCGCCGCTGCCAGCAATGCCACGGCGGCGCGGATCTCGGCTGTTCTCATGGTCGTCCTCCCCTTGGTGCTGCGCGCTCCTCCATTATGCCCCACGGGGACGGCGAGGCGCCCGGATCCTCCCAAGCCTCGGGAAAGAAAGCGTCTTCACCTCCCCTGGCGGGTGTGCTAGACTCCCGCTATGAAGGAAGGGGTAGGCCTGCGGAAGCCCCGGGTTGTGGCCTTCAATTTTTTTTTGGGAAGTAGTAGTATGAGCGTCGGCCTGGATGGAGCCGCAACCTCCGTCACGGTGGCCGATGGGTTAACCGCCCTTCAGCGTGAAGGGTGCGCGTAAAGGAGAATGAAACGTATGCGCAAGATGATGGTGGTGCTGCCTCTCGTGCTCGTGCTCGTGATGCTGGTCGGCTGTCAGAAACCGCCGCAGCCGGACATCGACGCCGCGAGGGCGTCTTTGGACGCCGCGCGTGCCGCCGAGGCGACTGATTACGCCCCGGATTCCGTGAAGGCCGCGGAGGATTCCCAGGCCCAACTCGACGCCGAGCTCAAGGCCCAGGAGCAGAAGTTCGCGCTGTTCCGCTCGTACAAGAAGGCCACCGAGCTGGCGCAGGCCACCAAGGCCGCCGGAGAGAAGGCCTCCGCCGACGCGAAGGCGCGGAAGGACCAGGTGAAGGGTGAGGCCCAGACCTTGATCACCGAGGCGAAGACCGCCCTGGACGAGGCGAAGGCGCTCCTCGACAAGGCACCGAAGGGCAAGGGCACGCAGGCCGACCTGGAGGCCATGAAGGCCGATCTGGTGGGCGTCGAGTCCTCCATCACCGAGGCCCAGAATTCGTTCAACGCCGAGAAGTACCTGGACGCGAAGTCCAAAGCCGAGGCCGCGAAGACGCAGGCCGGGAACGTGAAGACCTCCATCGAGCAGGCGATCGAGGCCAAGAAGGCCGCGAAGGCCGGCAAGAAGGGCAAGAAGTAGGATCGCAGCTCTCGCAGCGATCTGATGGGGGCACGGTCGGCCGTACCCGGCCGTGCCCCTTGAATTTCCTCCCGTCTCGAAGGTTCTCCAGGCCGGTGGACGTGACCCTGGCCCGGAGAGTCGAATCCTTATAAATTGGACACCGTGACCCAAGTCTGCGTACCCGACGGCGGTGGCACGAGGCGGACCGTGCGGAAACGTTGGATCCTTGCCGGGCTCGTCCTGGTGTCGCTGGGGCTCTGCGCAGCAGCCTCGTACCCCGTCCTGAGCGGCCGCACCGAGCCGCCTCGTTTCAGCCTCGGCTCGGCGGGGAAAGCGCTGGCCGAGGCACGCCGCGTCCGGGCGGACCGATGGGCCGGCGACGCCATGCGCGCCGCGGAGTCCGCGATGCGGGTCGCTCTCGCGGAGAAGCGCCTCCAGGAGGTGCGATTCTTCCTGCTCCGGGACTTCTCCTCGACGCGCGCCAGCCTGTCGGTCGCAGAGGACAAGGCCAAGAGGGCCGTCGCGGAGGCGGCCCGGAAGCGCGACGAGTCCCGCGCGGCGGCCGACGCCGCCATGAGCCAGGCCGACGAGGAGCTGGGCGCCGCCGAGGCGTGCGCCGATGCGATGCACCTCGGAGTGTTCGGCCGTGCCCTCCTCCAGAAGGCGAAGATCGCTTTCACGGAGTCGAAGATCCTTTACGCCCAGGGCGAGTTCCCCACCGCCGTGGACCGCGCCACCACGGCGCGCTCGCATGCGCGGAGGGTCGGGGACGAGGCCGCCGGCGCCGCGGCGCGCTTCACCGACGCGCGCATGGTCGCGACGTGGAAGCACATGGCCAACGATACCGTCGCGTGGTCGCGTGAGACCGGCTCGTCCGCCGTCGTGGTGTACAAGGAAAACCACCGGCTGACGCTCTTTCAGGCAGGCCGGGCGGTCCGGTCGTACCCCGCCGAGCTGGGCTACAATTCCACCCGCGACAAGCTCCACTCCGGAGATGCGGCGACCCCGGAGGGCCGGTACCGGATCACCGCGAAGAAGGGACCGGGGAACTCGACGTATTACAAGGCGCTCCTCCTCAATTACCCGAACGACGAGGACCGGGCCCAGTTCGAGCGCGCCCGGCGCGTCGGCCAGATACCGCGTTGGGCGCGGATGGGGGGTCTCATCGAGATCCACGGGGACGGCGGCCGCGGGAAGGACTGGACCAAGGGATGCGTGGCGCTCGCGAACTCCGATATCGACGACCTGTTCAAGCGCGTGGGGGTCGGCACTCCCGTCACCATCGTCGGCGGCGACGGTAGCGGCGGCGCGTTCACCGAGCTGGTGCGCCGTCGCCGAGCGCCTTCGAACGGCACGGTGAGCCAGTGAGCCGCGAGGAGCTCGACGTTGCGGGCGGCCCGCTCTCGCAGCAGACGGCGGGCGCATCGGTCGCCGTCCGGACGACCTTGAGGGTGCTCGCGATCGTCGGCGTCCTGGTCCTCCTGGGGCTCCTCGTCGGGGGCGTCGCGGCGGCCTACGGCACGGGTTTCGCGTACGGCCCGGTCCCCCGCGAGGCGGCGGGCGCGGGCGATCCTCCTCCGTCGGACCCGAAGGCGCAGAAGCGTTTCGTTGGAAAGCTGGTGGCGCAGCACAAGCAGCTCGACGCCGCGCTCCAGGCCAAGGTCCCCAAGGGGATCTACGTGGTCGTGGACCAGACCCAGAACCGCATCTACCTCAAGAAGGACGAGGAGACGATCCTCAATGCCGCCTGCTCCGCGGGATCCGGATTGATCCTCAAGGAGGGCGACTGGGGCAAGGGGCGCAAGTGGGTGTTCGACACGCCCCGCGGCCTGTTCAAGGTGAAGTCCCGTCAGGAGAACCCGGTCTGGAAGAAGCCCGACTGGGCGTTCGTCGAGGAAGGCAAGCCGATCCCGAGGAACGACGACGACCGGATGGACTACGGCACGCTGGGCGAGTATTCGTTCCAGCTGGGCGACGGGTACATGATCCACGGCACGCTCTACGAGCGTCTCCTCGGACGAAGCGTCACCCACGGCTGCATCCGCGTCGGGCGGGACGACCTCCGGAAGATCTGGAAGGTGGTCCAGGTCGGCACGCCGGTCTACATCTACTGATGCGATCCCGCCTCCCGCTGGCCCTGGCCGCCGTCGCGCTGGCGGCGCTTCCCGTCCGCGCCCAGGCACCGACCTCGGAGATCGAGCAGCTACGGAGGGAGAACGCCCTCCTTCAGCACCGGCTGGAGCTGGCCAACGGCGACAAGTTCTACCTGGTGCTCGATCCCGCGACCTCGAGCCTCAAGCTGATGCTCAAGGGGGCGGTGCTCCAGGACTATGCGATGCAGGCGCTCGAGATCGGCGCGCCTCGCGTCGCGTTCGCCACCCGCTCGCTCCCCGACGGCTGGCGGGGCCGGGTCTGGGAGCGCGGGAACCTGGTCCCGCCGCGCGAGCTGGACCGGGTGGAGATCATCGCCCCGCCCCCGAGCAAGAACGCCGACGAGGACAACGCGCCCCCCGTCCCGATCCCGCAGACGCCCGAGGAGAAGTACCCGGTCCCCCACCGTTACCACGTCCGGTTCGAGGGAGGCCTCTCCATCGAGATCCGCCGTTTCGGGGAGCAGGAGGACAAGACGGGGTTCTGGGCCGGCCTCGGGAAGTCGCTCGGGAACTGGTGGGCCGACGCCAAGGCGGTGTTGAGCCGATCGTCGCCCGAGGCGGACGACATCCGCCTCCGCGTCCTGCTCCGCCCGGCGGACGCCGAATCGTTCTACCGCGCGCTCCCACCCGACACGCGGCTCCTGGTCCTCCCCCAGCCCGAGTCCTGAGCGCGAGCCTTCGACTATCCCGCCTTGGCGATGTCGTCGCCGGCGATGCCGGAGCGCGCCGAGGGTCCCTTGTGCTCGTCGGCCCACTTGCGGATCCCGTCCTGCCGTGTGCCGCCGATCTCGTGCAGCTTTTCCTTGTCGAAGATCATCAGCTCGCGGGAGTGCCCCACGACCACGTAGGTCCTCGACATGAAGATCGCCTCCTCGGGACAGACCTCCTCGCACAGCCCGCAGTAGATGCAGCGGAGCATGTTGATCTCGAACTTCGCCGGATACTTCTCGATCTGGTGGAGGGGATGGTCCTTCGGGTACTCGGCGGCTTCGATCGCGATCGCGAGGGGCGGGCAGACCCACTGGCACATGTAGCACGCGACGCACTTCTCGCGCCCGGCCTGGTCCTTCACGAGGGCGGGGACGCCGCGGTAGGCGGGCCCGAACTCGCGCTTCTTCTCCGGGTACTCGAGGGTGTCCTTCTTCCTGAAGATGTGCCGGAAGGTCACCCCCATCCCCGTGAGAATGCTCGGCAGGTAAAGGCGATCCCAGATCGTGAGCTTCCGCAGACGAGTCACCTTCATGCGACGCATCCCCCGCCGCCGCGCGGCCGGCCCCCACGGCCGGGCGCTCCAGGATCTTACCCGTTCCGAGGCCCGCCCGCCTACGCGTCCTTTTCGGACGGCTCGATCATCTGCGACCTCAACACCTGCGCGACGTCGAGAACCCTGATCCCGTCCTGCCGGCCGGTCTCGGCGACGCCGTCGGACAGCATGGTCATGCAGAACGGGCAGGCGACGGCCACGACACCCGCTCCGGTCCCGGCGGCCTCCTCCGTCCGGTTCAGGTTGATCTTCGTCCCGATCCGCTCCTCCATGAACATCCGCGCTCCGCCCGCGCCGCAGCAGAATCCGTTCTCGCGGCTCCTCGGCATCTCCACGAGCTTCAAGCCGGGAACCGCCGTGAGCGCCCGGCGCGGCGCGTCGTAGACCTCGTTGTGCCGGCCGAGGTAACAGGAGTCGTGGAAGGTCGTGTCCGCCAGCGCGGTCGCGGTCCGCTTCAGCGGGATCCTCCCCTCCTCCGCGAGGCGCGCGAGCAGCTCGACATGGTGGGTCACCTCGTAGTGCCCGCCGAGTTGCGGGTACTCGTTGCGTAGCGTGTTGAAGCAGTGCGGGCACGCGGTGACGATCCTGCGGACCCCGTACCCGTTCAGCGTCTCGACGTTCCGGGACGCGAGCGTCTGGTACAGGTACTCGTTCCCCGCGCGTCTCGCGGGATCGCCGGTGCAGGTCTCCTCGACGCCGAGGATCGCGAAGCGCACGCCCGCGGCCTTCAGGAGCTCGGCGACGGCGCGGACGATCTTCTTGTTCCGGTCGTCGAACGCGCCGGCGCATCCGACCCAGAAGAGGACCTCCACGTCCTTCGGCCCGTCGGCCATCACGGGGATGTCGAGCCCCTCCGCCCAGTCCGCGCGCGTCGAGGGGTCGAGCCCCCACGGGTTCCCCGCCTTCTCGAGGTTCTTGAAGGCCGGGGTCAGCTCGGCCGGAAACGCTCCGTCCTCGAGAACCAGCTTGCGCCGCATTCCCACGATCCGGTCGATGAACTCGATGAACAGCGGGCACGCCTGCTCGCAGGCGCGGCAGGTCGTGCACGCCCAGAGGACGTCCTCGCGGATCGTCGCTCCGGGCAGGACCGGCGGCCGCCAACCCTCGGGTGCCTCGCCGCGGCCGAGCAGCATCGGCAGCGACGGGAGCAGCTCGTGCCGCATGTCCTCGTTGATCCGCTTGGGGTCGAGCGGCTTGCCGGTCGCGAAGGCGGGGCACGCTTCCTGGCAGCGCCCGCACTCGGTGCAGGAGTAGACGTCCAGGATGTCCTTCCACCTCAGGTCCGTGAAGGTCGTGACGCCGAACCGCTCCGAGTTCTCGAGGTCCATCGCGGGGAGCGAGCCCGGGTCCAGCCGGCGGAACAGCACCGACGCCGGCGAGGTCACCACGTGGAAGTGCTTCGAGATCGGCAGGTACGCGAGGAAGAACAGCAGCGATGCCAGGTGGAGCCACCACCCGCCGGCGTAAAGTCCCGCCACGGTCCCGGGGGCGAGTCCGGCGAAGAGCGGCCCGAGCGCGACACCGGCCGGGGAGCGGTGGCCGGCGGCGGTCCCGGTGATCGCGGTCTCGATCCCCGCCAGCACGAGGTCGGTCGCCATCAGCGCGGCGATCAGCCCGAGGATCGCCCCGGCGTCCCACGAGAGCGTCAGCCGCGCGGGGCGCGTCACGACGCGCCGCCAAGCGGCCACGGCCACGGCACCCAGGACCGCGACCTCGAACAGGTCGCGGAACGCCGCGTACGCGGCGCCGAGCGGCGACCCGGGGCCGAAGCCCCAAACGTGGAACCCCTCGCTGAATCCGCGGCCGACGAACTGGATCGAGTTGAGCGCGACGGCGAGGAATCCCCAGAAGATCAGGGCGTGCATCAGGCCGGCGCCCCTGTACCCGCGCGCCAGGATCCGCTTCTGGCCGAGGAAGAAGGACACGAGGCCGCGCACCCGCTCAACCCACCGATCGAACCGCGGGGACGGCTGCGCCGCGGCGAGCAGCGCGAGCCTCGCCTCCATCAGGTAGCCGAAGGCTCCCACGGAGACGAGGAGCATCGCGACGAAGATGGCGAACGCCAGGGGCGAGTCCGTGGGCCTCACGCGTCCTCCCGAGTATCCCGCGCGGGAGGCAGAGCCTAGCACAGCCGCCCGACGCGCCGAAATCCCTACGGCGGGGGTTCGCGGCGGTCACGCGTGGGATGAACTTGTGCTCGGCGGCGGTGAGGGTCGGCGGGGCGAGGGGGCGCAAACAGGTCTCCAGCCAGGACAACGCCATCGGTGGGACACCTGATTGCTTCGGAGACGCACCCTTCGCGGGCGTGATTCTGCGGTAGGACGAACGTGATTCGGTCGACCGAAACACGCATATAATTCCACTCGAGTTGATCAAGAGCGGATCCCTCGCGTCTTTCCTCGGGCCTCTCGAGCTCCGCGTGCTGGAAGCACTGTGGAATCGGGATCGGGAGGCACGTGTTCGCGATCTCCTCTGCGACTTTCCGGGCGTCGCCTATACGACTTTGATGACGACGCTCGACCGGCTGCACAAGAAAGGCGTCCTTGCCCGTCGACGGTCCGGCCGCGCCTTCTTCTACGTACCGGTCTCCAGCCGGGCGCAACTCGAGGCCATCCTGGCGGGCCAGGCTCTCGACGTGCTCGTGGCGTCGTTCTCGAAGCGCGCGGCGATCCGGCCGCTCCTGATGAGCTTCGTCGATGCGGTCAGCCGTCGTGACGAGCTGGCTCTCGATGAGTTGGAGGAGGTGCTGCGCGCCCGTCGGCGCGCGCCGCACCGCAGCGAGGACCATCGATGAACTTCGTCGCGCTCGCTTGCTGTCTGACGTTGCTCGCCTACGGCACGGCGATGTCGGCGGGATCGCTGCTGAGTCTTCCTTTGCTGCGAGCGGCTCGTCTCACTCTCGATCCCGACTCGCGCTCGCGGCGGCTCTTCGCGTTGCGTCTTCTGCCCGTGGCGTTCGCTCTCTTCGTCGCCTTGGAAGTCGTCCTGCTCACCTTCGTTTGGTTCGAGCCGCGGGACACCAGAGAGCGCGTGGCTCCGGGGCTGCTGCTCGGAGCCGTGTTATCGAGTGCAGTCCTGGTGACGGGGATCGTACGCGTGAGCTTGGGCCTCCTGGCGACAAGGCGGCTGGTTCGGCGATGGCTTCGTAGCGCTTGCCCGATCCGCTTGATCGGCGTCACGATGCCGGTGTACGTCGTCGACGAACCGTTCCCGATCGCGACCATCGCCGGGTGCGTGCATCCGCACCTGTTCATCTCCCGGACCGTGCTGGATCGCTGCACGGGCGCGGAGCTGGCCGCGATCGTCGCTCACGAGACGGGCCACCTGCGGCGCGGGGACGCATGGAGGCGCCTGGTGCTTCGCGCCTGCCCTGACATTCTGGCGCTGACCCCGATCGGGGACGCGCTTGAGTGCTGTTGGGCGGAAGCCGCGGATGAAGCGGCCGATGACTGCGCCACGGCCGCGGGAGCCGCACCGTCGCTCGACCTCGCGTCGGCCCTTCTCAAGGTAGCGCGGCTCGCCGGGAACGTGACGCCGAGGGGGCTTCCTTTGACCGCGCTGTATCAAGGGGGCGGGGCCGCGGGGCGGGCAGCTCGCCTGCTCAGACGGCGCACCCCGCCCGTGGTGCCTCCGCGCGGCAGGCCGGGGACCGTCGCCGCGATCGCTCTCGCGGCGGGAGTGCTCTTCGTTCCCCTCGCAGGCGCGTCGGGCATCCTGCACCGGGTCCACCATTTGCTGGAGACCGTAGTGCTCCTCTTCGGGTAACATTTCCAACAACGAAGTCTGGTAGTAGATGCTCGCATTCCTCAGACTCCGAGGGATGGTTAGGTGTGGGTCTGCGTGCTGTCGCGCCCGCGTCCGGTCGCGGGCGGCAACTTCCTTGCATCGCGCGAGGCGGCGCGAGCGCGGCGGTAACGACGACCGACCGAGCCAGGTGCGAGCGTCCACGGGGGGATCTCGGGAGGGAGCCTCGTGGCGATACCAAGACCGTTCAACAGAAGACGATTGCGTGCGGCGGGGCCGAACCGGGGAATCGCAGATGCACCACAGCCGGTTCTTGACGCGCCGTCCGCCGTCGCCGCTTCGTGCGTGGAGGGGTGAGGAAATGGCACTGGATCGGAGGATCTTGAGGGGAACGTCGGCGGTCGTGGGCCGTGGAACGGCGTTCATCGCGGCTGCGCTGTTCGGGGCGGCATTCTTCACGGGCCTCGCAGTGACGCCGCTCTTCGCGCAATCCAGCGAGACCAAGCCGTCCGACGAGCCGCTCGTTTCGCCCGGTCCGACCGAGGTGGTCGTCGTCACCGCTTCCCGGATCGATATCCCACTGATGGAGAGCCCGGGAGCCACCACGGTCGTGGTCAAGGAGGACATCGAGAAGACCGAGTCCAAGACCATCGCCGCGGACGAGGCGCTCAAGCTCGTGCCGGGCGTCAAGGTGGACAACCAGGCCGACGGGGAGCGCGTGCACCTCTCCATCCGCGGCGAGGGGATCCTCACCGAGCGCGGCGTCAGGCGGATCATGGTGCTCCTCGACGGGCTCCCGCTCAACGATCCCACGGGGCAGGCGCCCGACCTGTTCGACGTGGATTGGGACACGGTCCACCGTGTGGAGGTCCTGAGGGGACCGGCGTCGTCGCTGTACGGCGCCGGCGCGGCCGGGGGGGTCATCAACATCGAGACCCGGAACGGCGGCGCCGTGAAGGCCGAGGGAGAGGCCGCGGTCCACTTCGGCTCGTACGGCTTCGAGAAGTACTTCGCGGAGGCCGACGGAAGCTCGGACACGATGACGTATCGCGTCTCGGCTTCGCGCATGTTCGACGATGGGTACCGCGTCCACACGGCCTCCGACGCGACGAACGTCTATGCGAAGCTGGGCTGGACCCCGGGGGGGAAGGGCCACCTGACGGCGATCCTCGAGGGAACCGAGTACTTCAACGAGAACGCGGAGGGGCTCAACGCCCAGCAGGTCGCCGAGGATCCCAAGCAGCCCAACCCGGACGCCGTCACCAAGAACGAGTACCAGAATACGCGGCGCACGACCATCGGCCTGACCGGCGATTTC
>JBGQAU010000024.1:0-38466 GCA_041494445.1 Acidobacteriota bacterium | reverse complement strand
GTTGTTGACAAGTGAAGTGTCCGGTCCTGTTTGACACGTGATCTGTCCGGTTCGCTGGGTGGAGGGCACAGCCGGAGGGAGCCCGTAGGGCGACCGCAGGTTATGGCCTGCACCCAGCCATGATCCCTTAGGCCACTGCCCGGCGGCGGGCCCCCTGGCCCGTCTCGGAAGAGTCGTGGGCTTCGAGGATCTTCTGGGGTCCTGCCATGATAGCAAGTGGATGCCTGTCAACTAGTTGCAGCGTTCGTTCAGCAGCGCTCCCGAGGGCGGCCGGAGCGATCTCGGCTGGCGCATACCCAAAGTCGCCGTATATAGGACGTGCTCACTCACGGTCGAGGGTAGGGGTGTGATGTATCGAATCGGGATCGAGACGCTGGTCGTCGCCGCCGCGGTGTCGTGGGGGCTGACCCCCGCCGTCATCCGCGTGGCTCGGGCGATCGGGGCCGTCGATCATCCCGGACCGCGCAAGATCCACTCCCATCCCGTGCCGAGGATCGGCGGCGTCGCGGTGTTCATCGGTTTCCTCGCGGGCCTCGTCTATGCGGCGTTCGCAGCGGGCTACCTGAGCGCGGGCAACCAGTTGAGGTTGGGCTATTGGCTCGCCCTGGGCATCGCCGCGACGATGATGTTTCTTCTCGGACTCGCCGATGATCTCTTCGGCGTTCCGTTCCAGTGGAAGTTCCTGTTCCAGGCTGCGGCTGCGGTCGTGGTGTGGATCGGCGGATTCCGGATCGAGGTCATCGCCCGTCCCTTCGGAAGCGGGGTTCTGGACTTGGGGGCACTGTCGCTGCCTCTGACCCTCCTGTGGGTCGTCGGGATCACGAACGCGATGAACCTCATCGACGGCCTCGACGGACTCGCCACCGGGACCGCGTTGATCACCTCGGTGGCGGTGGCCGTGGTCGCTTTCAACACCGGCCAGCCCGGCGTCGTCGGCCTGAGCGTGGCGCTCGTGGGCAGCCTCGCGGGGTTCCTCCGCTTCAACTTCCACCCTGCGAGGATCTTCCTCGGCGATTGCGGCTCGATGTTCCTGGGGCTCGTGCTGGCGGTCGCCTCGATTCACGGGAGCCAGAAGGGCCCGACCGCGCTCGCCGTGCTCGCACCGCTTCTCGTCCTCGGGTTCCCGATCCTCGACACGGGCCTCGCGATCCTGAGACGGGTCTACCGCCTGGGGGCGGAGGGCTACAGGGTCGACGCCGGGTCGTCGCTGTGGTACGTGGTCCGTAACGCTCACCGCGTCTTTCTGCCGGACCGCAAGCATCTCCATCACCGCCTGCTGGACCTCGGCATGAGCCATCGCGGTGCCGTCCTCGCGCTTTACGGAGCCGTGTCGGCTCTCGCGCTCGCGGCCGTGTCGATCGTCCTCTTGCGCAGCCTGTGGCTGGCCCTTCTCCTGCTGACCGCTCTCACGCTCTCCGGGGCCGGGCTGATGGCGCTGATCCTGCTCCGAAACCGATCGGGAAACGGGGAGGCCGGCTCGGCGCGGGCGCCGACTCCGCCAAGCCTGACGCTGGGATCGACCGGCCCGCCCCGCACCGTCGGACCGCGCTGACCCGCCGCCGGCCCTTTCCTTCCGTGAGTCCTTGCGATAGCCTAGCCGGATGATGCCACGTCGACACGCTGAACGGGGCAGGCGGCTCGCGAGGAGCCTCTTCGCTGCCATCGCTCTGGGATGCTCATGGGCGACGGCACGCGGTGCGGTGGAACCCCCCACGGGCCTTCCGGCCGGTCCCTGGGTGCTCGCGCCCTCGCTCGTGGCGGGGTACGGGCGCAACAGCAACGTGTTCCTGCAGAGCGCGGAAGCGACGCCGGGTCCCGTGAGCGACACCGTGCTGCGCGTGACGCCGGGCCTCGTCGCAACCCTGCCGTTTCGGAACAGCGCGCTCAAGTTCTCGTTCAGCGCGACCCGCCTCGACTACGGGAAGATCAAACTGACCCGAAACCTGTCGCGCGAGGGCTCGGCGGATCTGGCGCTCGTGTTCGCGACCACGGACCGGCTCTCGCTCCGCGCGAAGCGCACGCTCGGAATCGCGGAAACGATCGCGTTCGATCCCGGTGGCGAGTACCGTTTCCAGGGCCAGGGGTTCGATCTCGACACGTACGAGGTCGAGGCCGCCCGTGACGTCCTAGGCCATCCTGGGTACAAGGCGCGGATCGCCTGGAGCGCGCTCTCCCTCGAGCGGGGCGCGAGTCTCAACTTCTTCGAGTACCGCGGATACGAGGCCGAGGGAAGCTTCCGGGAGCCGGTGTCGCCGCGCACCTGGATCGTCGGGGATTACGAGGGTCGGCGTTACGATCACTACCTCCTGCCCGCGGCGGGCGGGAGCCCGATACCGTATCGCCAGGAGCGTACCGACATGCTCCGTGCCGGCGTCGAGGGCAGGCTCGGCGAGCACGAGCCCTTCCTCGTCCTGGTCGGCTGGGGCCGGTTCAGGTTCCCGGGGAGCAAGGGCTCGAACTTCGACGGGCTCGTCGTCGAAGCGAACGCGGCGGCGGGACTGGGTCCGTCCACGACGGTGTTTCTGGATGTGACGCGTCGTCCCTGGCCTTCTTTCTTTTACGACAACAACGTCTACCTGGTTGAGGGAGCGACCGCTCGGATCGAGCACCGCTGGCTCGAGCGCCTCTCGGCGGGAGCGGAGCTCGGCTGGCATCGCGCGTCGTACATGGACCCCGTGCCGGAGCCCAACGAGCAGGCGGGGCTCCTGCGGCGCGACCGGACGCTGCGAGCTGCGCTGTATGCTAATCTGATGATGCTGGAGAAGTTGGGCTTCCGGGTCTCGATCGAGGAGAACCACCGGAGCTCCAACGCCGTGGAGCAGGACTACCGAGGGAGAGTGTACTTTGTGGGAATCGCCTTGGGGTGGATCTGAGCGGATGCTGGGGACGCTCCTGCTCTCGTTGGCTCTGGCGGCCCCGGCTGCGGCCCAGGAGCATCCAGCGCTACCCGTGGACGCCGGCGAGAAGGCCGAGATCCGGATCGAGCTGCCCCCGGGACCTCCGCCGAAGGTGTCCGTGACGCTCGGCGAGGGCGGCGTGTCGCTTGAGCTTCCGAGAGGCGTCACGTACCCGTTGGACTTCGTCGCGGCGTCCTTGGGGATGCTCCGGGACGTTCAGGTGACGTCGCTCGACGATGCGAGGATCCGACTCGATCTGAAACTCGCGGCCGGGCTCATCGACGGGTTCACGGTAGCCCCGGGCAACGTCGTGGTCACCCTCCGGCGCCGAGGGGCCTCTTCGGCGGCCGACGCCGAGCCTGCCGTCCGGTACCGGCTCGGGCCCGACGACAAAATCGTCATCAGCATCGTGGGACATCCCGACCTGACCCAGCAGCTGGTCGTGGGCGGGAATGGAACGATCGTCGCGCCGCTCGTCGGTGAGGTCACGGCCTCCGGGCTCTCCCCGCGCGAGCTGAGCTCGAAGATCACCCAGCTCCTTGCCCGGGACTACCTCGTGGACCCCCAGGTCGACATCCAGGTGCTCGAGTACAGGAGCAAGTGGGTCATGATCACCGGCGAGGTCCGGAACCCCGGGAGGGTGCCCCTCCGCGGCGGAGCGACGCTGAAGGACGTCATGGTCGACGCGGGAGGGATGACGGCGGACGCCGGGGAGGAGGTCCTGATCACGAGGGCCGGACTCGTCGGGGGCGTTGCTCCGGGGGAGACGCTGAAGATCGATCGCGAGGCCTTCGAGCGAGGCGAGACCAACCCGCCCGTGTACCACGGCGACATCGTCAACGTTCGTCAGGTCTCGTACGTCTACCTCGAGGGCGAGGTCCGGACACCGGGCAAGCAGAGGATCGAGAGGGGATTGACGCTCCTGAGGGCACTGGCGCTGGCGGGCGGCCCGACCGAGTGGGCGAGCCGGAGGTCGATCACCGTCCGCCGTGCGGGGCAGCCCGTCTCCGACGAGGTGTACAACCTCAAGGACATCGAGAAGCGGAAGGTCTCCGATCCGCCGATACGGGGAGGAGATATCGTCATCGTCAAGCGACGCTTCCTGTGAGGGACGGACCCGAGTTGATGGGCTTCGGGAAGCGTTCTATATTCTCTCTTCAGGGGATTTGCAGGGTTCGGGCCAACCGGCTCGAGGAGTGATTCATGGTTTCGAGCCAGGGCCAGGCGGTCGCGCCGACCGTTCACGAAGTCCATCTCCGGGATTACTGGAAGGTGGTCTGGCAGGGGCGCTGGACGGTCCTCGCCGTCTTCGCGCTCGTCGTCGCGGTCGCGGCGGCGTGGTCGTTCCTGCGAACGCCGATCTACCGCGCGACGGCGGTCGTCGAAGTCCAGCCGCAGGCCAGGCGCGTCGGTCCCGGCCAGGACGTTTCCGGGCTCGGCGTGTCGAGCTACGGCTGGTTCGCCGAGGAGCGCTACCAGAACACCCAGATCGAGGTGATCAAGAGCCGGGCCGTCGGGGAGCGTTCGTTCCAGGTTCTCGGCCTCAAGAGCGATCCGCAGTTCCGGGGGCTCGAGGACCCGATCGGCGCGTTCATCGGGCGGATGCGCGTCGAGCCGCGACGGGAGACCGGGCTGGTCGAGATCAGCATCGAGGGCGCCGATCGCGAGGAGATCGCGCGCTGGGCCAACGCGATCGCCGACGCCTACGTCGAGCGGAACATCGAGAGGGCGCGGGAGAACACGCAGAGCGCCGTACTTTCGATCAAGAAGCTGATGGAGCCTCTCAAGGCGGAGCTCAGCAAGGCCGAGCAGAACCGCTTCGAGATTCTGAAGGACACCGAGATCTACAGCCCCGAGAACCAGAAGGAGATCGTCAAGCAGAAGCTGGCGAGGCTCAGCGAGGAGCTCTCTCTGGTCCAGGTGAAGCTGGGGAGTCTGCGGTCGGTCCTCGCCAAGATCCAGGAGATCCAGCGGAACGAGGGGAGCCCGATCGGCCTGCCCGATCTCGCGCAGGATTCCGAGATCCAAGATCTGAACCGTCAGAAAGGTCAGATCGAGAAGGACCTCGAGAGCGCGAAGGTCACGTACCGCCCCGGCCACCCCGCCTATCAGGAGAAGGTCTCGCAGATGCAGAAGGTCCAGGCCCGGCTTCGCGAGCGGGTCTCCCTGCTCCTCGGCAAGTACCGGACCGAGTTCGACCTCGCGTCGAGCAACGAGGCCTACCTCAAGGAGGAGATCCGGAAGGCCGAGGAGGCGTCCTACCGCATGGGGGTGGCCACGTCGAAATACGACGTGGTGAACACCGACGCCCAGACCCGGAAGCAGATCTACGACAGCATCAACAAGACCCTGAACGAGGTGGCCGTCGGCGCGGACCTCCTGGCCAACAACGTCTCGGTGCTCGACCACGCGATCCCTCCGCTCAGCCCGGTGAGGCCGCAGAAACGGCTGAACCTGGCGCTCGGCGGGATGATGGGGATGTTCCTCGGCCTCGCCCTCGTGTTCTTCCTCGACTACCTCGACAACACGTTCCGCAGCCCCGAGGACGTCGAGCGTTTCCTCCACCTCAGCACCCTCGCGGTGGTTCCCAAGTTCGTCGAGGGCGAGGCGTTCACCTCCAACGCGGTCAAGGAGGCCTATCAGACCCTGCGGACCGGCCTGATCTTTCTGAGCAAGAACCGCGAGCGCCGTGTCGTCCTGATCACGAGCAGCGGCCCCCGGGAGGGGAAGTCCTCGACGGTCGCGAATCTTGCGTGGGCGCTCGCGAACGCCGGAGATCGGGTCATCGTGGTCGACTGCGACCTGCGGCGACCCACCCAGCACGTTCACCTGAAGCTCCAGCGGGAGAACGGCCTCTCGAACTACCTGGCGGCGCCGAAGGGAATGGACGACTGGAGGCCTTTCGTGAAGCCGGTCGGCACGGGGAGCCTCCACGCGATGACCTGCGGCCCGGTTCCGCCGAACCCACCGGAGCTCCTCGGGAGCGAGCGATTCGCGCAACTCCTCCGCGATCTTAGGGAGTCCTACGACTGGATCCTCCTCGACTCGCCGCCGGCCATGTCCCTCGCCGATGCGGTGCTGCTGTCGTCGATCTCCGACCTGGTGGTCCTCGTGATCCAGCACAACGAGGCGGACAGGGACCTGGTGAGCCGGAGCGTCGCTCAGTTCCGAAAGGTGGGCGCGAACCTCGCCGGGGTGATCCTCAACAACGTGGACATCGAGCGGGCCTACAAGAAGGACTACTACTACGCCGGGTACTACTACTACGGCGCCGACGGCCGGAAGAAGCGCGGACGACGGACGGAGAGCGCCCCGATCGCCCCGGCGGGGACGGGCACGAACGTCTAGGACGCGGCTCGCCGCCGGAAGTCCTCGATCGTGGTCTTCACGCCCTCGCGGATCCCCACCACGGGTCTCCAGCCCAGGCGCTCCTGAGCCAACGCGATGTTCGGCTGGCGTACCTTCGGGTCGTCGACGGGGAGCGGCTCGTGCACGATCGGGGCGGACGATCCTGTGAGGTCGCGGACCGTCTCGGCCATCTGGAGCACCGTCCATTCCTCGGGATTGCCGAGGTTCACGGGCTCGTGGAGGTCGGACTGAAGGAGGCGGAAGAGCCCCTCGATCAGGTCCGAGACGAAGCAGAAGGACCGGGTTTGGCGTCCGTCCCCGTACACCGTGATCGGCGCGCCGCGAATCGCCTGGAGGATGAAGTTCGGGATGGCCCGCCCGTCCTCGAGGCGCATCCTGGGGCCGAACGTGTTGAAGATCCTGGCGATCTTCGTGTCCACCCCGTGAGTGCGGTGGTACGCCATCGTCAACGCCTCGGCGAATCGCTTCGCCTCGTCGTAGACCCCTCGAGGGCCCACCGGGTTCACGTTTCCCCAGTAACTCTCGGGCTGCGGATGGAGGAGCGGATCGCCGTACACCTCCGAGGTCGAGGCCAGCAGGAAGCGTGCTCCCTTGGCCTTCGCCAGTCCCAGCGCCTTGTGTGTCCCGAGCGAGCCGACCTTCAGGGTCTGGATGGGAAGCTCGGCGTAGTCGCGCGGGCTCGCGGGACTCGCGAAGTGCAGCACCGCGTACACGGGTCCGTCCAGGTAGATATAGTCGGTGACGTCGTGGCGGATGAACAGGAAGTCGGGGTTCCCGGCGAGGTGGGCGAGGTTGTCGGTCGTCCCCGTGAGCAGGTTGTCCATGGCGACGACCGCGAACCCCTCCTTGAGGAGCCGGTCAGAGAGGTGGGAGCCGAGGAATCCCGCGGCGCCGGTGACGAGGATGCGGTCCTTCATGGCGTTCCGATGCCCTCCCGCCCGGTGATTGCCCGGGCTGCGAATTCTAACCCGGGCCGGATCCGTCTCCCGCGCCGGGAGGGTAGCGCTCCGGCGATTCGTCCCCGGCGTGCCGGTCCCGTACGCTTCGATGAAGAAGATACGCCGGCAGACGGAAGGGGTGCTCGTAGAGCGCCGCGGCGAGCACCAGCTGGACCCCGCGGCGGCGAGTTCCGACGAAGTAGTCGAGGGGGTGCGTCGACCGGAGGGGGGCGGTCAGGAGCCTCCGGCCAGGGCTCGCGGGAAGCAGATGCAACGCCTCGGCGGGAACGATTCCGGGAAACAGCTTGCGAAGATGGCGGAGCGCCATGCCGGCGGCCGCGCGCCCTCCCCACGCGTCGACCCTGTCGGCGACCTCCCCCCAATTGAAATCGGTCCCCCTCGCGATGCGGCCGAGATCCAGCGCCCACTTGAGCCGGCGGTCGAAGTAGTGCTGGACGTGGTGGAGCAGCAGGTGGGCCGCCGCGTCGTGCTCCTCGAGGCGGCGCGCGGGTCGGCCGGCGACGTCGAGCGGAAGCGCCCGGCGGATCAGCTGCGGGGTCGGAACCCGGTATCGCCGCTCCTGGCCGAGGCCCCAGTGGATCTCGAACGAGACCGAAACGGGGCCGGGACTCTCTAGAGGCATCTCGTAGCTGCTGCGGAGCCAGTGAATCCGCTGCCCCTCGGGGGGGCCCTCCCATCCCGCCGCCTCGAGGACGGCTACGGTCCGGCCGAAGTCCGCCGGGCTCACGAGCAGGTCCACGTCGTCAAGCGTCCGCGCGTCGAACTCGACGGCGAACCGATGGATCACGTCGACGCCCTTGAGTACCACGGGCGAGATCCCCGCCGCGGACAGAAGGTCGAGCGCCTGCTCGAGGCGGGCGAGGAGGAGCAGGTTGTCCATGCGGCACTTGTGGCGAAGCCGCGAAAGCCCGTCCCGGATCTCCCCGCCCACGAGGGCGAAGCGCCCCTCGTGGTCGAGGAGAGCATGGACCGAGGGATGCACGTCGCAGGTCCGGCAGAGGAGGAGGAACCGGTCGGGCGAAGGTGGAACGCGACGCGCCAGCGACGCCGCTTGCTCCCAGTCCTCCCGCAGGATCGCCAGGAGGAGGCGGGCTTCCCGGCGATCGCTCATGAGACGTCCGACCCGTCGCGGCGGGGGAGCACCGCCTCGAGCGCGCCTCGCAGGAAACCGAGGCCGTAACCGGCGTGCAGCACCGGCAGGATCGCCAGAAGTCGAGCCGCGCCCCACCCGAGCTTGCCCACCCTCGCCGCCGCGAACCCCGCGACGACGGCGGCGTAGAGCGCGAGGAACCCGGCGCCGGAGACCGCGACGGAGATCGGCGCTCCCAGCGGCCGCGCCGAGAGCGCCACCCCCGCCCCCGCCAGCGCCAGCACGAACGTGCTGGGGAGCACGTACTTGAGCTTGAAGATCGCCGGGTGCTTGCGGAGAATGCGCGCCTTCACGAGGCCCACCATGAAGATCTGCCTGAAGAGGGAAGCGAGGTCGGGCCGCGGGTAATACCAGAACCGGATCGAGGGATCGAGGAGAAGGCGGTATCCCGCCTCGCGAATGCGCGTGTTCATGTCCAGGTCTTCGACGACGGCCAGTGACTCGTCGAACGGTCCGACCTTCTCGAAGACCTCCCGACGGAAGGATCCGGTCTGGAGCGACTCGACGTGGGCCCGAGTCTTCAGCGTGCGGTAAGGAACCGAACCGACGCCGACCCTCGAATACAGCGCCTCGACGAGGGCGCGGCGGAACGGCGTATCCGCCTCCATCAGGACCGGCCCGCCCACCACCGACTCTCCGGTTTCCGCCATCACGGCCGCGATCGTCCGCAGGTAATCCGGTGCGACGAAGGAGTGCGCGTCCACGCGGGTGATGACCTCGCCGCGGGTGGCCGCCAGAAGGACGTTGAGGGCCGCGGGGGCGGTCCGGCGCGGGTTCTCGAGAATGCGGATCCTGCCCTTCCGGTCCACCCGGCGGAGGATCTCCAACGTGCGGTCGGAGGAGCCGCCGTCGGCCATCAGGATCTCGACGAGGTCCTCGGGGTAGTCCTGATCGAGCAGCGACCGCGCGAGTCGCTCGATGTACGACTCCTCGTTGAGGAGCGGGACCACGACGGAGATGAAGGGTTCCACTGCCGCACCGGATCGGAGAGGATATCGGCCGGCCGCGAGACCGTCAACGTCGCGTTGACCGCGGGAAATGCCGCCGCTAGACTCCGGGGGGAGGCGGAGCCGCGTCGTGAATCCTCTCGTAGATCGCCTGTCCCTCGCGGTCGTCCCGCGGATCGGATACGCGTACATCCGGCTGCTCCACGCGACGATGCAGCTCGAGTTCCGGGGCCGGGAGTTCCTCGAGGAGGCACGCCGGGAGCCCGGCCAGTTCATCCTGGCGTTCTGGCACTCCCGTTTCGTGATGATGCCGTACTCGTACCCGGGAGCCCGGATCACGGTGCTCTCGAGCCGCCACCGCGACTCCGAGATGCTCGCCAGGATCCTCCTGCGCCTCGGGCTCGATCTGTCGAAGGGGTCGAGCACGCGCGGCGGCGCCGCGGGGCTCATGGAGATCCTCCGCAAGGTCAAGCGCGGCTACGACGTGGGAATGACCCCGGACGGGCCGAAGGGGCCGCGTCGCAGGGTCAAGCCGGGCGTGATCGCCGTCGCGAGGCTTTCCGGCCTGCCGATCGTTCCCGTCACATTTTCCTCGGCGCGAGCCGGCCGTCTGAAATCCTGGGACCGCACCCTGGTGCCCCGGCCTTTCTCTCGCGGCGTGTTTCTCTACGGGTCGCCGATCCGCGTGCCGCGGGACGCCGGAAGGGACGAGGAGGAGCACCAACGCCTCCGCCTAGAGTCGGACCTCGACCGGCTCACCGACGGGCTCGACGTCGAGCTCGGGGTCGGCCCCGAGGAGCCCCGGCCTCCCGCGGCGGCCGCATGACGCGGCCGCTCACGATCCTGATCTCCGCCGGAGAGGCGTCGGGCGATCGTCTGGGCGCGGGGCTCGCCAGGGCCTTCCGGCGCCTCGTGCCCGGAGTCGATCTCCTCGGAATGGGCGGCGATGAGATGGCCTCGGCCGGCGTGAGGATCGTGCAGCACCTTTCCGAGGTCTCGGTCGTCGGGTTCGTGGAGGTGCTGTCGCGCCTGCCCGCGATCCGCAGGGCGATGGCGCGTCTCACCGGAGCGATCGAGCGGGAGCGGCCGGACCTCGTCGTCCCGGTGGACTTCCCCGACTTCAACCTGAGGCTCGCCGCGCGCGCCGCGCGGGCCGGATCGCCGGTCGTGCACTTCGTCAGCCCGTCGGTCTGGGCCTGGCGTCGGGGACGATTGCGCGCCATCCGCGGGAGCATCCGGCGGATGCTCGTGCTCTTTCCCTTCGAGGCACGCTTCTACGAGGACGCGGGGATCCCGGTCACGTTCGTGGGACACCCGGCGGCGGAGGCGGCCGCGGCCGCGAGGGGGAGCCGCGAGGAAATCCTGGGAAGAGCGGGGCTCGACCCGGCGTCGAGGGTTCTGGCCCTCCTGCCGGGCAGCCGCCCGGGCGAGGTCGAGCGGCTGTTCCCCGTCATGCTCGAGGCGGCGGCGATCCTCCTGGGACGGGACGGGGATCTGCGTTTCGTGGTCCCGCGGGCCGCGACCGTCCCGCGCGAGACCCTCGAGAACGCCGTGCGCCTCGCGGGTCTCGACGAGGTCCTTATCCACATCCACGACGGCGACTACCCCGCGATCTTGAACGTCTGCGCCGCCGGGGCGGTGGCGTCGGGCACCGCGACGCTCGAGGCCGCGCTCGCGGGTCTTCCGATGGTGGTCGCGTACCGCCTGAACCCCGCCACGTACCTTTTGGCGCGTCTCCTGGTCCGTGTGCCGCACATCGCCCTCCCGAACCTCGTTCTGGGCCGCGAGGTCGTTCCCGAGCTGATTCAGGGACGCTGCACGGGTCGGGCGATCGCGGAAGCCTTGCGGCGGTACCTCGGGGATCCCGAGGTTTCGGCTCGAACCCGCTCGGCCCTTCGCGACGTTCGGGACCGGCTTGGGCCGCCGGGAGTGTTCGACCGCGCCGCCGCGGCGGCTCTCGCCGAAGTGGGCACGGGCCGAAACGGGGCGGCCGACCGCGCCTAACCTGCACGTTCCATTGACTCTCCGCCCGATCTGTGCTCCAATCCGGACTTCAGTTGGCACCTCGCGCCGCGGAGACCAGCAACGCATGATCCGCTCCATGACCGGTTACGGGCAGGGCTCCGCCGAGATCCCGGGCTTCCGCGCCCTGGTAGGGATTCGGACGCTGAACAACCGTTTCGCGGACTTGAAGCTCCGACTTCCTGCCGAGCTCCAGCCAAGGGAGTCGGAGGTCCGGCACCGGATCCTGGCGCGGGTCCGCAGGGGACGGATCGAGGCGGACATCCGCCTCGAGGGGACGCGCGTCGCGCAGGCCCTCTCGCTCAACCGGACGCTCGCCGGGGCGGTGGTGGCCGCGGGGCGGCAGCTCCGTGAGGAGTTCGGCGCCGAGGGGGCCCTCGACCTTCGGGCGATGCTCCAGGTTCCGGGAATGCTGGAGCCGTCGACGGGCGTCGGGGCGCTCGAGGAGCCGGTGATTTCCACGGTGTTTCGCGCCCTCGACGCGGCACTCGACGCCCTCGACTCGGAGCGGCGGAGGGAGGGGGGCGCCCTTCGCGACGACCTTCGTTCCCGCGTCGCCCGGATGGGGGCGCTCGCCGACGAGATCGGGCGCTTGAGCGGCGGGGTGCCCGAGGCTCTGAGGCGCAGGCTCCTCGATCGGCTCAAGACACTGGCCGAGGGAGTCGACCTCGACCCGACCCGGGTCGCGCAGGAGGCGGCGTTCCTCGCCGACCGGGCGGATGTCACCGAGGAGATCGTGCGTCTCAAGGGCCACCTCGCCCGCGTGGCGGCTCTCCTCTCGGAGCCGGACGGCGAGCCGGTCGGGAAACGGCTCGACTTCCTTCTCCAGGAGGTCAACCGCGAGACCAACACGGTCAACAGCAAGTCGGCGGATCTCGAAGTCAGCCGCGCCGTGCTCGCCATGAAGGCCGAGGCCGAGAAGGTTCGCGAGCAGGTGCAGAACCTCGAGTGACGGAGGGGGAAGGTGGCGCAGGGGATCCTGTTCGTGATCTCGGCCCCGTCGGGCACGGGGAAATCGAGCGTCGCGAAGGGCCTCCTCGCGTCCGTGCCCGGGATCCAGTTCTCGGTCTCCTTCACCACGCGCCCCCGGCGCGCCGGGGAGGAGGACGGGCGGGAGTATCACTTCGTGGACGACGCGCGGTTCGACGCGATGGCCGCCTCCCACGGGTTCCTCGAATGGGCGCACGTGTTCGGCCGCCGGTACGGAACCGGGCGGGAGGCGACCGAAACGGCGCTCGGGACGGGTCGAGACCTGCTGTTGGACATCGACGTCCAGGGCGCGCGAAAAGTGCGCCAGAGCGGCATCTCCGCCGTGTCGGTTTTCCTCCTCCCGCCGGACTATGCAACGCTCGAGTCCCGCCTTCGCTCCCGGGCGAGCGACGACGAGGGGCAGATCGTGCGGCGGCTCGCGCTCGCCCGGCAGGAGGCCGTCGAGTTTCGGCACTATGATTACCTAGTGATCAACGACCGGCTGGAGCGGGCGGTCGCCGATCTCCGGTGCGTCGTGCTGGCCGAGAGGCAGCGGGCGGTCCGGCTCGTGGCCGACGCGGAACGCATCCTGGCCACGTTCCCGAGCCCCGATCGCGGGGCGCAGGAGAGATGTTGATGTTCAAGCTTCCCGAGAACCTCGAGAGCACGTACAGATTCGTGACCCTGGCTTCCATGCGTGCGGAGCAGCTCCAGGCCGGAGCGCTCCCCCGCCTGAAGTCCGAGCACCGGAAGGTGACGGTCATCGCGCAGGAGGAGGTCGCGGCGGGGCTCGTCGAGGCGTGGGACCCCGACGCCGCCGAAAGCACGGACGCGGGCGAGGCGGGCGGGAGCGCGGGAGAAGACTCCTAGCGAGCGAGGGAGCCATGCTGATCGCGCTGGGCGTCAGCGGGGGGATCGCGGCCTACAAGGCCTGCGAGATCGTGCGCGGCCTGGACCGAGCCGGCGCGTCGGTCCAGGTCCTCATGACCGCCAACGCCGCGCGGTTCATCGCGCCGCTCACGCTAGAGACCCTCTCGCGGCGCAAGGTTCTGCTGGACCCGTTCGACCTCTCCGGCGCGGAGGCGGTCGAGCACATCGATCTCGCGCGCCGGGTGGCCGCCCTCGTGGTGGCTCCGGCGACGGCGAACGTCCTGGCGAAGCTCGCCGCGGGGATCGCCGACGATTTCCTCTCGACGTTCCACCTGGCGGTGACGGCGCCCGTCCTGGTGGCTCCGGCGATGAACACCAGGATGTGGCTCCATCCGGCGACGCAGGCCAGCCTCGGGACGCTCAGGGCCCGCGGGGTCCAGGTGGTGGACCCCGCGATCGGGTGGCTCGCCGAGGGAGAGAGCGGCTGGGGTCGCCTGGCGGAGCCCGACGCCATCGTCGCCGCGGCGCTCGCGGCCGCGAGGCACTCGCAGCACCTCGCCGGGAAGAGGATCGTGGTGACGGCGGGCCCCACCCGGGAGCCGATCGATCCGGTGAGATTCCTGTCGAACCGCTCCTCCGGGAGGATGGGATACGCGCTGGCCGCCGCCGCCGCGCGCCGCGGCGCGATCGTGGTGCTCGTGAGCGGCCCCGCGGACCTGCCGCCGCCCTACGGGGTCGAGCTCCTGCGGGTCCGGACCAGCGAGGAGATGCGCCGGGCTGTGATCGACGCTCGCGCGGGGGCGGCGGCCGTGATCATGGCCGCCGCGGTCTCGGACTTCGTGACCCGGCCCGCCGAATCGAAGATCAAGAAGGGCGCGGGGCCCCTCGTCCTGACCCTCGAGCCCGGGCCGGACATCCTCGCCGAGCTGGGGCGCGACAAGGGAGACCTCGTCCTGGTCGGGTTCGCCGCGGAGACGGAGGATCTCCTCGCTCACGCTCGCGAGAAACTGACGGCGAAGAACCTGGACTACATCGTGGCCAACGACGTGTCGGCCCCGGGGCGCGGGATCGAATCGGAGCGCAACGCCGTGACGATTCTCGACCGGGCGGGCGGCTACGTCGAGGTCGCCGAAGCCTCGAAGGCCGAGATCGCCGACGCGATCCTCGACCGGGTGTTCGGCCCGGGCGCCGCGCCGTGAGCCGAAAGGCGCCCGATGCCGCCGACGTTCGACGGGCGGTCGGAGAGTGGGTCGCCTACCTCAGGGACATCGGCGTCAAGGACCTCGCGGTCCCGGCAACGCTAAAGCACCCCCCGTCGGCGCCGGCGCGACCGGCCGCTCCGACGACGCCGCCCGCGGACACCGCCGCGCTCCCGTCCGGTGGAGAGCTCTTCACCCTGGTGGAACCCTCTTCGGACGAGCCCCGCGATCCGGTGGACCGGCTCCGGGAGATCCGCGAGGAGATCGGTGACTGCACGCGCTGCAAGCTCCACGCGGGCCGCACTCACATCGTTTTCGGCGTCGGGAATCCCGGGGCGAGGCTCATGTTCGTCGGCGAGGGGCCGGGGGCCGACGAGGACGCGCGCGGCGAGCCGTTCGTCGGTCGCGCCGGCCAGAAGCTGAACGAGATGATCCGGTCCATCGGGCTCGACCGCGAGGAGGTCTACATCGCGAACGTGGTGAAGTGCCGGCCTCCGGACAACCGCGCCCCCGAGCCCGACGAGGTCGGCACCTGCGCTCCGTTCCTGTTCGCGCAGATCGAGGCGATCCGACCCAGGGTCATCGTCGCGCTGGGCGCGCCCGCGACCAAGACCCTCCTCGGCACCCGCGTCGGGATCACCCAGATCCGGGGCACCTGGGGGACCTTCCGCGGGATCCCGGTGATGCCCACGTTCCACCCCGCATACCTGCTGCGGGTGTACACTCCCGAGAACCGCCGGAGGATCTGGGAGGACCTCAAGGCGGCGCGGGCCAAGATGGACGCGTCGCCGTGAGCGGGGAGGGCGCCGAGGGCCCGGCCCTCTACGCCTCCGTCGCGGTACCCATTCCCGTACGACGCGCGTTCACCTACCGGGTCGGCCTCGAGACGCGGCACGCCCTAGTGCTCGGCGCCCGCGTCCGCGTGCCGCTGGGGCCTCGTCGAGTCGTAGGGACGGTGGTGGAGTTTCCCGCGAGCGCTCCCGCGCCCGACCTCGAGATCCGCGACATCGAGGCCGTGATCGCGACCGAGCCCGCGGTCGAGCCGCAGGTCCTGGATCTCGCGCGCTTCGCCGCGGACTACTACCTCTGCTCCTGGGGGGAGGCGATCGAGGCGGCGATCCCGCCCGTTCCCCGGGCAGCCGCTGCGCGGCGGCTGGTGCGGCGGGCCGCGGGCGCTACGGCATCCTCGATCCCAGAGCGCGCTCCGGCGCGGCGGCGGGCGTTCCTGGCGCTTCCCGAGGACGGGACCCCCGTGCCCGCGGGACGGCTCGGCGCGGCGCTCAAGAGCGCGGTCGCCGACCTCGTCCGGCTCGGCCTCGCCGAGCGGATCGAAGTCCCGGACGAGCCGGCCGCGCCCCCGGCGCACCCTACGCCACCGGCGGAGCCGCGTCTCGTTCCCACGGCGGGCCAGACGGCCGCGCTGGCGCGGATCCTTCCCGCGGTCGCGGGGCAGGAGTACGCGCCGTTCCTGCTTTTCGGCGCCACGGGCTCGGGGAAAACCGAGGTGTACCTCCGCGCGGCCGAGGCGGCGCTCGCGCGCGGGCGCGGGGTGCTCTACCTGGTGCCGGAGATCGGGCTGACGCCGCTCCTCGTGTCCCGCCTGATGCGCCGGTTCCCGCAGTCGCTCGCGGTGCTCCACAGCGGCCTCCCGCCCGTCGAGCGCCGCCGCGCGTGGGACCGCGTCCGGAACGGGGAGGCGCGGCTCGTGGTCGGAGCGCGCTCCGCGGTGTTCGCGCCGATTCCCGATCCCGGACTCATCGTCGTGGACGAGGAGCAGGACGGCTCCTACAAGCAGGAGGATGTCCCGCGGTACAACGGCCGCGACCTCGCCGTCGTGCGCGCGCGCGAGGCTCGCGCTGTGCTGCTCCTGGGGTCCGCCACCCCGTCGCTGGAGTCGTTCCGGAACGCGCGGGAGGGGCGGTACGCGCTCCTGCGCCTCGGCGGGCGCGTCGAGGACCGGCCGATGCCGTCGGTCCGAATCGTGGACATGCGAGGGGAGTACCGCGACGCCCGGGGAGCGAGGCCGCTCTCCCGCGAGCTGACCGAAGCCCTGCAGGACTGCCTCGCGAGGGGGCACCAGGCGCTCGTGCTGCGGAACCGCAGGGGATGGGCGTCGGCTCTCCACTGTCCTGCGTGCGGCGTCCGCGTCTCGTGCTCGCAATGCAGCGTCGCGATGACCTGGCACCGGTCGGCTCGAAGGCTGCGCTGCCATTACTGCGACCTCGAGCGGACGCTCCCCGCCCGCTGCCCGTCGTGCGGGGAGGAGCGCCTCACGGCGATCGGCGAAGGGACCGAGCGGATCGAGGAGGACCTCAGGGAGGCGCTGCCGAACGCGCGAATCGCCCGCATGGATCGGGACACGATGCGGCGCCGCGGGTCGCAGGAGGCTCTCCTCAAGCGCTTCGACGAGAGGCGCGTGGACGTTCTGGTCGGAACTCAGATGATCGCCAAGGGGCACGACTTCCCCGGGGTCACGCTGGTGGGCGTGCTCTCCGCGGACCAGACCCTCGGGCTCCCGGACTTTAGGGCGGCCGAGCGGACCTTCCAGCTGCTCACCCAGGTCGCGGGACGGGCGGGGCGTGGCGGCTCGCCGGGGACCGTCGTGATCCAGGCGTTCGACCCCGCGCACCCGGTGCTCCGCTCCGCGGCGACGCAGGACTACGAGGCGTTCTACGAGCGCGAGATCGGCTACCGGCGGGCGCTCCGATACCCGCCCTTCACCGCGCTCGTCGAGATCGTCGTGGAGCATCGCAACCCCGGAAAAGCCTCCGCCTGGGCCGCCGTACTGGCGGAGGCGCTCGCGCGGGAAGGGGAGGGGAAGCTGATCCTCTCCGGCCCCGGACCCGCTCCGATCGAGCGCCTCAAGGGGAAGTACCGCAGGCAGATCCTCGTTCGCTCCGCCGGCCGGAGACGCCTCGTGAGCGCCGTGGACCGCGCGCTCGAGGCGACGGAAGGGAAGGTCCCCCGCCGCGCCATCCGGGTGGACGTGGACCCGGTCTCCCTGCTCTAAAGGGCGCGGGGTCAGAGCTTGACTTTTGCCTCGCGCAACCTTGCGAGGCAAAAGTCAAGCTCTGACCCCAGTCGGCTTGACGGCCTCCTGGGCCGGGCATAATCTCGCAAGGGTGCGCCCGGGAGCCCGGGGGGCGGCCGGTGAGGTGAGCGATGAGATTTCCTTCGCGGCTCGTGGTCGTCGCGGCGCTGGTCCTCGTCGCGGGGTCGTGCACGGAACGGCGCCCGGCCCCCGGGGAGAAGGTGAACCTCGCGGGGCTCGATCGGAAGCTCTCGACCTTCGCGTTCATCGAGGAGGGGAAGCTCGTCTCGTTCATCGTGGACACGCGGCCGACACGGTACCGGGAGGAGGGGGGCTACATCCCGCTGGAGATCTGCGTCGCGAACCGCGGCCTCAAGAAGGTCTCGCTGACCCGCGAGTCGTTCACCTTGAGGGACCAGGACGGAAACGAGTACCCGTGCGCGGGGCCGAAGGAGCTGATCGAAGGCTACGAGTTCCTCGACCTCGACCGGCGTCTGGCCGAGCTCCGTGAGATCATCTTCAACCGTTTCGGTGCGTTCACCGAGTACCCGAGCAAGTTCAGCCCGACGCGCCTGGGTCCCGCGAACACGCTGGATTCCACGATCGTGAGGGACTCCGTCGGGATCCCGCAGTTCGGCTACATCGTGGACTACATCTATTTCCAGCGACCGAAGGCCGGGGTGGTGGGGAAGCGGTTCGAGCTGTTCATGAAGGCGCGCGAGCTTCCGGACCCGGTGTTCGTGAAGTTCGCGGTCCAGTGAGCCGGGTCCTCGTCAAGGTCTGCGGGATCACCGAGGAGCGCGACGCCATCGAGGCGGCGCTCCTGGGCGTGGACGCCGTCGGATTCCACTTCTCGGAAGATAGCCCGCGACGCATCGATCCGGAGGAGGCGCGCCGGATCGTGGAGCGGCTTCCCGCCTTCGTCGCGAGGGTGGGCGTGTTCGCCGGGGAGCCGCTCATTCGGGTCCTCGAGATCGCCCGGAAGGTGGGGTTGACCGCGCTCCAGATCGACGGCGACGAGACTCCCGCCTACTGCGAGTCGCTGCGGCCGGCCGCGTGGTACAAGACGCTCCGGGTCCGCCCGGCCTTCTCGAGCGACGCGTTCGAGGGCTACGCCTGCACCACGTTCCTCCTCGACTGGTCCCAGGCGGGCGGGGCGCCGGGGGATCTCGGGATCCCTGCGTGGCGGCACGCGCGGGCCTTCTCGGTCCACGGGCGGATCCTGATCTCGGGGGGGCTCGATCCCGCCAACGTGGAGACGGCCATCGAGGAGGCCCGCCCGTACGGGGTGGACGCCACGTCCGGCATCGAGGTCGCGCCCGGGAAGAAGAACCTCGACCGGCTCGAGGATTTCGTCGAAGCGGTCCGCCGCGCCGAGCGCCGGCTCCGCGGGTGACTCGGCACACTAGCTCTTATCCGCCGTCCTGGGGTCGAACCGGTCGCGCAGCCCCTCGCCCACGGCGTTGACCGCGAGCACGGTCGCGGCGATCGCGAGGCCGGGGAGCGTCGCGATCCACCACGCGTCGAGGAGCGCGTCGCGCCCGTCGGCGATCAGGTTTCCCCAGGACGGCGACGGCGGAGGCACGCCGAGCCCCAGGAACGAGAGGGAGGATTCGAGGAGGAGCGTGTTCGCCACGCGGAGCGTCCCCTCGACGAGGAGCGGCGCGGCCGCGCCGGGGAGTAGATGCAGGAGCGCGACCCGCGCGCGCGAGGCCCCGGCCGCCTCCGCCGCCCTCACGAAGTCGCGCTCGCGGAGGGAGAGGATCTCGGCGCGGACGAGGCGTGCGGCGGCCATCCAGGAGGTCGCGGCGAGCACGAGGACGGTGCCCGCGAGCGACGGTCCGTATAGGGCGACGAGCAGGAGCAACAGGAACAGGCGCGGCACCGACAGGAAGACGTCGGCGAGCCGCATCAGAACGCTGTCGGCGACCCCGCCGAGGAGGCCGGCGGCGAGCCCGGTGGCCGCGCCGACCGTCACCGACAGCAGCGCGGCGAGCAGGCTGACGAGGAGCGAGACCCGCGCCCCGTAGAGCAATCGGCTCAGGAGGTCCCGCCCGTAGCCGTCGGTTCCGAGCGGGAAGAGCGGGCGGGCGTGCCAGGCCGCGGGGACGGGCCCCGCCAGCGACGACGGCGGGACGCGCTCCCATCTCTCGCCCCGCCGCAGGCTCACCGAGCCGTCGGGCTCGGCGCGAACCTCGTGGGCGTAACGCAACCCGCCTCCCGCGAGCCGCACGGCGTCGACGCGGGCGAGCGGCGGCAGGTCCCTCAGCACGAGACCGTCGGGCTGCGCCGCGGGATCGCGCAGGCCGAGGAGCGGCGCGAGAAGCGCCGTTCCCACGGCGGCCGCGAGGAACCCCGCTCCCAGGAGACGCCCCCGCAGCCTCACGGGGCGCCTCGCGGGCGGCCCATGCGGATCCTCGGGTCCGCCGCGGCCAGCGCGAGGTCCGCGGCAACGTTGCCGACCACGACGAGCAGCGAGGACAGCAGCGTCGCGGCGAGAACCACCGGCACGTCCCGCGAGAGGATCGCCTCGTAGGCGAGCCGCCCCATCCCCGGCCACGCGAACACGACCTCGGTCACGAGCGACCCCGAGACGAGCAGCGGGAGCGACAGCCCCACGAGCGTGATGGCCGGCAGGAGCGCGTTCCGCAGCGCATGCCCCAGGAGGATTCTTCCCCCTCCGGCCCCCCTCGCGCGGGCGCCTCGGATGAACTCCTCGCCGAGGGCGGCGAGGACCCCGGAGCGCACGAAGCGGCCGAGCGCGGCGGCCGACGTCAGGCCAAGGATCCCCGCGGGAAGAGCGAGGTGCCAGGCGAGGTCGGCCGCTCGCTCGAGCGGCCCAAACGCGTCGGCGCCCACGGAGTGGGTGGAGCCGGGCGGAAACAGCCCGAGACCGAGGGAAAGCGAGAGGATCGCCATCAGCCCGACCCAGAACGCGGGCATCGAGTACAGGGCGAGGCTGAGAACGCCGAGCGCCCGGTCGGGCCACCTGCCGCGCCAGCGCGCCGTGGCCACGCCGAGCGCCGTCCCCGCCGCGAGGTGCACCAGAAGCGCCGCTCCCGCCAGCAGGAGCGTGGCGGGAAGGGCGTCACGGAGCACTCGGGCCACCGGCCGCCCTCGGGAGATCGACCATCCCAGCTCGCCCCTGAGCGCCACGGCGCCGAGCCAGCGCACGTAGCGCTCGACGGGCGGGCGGTCGAGCCCGTAGGCCGCGACGATCCTCTCCCGAACCTCCGGCGGGACCGGGCGCTCGCCCAGGAGGATCGCCCCCGGGTCCCCGGGCGCGGCCTCGACCAGCACGAACACCAGCGTGAGGACACCCGCCAGGATCGGGAGGGCCGCGAGAAGCCGGCGAACGACGAGCCGCGCCATTATTCCGGGCTCAGCCGGCCCGGCCGGACCCGCGGTGAGGGGTCACGGCTCGGCCTTCTTGGCCGCGACGGAGCGGATCCTCGCGACGCTGTGAATCTCCCCCTCGCCGATGCCGGGGCAGAAGGAGCGGAGCCGCTCCCAGGCCGTCCGACTCCTGATGTTCTCCCGCCAGAACGGGAACGTGCGGCACTGGGTCGGCCGGGCCTCGTACACCGAGCACGCGGTTCCACGGAGGAAGGGACAATCCGGTCCGTCCATGCGTAGGATCACGTAGCCGTCGTCCTCGGCGGCGTGCTCTTCCAGGAACAATTCCCCGTCGAGCTCGAGGTGGGCCGCGAGCCGGTTCACGTCGTCCGGCTCGAGGTAAACGTAGTCGTGATCGCCGTGACGTGTGCAGCACGCGCCGCAGTCGGGCCGGCAGGAGAAACGCAGCCCCTCCGAGTACCAGGGGCGTCGCGCGGTGGAGCGCCGGGGCGGCTTGGATTCGGCGGACATCGCTGGAAGTATAGCGTGGGGTCGCCCGCCCCCTCACGCCGCCGGCAGCCGGATGTGGAACGCCGTGCCCTTGCCCTTGGCGCTCTCGACCACGATGGTGCCCCCGTGGGCCTCGACCGAGCGGCGCACGATGGCGAGGCCGAGGCCCGTGCCCGACGATTTCGTCGAGAAGTAGGGCTGGAACAGGTGCCGCTGCGCCGAGGGGTCGAGACCGACCCCGGTGTCCGCGACGGTGAGGGTCGTCCCTCCGCCGGGTGACGGGTGGACCGCGAACGTCAGCGTGCCCCCGTCCGGCATCGCCTGGAGGGCGTTTTCCACCAGGTTGACGATCGCGCGTCCGAGGACCCGGCGGTCCGCGGCGATCGGGGAGGCGGGCTCGTAGCGCTCCTCCACGGCGACGCCCGGGGGGCGGCCGGACCGGTAGGTGGCCGCGATCTCGCCGAGGAAAGCCACGGGATCGGTCGGCTCCGTGCGGAGCGTCGGGAGCTTCGCGTACGCGGAGAACTCCGCGGCGATCTCCCGGAGCGCGCGGACCTGCTTCGTCACGTTCTCGATGCACGCGTCGATCTCGGGAGAAGGCTGCGGCAGGCGCTCCCTGAGGAGGCGAGTCAGGTGCTCGGTGGAGAGCTGGATCGGCGTGAGCGGGTTCTTGATCTCGTGAGCGATGGCGCGCGCCATCTCCGCCCAGGCCTCGAGCTGGTTGCTCTTCATGAGGTCGGTGACGTCGTCGAGGAGGACGAGGGAGCCGGGCGGGCCACCGGAGGGATCCGGGATCTCGACGCGGACGAGACGGAGCCTGAGAGGCTTCGCGGCGTGCAGGAGGTCGACCTCCAGGGGCTCGCCCGGGACGGGGACCGGGGCCGCCAGCGCCGCGGCGAGCGGCGCGAGATCCGCGTCCCGCTTGACCGCCGCGATGAGCGTTTCCCCGACGCGCGGCGGGGGACCGGTCGGCGCCAGGAGCGCGACGGCCGCGGGGTTCAGGGTGACGACGCGCCCCTCGGCGTCGGTCGAGACGACCCCGGTGGTCGCGTGGCTCAAGAGCGCCTCGATGTAGTCCTTCCGCGCCAGGAGGTCCGCGCGCTGGGCCGCGAGAGCCGCGGCCATCGTGTTGAACCGCTCCACCAGCCCGGCGACCTCGTCGCGCGTTCGCGCGCGGAGCCGCGTGTCGTAATCGCCGGCCGCGATCCTCGTGGCGGCCCCCACCAGGTCGCGGACGGGACGCGCGACGGTCCCCGCGATCAGCGCGGCGGCCCCGGCCAGGAGACCCGCGAGCAGGACCGTGGCGAGCAGCAGGAGCTCCACGATGCGCGCGACCGCCCGCGCGACTCCCTGCTGCTGCAGGACCACCGGAACGGCCACGACGGTCCCGCGGTCGGGGCCGGGGAGGTGGACGCGGGCGTAAACGGTCGGGATCGGAATCGGGCCGAGCTCGCTCCGGCGGAGCAGAAAGGGAAGCCCGCCGCGGACCACGCGGCGGTCGATCTCCCCGGGAAGGCGCGGGATCAGATAGCCGGACGCGAACAGCTCTCGACGCGACGTCGCGACGAGCTCGCCGCCCTCGTAGAGGTGGATGTCCTGGCCGACGATCCGCCGCAGCCACTGGAGGATGTCGTCGTTGATCCCCGTCGCGGCGCCGCCGCGCTCCTCCTGAACCGCCACCCAGTCCGCCACCACCCGACTGACGATCCGCGCGAGGTGCGCGGTGGAATCGACGAACCCCGCTTCGGCTCGGCGCTCGATGGTGCCGCGCACGAAGAACGCGAGGCCGAGGAGGGGGAGAATCGACGCCGCGAGCAGCGCGGCGAGGAGCTTCCGGTAGAAGGAGGCCCTGAGGCCTTGCACCAGCGCGCGGACCCCTCCGCCCCGCACGAGGAACGGGGCGACGGCGAGGGCCGCGAGCAGCACGAGCGAGAGGATCGAAAGGCGCACCAGTGCGCCGAGCTGGTCGAGCCAGGTCAGCTCCGGGAGCAGCAGGACGTGCAGCCCGTCGGCGGCGGCCAGGGGGAGCGCGAGGTAGGGCTGTCCCGCCACTTCGATGCCCGCCGTGCGGTGAGCGCGGCCGGCCTCGCGGAGCGCGCCCTCCGCGGCCGGCGGCTGGTTCAGCGTCGAGAGCAGCACCGTCCCGTCCGCGTCGTACAGGATGTAGTCGGGACGGCTCGTCGCCTCGCCCGCGGCGAAGCGCTGCGCACCGGGGCCGAGGGCCGAGAGGAACGTCTCCGAGGCCGGAAGGAACGGGAGGTTGTCCGGCTCGTCGAGAACGTGGCCGACCACCGTCCCGATCCGCGCCTTCTTCGCGTCCAGGATCGGCGCCTCGGCGTGGAGCAGGCGCTGCCGGATGGCGCCGAGCGGCGAGGTCTCCTCGCGCACCGCGATCACCGGCGATCCCTCGACCGCCGGCGCGTCCTCGGAAAGCTGCGGCAGGTCGAACCCGAAGTGGCTCCGTCGCTGGCCGGCCGCGTCGTAGAAGTCGAGGGACGACTTGTAGCCGGCGTGGAACAGGTCGCCGTCCACCCAGACGAGGTAGGCCGCGTATTCATCCCGCGGGCTCTTCGGTCCCGAGACCGCCTCGCCCGCGCGGTCGGACTGTGCCGCTTCCCCGACCGCGGCGAGGAGCGCCACTCGCCGGCGAGGGGACTGCTCCACGACCTGCGGCGCGAACTCGGACTCGAGCCGCTCCCGCGCCGCGCGGTCGGACGTGGACAGAAGCGCCGCGCTCGCGACCGCGACGATCGGGAGCACCGCGACTGCCACGGCCATCCGGGACGTCCTGGACGGCCGGGAGGCGGGCGGGCGGCGGAAGATGGCCCACGGGAGGGCGAGCAGCTCTGCGGCCCCGAGGATCGCGAGGCTGAGACCCAGCAGGAGCAGGGCCGGTCCCGGCGACCGGGGGAGCGCGTCGAGATGGAGCAGAGGGACCCGGGCGTTCCGCGCGAGATCGCCGGACAGCGTGCCGACCAGCGCCGCGAGAGCGCCGGCCGCGGCGACGGAGACGGCCGCCGCCGCGCGCGGTCTCGACCCGGCCGCCTCCCGGAGCGCGGCCGCGAGCGCGAGCGAGGCGAGAAACCCCGCGAGGCAAGTCAGGAAGAGGTCCGCCGGCGAGCCGAGCAAGCCGAACCCGAAGGCCGAGCCGAAGAGGCTCGCGGAGCCCATCTCGCGCGGCAGGAGGTGGACCGTTACCCGGGAGACGAGCAGGGCCGTCCGTCCCGCCGCGATCGCCGCGATCGTGAGGCCGGCGCCCCGCCACGAGTTCGTCCGGCGCCCGTAGAGAAGCCATCCCAGCAGCGCGCAGAACAGGATCGCCGCGGCGGCGCTCGAGTCGGCGCGGCGCCGCGCCGCGCGGTGCGCGGTAGAAACCTCTTCGAGCGTCGCGAGCGCGAGCACGTCGCCTCCCGGCGACCGGAGCGGCAGGTAGAGCGTGGCGAGCGGACCGCCCCGGAACAGCGGGCGACCGTCGCCGATGACTCCCGAGGGATCGCTCCGAGGCTCGTCGACGTCGAGGAAATCGATGGACCGGAGCGGGCCGGACGCGAGCGATCGAGGCAGCAGCGCGGCGAACCTCAGGTCCTGCTGCGGCGAGTCCAGGAGGTAGGTCGCGGCCCCCGCGCGCCCCGCCGCATCGCGCGCCGAGGCGACCACGAGGCGGGTGCTGAGCCCCTCGACCTGGATCTCCCAGACCGGCTCTAAGCCCGGGGCCGGGGGACGCAGGCGGTCGGGACGTCCCTCCCAGGAGATGTAGGCGCCCGATGCGGTAAGGAGTCCTACCCCCTCGAGCCGCCCCGCGAGCGGCCCCGCGTCCCCGGCCTCCCATGCCGCGCCGGGAGAGCGAACGAGCGCCGTACGCGCGGCCCCGGAGGCGGCTTCCATGGCCTGTCGGAACAGCGCGTCCAGTCTGGCGGCCTGCGTTTCCAGGTCGCGCTGCGCCGCATCCGGGTCCCGGACGAGCGCGAAGCGCGCGGCGATCTCCCCGGCGAGCAGCAACGCGAGAGGCAGCCCGAACAGGAGTGCGACCCTGATGAACCGCCGGCTCATGCGCCGATCCGACTCCCGCTCACTCGAGGGTTTCCTTGATCTCCCTGACGACCCAGCGGTCATCCTCGGTCTGGAACGCGAGGTGGATACCGAGGCGGACCGGACGGCCCTGGCGGTCGGTCAGGACCGCGCGTCCGCGGGCGAGCGCGTTGGTCTTCCCGTCCGACTCGAGGCGCAGCACCTCGAACGAGCGGACCGAGCCCTGGGAGAGGAAGTCCGCGAGCAGCGCCTCGACCTGGCTCGCGCCGAAGTATCCCTCCTCGGGAACGAGACGGGACACGGCGAGGTGGATCTTGCCGGTGGCCGGGAGAATCGGGCGGAGCAGAGATGCCTGCCCGCTCGTGAGGGCCTGGCCGAACAGGCGCGCCGACCGGCGTGCTTCGTCCTCTCCGGTCGCCCCGCGACCGGTGCCGGCGGCGAACAGGCCGGCGAACAAGAGAACTCCCGCGAGTCCCCGCCGGAGCGCCACGCGAACGGCTCTCCCGCTGCTCCGTGCGAAGCGGCTCACACACATCCTCCTGATCGAGGATAAGTTGCGAAAGCATCCGGTGTCAAACGATCGCCGAGTGCGCGGCTTGCTTCTCATGCACGGGGAAACATCGCGAGCCCGCGGCACATGTTCCACAGGGATCGCACCGGCCCCCGCCACGCCCAGGCCGGAGGGAAGCAGGCGCTGAGGACCTCGATCCTCACCGGGCTCCCTCTATCGCCATCGATTCGTTCTCTGTTCGGGCGGCACGAGGTTGATCGTCGGGCGGTACTTTCCCGACCCGGACGTCTCGATGCGATCGACGAGTTCGAACTCGATCCGCATGTCGGCTCCGACCTGCTTCCGGATCTTGTCGGTCAGGTACGAGGTCATCCGGTCCGTGTAACTGCCGGTCGGGACGATCCTCACGCAAAGCCTGTTCGGCTCCGTCTGGACGACCTGGAAACGGCTGATCTGGTCCGACGCCTCCTTCATGAGATGCGGGAAGAACTCGCCGGGAAGGACCTTGCCGTCGGGACACACGATGACGTCGAGAACCCTGCCGTGTGTGATCCTGAGCCGCGGGAAAGGGTTCGGGCTCTCCGCGGGGGCCTCCGTCATCACCCCCGCGTCTCCGAGCTGGTACCTGATGAGAGGCATCGCACGCTCGATGAGGCTGGTCACCGTGATCAGGCCGGGCGTTCCGTGCGGCAGGAGCCTTCCTGCCTCGTCGGTGATCTCGACGTGATAGATGTCGCCACTGATCACCAGCCCCTGGTGGTCGTGCGTCTCCCCCGCCAGTGCGACCATTTCCCTCGAGCCGTACAGCTCGAAGATCTCCGCGCCCAGCGTCTCGGCCCACCGGCTGCGCTGCGCGCTCGTGATCAGCTCCGCGGTCGGGATGAGCTTTGGGAAGGCGATCTTCGCGCCCCTGCTCTCCACGAGGCTCGAGAGAATGTCGAACACGCTCGAATAGGCGATGAGGAACCGGTGCTTCCCCCTCGCGATCTCGTCGAGCAGCGTCACGAGCTTGTCCGGCGTCAGGTCGAACGAGGGCCGCACGGTGACGTTCATCAGGAGGTTCTTCAGGCGGTCGCGCCCCGCGGTCCAGGCGTGGAAGTCGATCGCGTTGCCCGAGACGAGCAGCGTGGGCGAGCCGAGTGTCCGGCCCATCAGCGCGTACAGACGGTGGGTGACCATCATCCTCTCGACGGCGTTGCGCTTTTCGAGCAGAACCTTGACCGGCTTGCCGGTGGTTCCTCCCGTCCGCATCGTGGTCACGTCCGAAGGCCCGTGCCGCTCGCTCTCTAGCCGGGAGAAGGAATCGATCACGATGTCACGGCTCAGGACCGGCAGCTTCTGGAAGTCCTCGAACGAGGCGAAGGACGCGGGATCGAAGCGATGCTGCCGGAACAGCTCCCGGTAATACGGCACGTTCGTTCCGGCATGCGAGAGAATGTCGCGGCAGCGGCTCAGCCGGAACTCGAGCATCCTCGCTCTCGGCCAGAAGGCGCGCTCACGAACCTCCCGGGCCGCCGGGATCAGGTTGGACCGCGTCGGAATCGAGAACAGCGAATACAGCAGTCTTTCCCGGCCATCAAGTCGCACGATCTCCCCCCGTTGCCCGAGATGTGGCCGGCTCCTCAGAACATGTGCCCACGCCACCCCGACGGAGAATCGAACGGCCGCCCGAGGACCATCGGCAGGTCTTTCTCAGCCGTGAGCGTCCCGTTGCAGCAAACGGGGTCCCGCTCCGGCAGGCCCGGGACCGTTCCGGGTTTCATCACCATGGACGACTTCGCGACCATCGGAATCCGCTCCGGGTCGAAGCCCATGATCCGGCATGCCGCCCTGTCCCCCGCCGCCACGTCATCGCTGAACAGCACCGTCCCGCTCCTCACCGGCCTCGGCGAGAGGGGGCCATTCCCCTCGCCTCCCACGATCCCATCGATGAAGGAGATGTTCCGCCGCTGCCGGGTGTCGTGCATGGAGCCGTCGGCTGCGCCGAAATGGACGATGCGCGAAAGGTCGAGAGCCATCCGCCACGCGGTGTCGTTCCCGTGCCAGGATCCGGCGGGATCGAGGCCGACGGTCCTCATTCCTTTCCTGAGGAACTTGTCGAGGACCTGGAGCGCCTGCTGGGAAGGCCGGCCCGCCGGCATCGAGTTGACCCGATCGTGGAAACTGGAAGCCCAGTTCAGTACCGGAAGGTCCCGGGAGTACTCGTCGCCGCCGACGGAGGAGCACCCGAACCGGTGGTGAGCCAGGCAGTCCTTGTGCCCCACGGCGCCGACGAAGCCCTTGAGACCGCACGTGATGCCGACCTTCTCATGGGTCTTGAGCTTCGACAGGCTGACCACGACGTTCGCATCGAGCACCGCCCGGTGGATCACGTAGCGGTGGGAGCCCTGGGAGTGGAACGCCTCGGTCCTCCGAGGGTCGTAGTCGGAGACGCGGAAGTGCGTTCCGGCCGACGCGATCTCCGTCAGGAGGCTGTTTTGGCTCAGGTCGATCTCGACCGCCTCGCGGGCGCCGTCCCTTTCATCGACGTTCGTGGTCCGTCCGAGCGCGTTCCTCTCCGCGACGACCAGCCGCAGGTCCTTCGCCGCGACCGGTAAGTTCCTGGAGCCGTAGAACTCGAGGACACGCCCCGCCCCCGTATCCTCGAGGACCCTGCTCCAGCTGCCGGACAGCAGGGGACTGTTCCCGAAGGAGACCCTACCGCCGGTCCCCGCGGCCAGCAGCACGTAGTCCGCGACCGCCCGGAGCACCGACCCATGGATGCACTTCGCGAAGAACGTCTCCTGGGTCTCGCTCCCCCGGCGGTGCTGGACGAAGTTGCAGAGGATGAAGACGGAATCCCCGGGGCGGATGAAAGCTCTCAGCGGATTCCACTCCACCGTACCGTACCGTTCCCGGTCGAGCCCGGAGTCCGACAACAGGGTCCTCACCATCTCGTACACGGAGTTTCGGCGCGCGGAGAGATGCCCGTACCGGTACTCGGGGTACCCGCTGCTCGGAGAGAAGTAGTCGTCCTGGGGAGGATATTCGGTTCCCGGTCGCGAGACGATGGTCACCACGGACAGGCCTCCCGGACGGCCGTCGGCCGCACTCGCTCTCAGACCCTAACCACTCAAAATATATGCGCTCGCCGCTTCCTGCCACGACCCCGAGCCGGGGAGCCTTCGTCCGTCTTCCGCGGCGCGGATCGGCGCCCCGCGCGCCCGCTATTCAACCCTGCCGGTAGGCGTCGAGGAGCTCGCGGGCGACACTGCGGAGAAGGCTGAGACTGAAGGGCTTGGTGATGAACCGGTCCACGCCCTGGTGGGCGAGCCGCTCGGGGTCGGCGCTCGGGTCGGAAGAGAGCCCGATGATCGGGATCCGACTGCCGGGGAACAGCTCCTGGATCTTCTCGATCAGCGGAACGCCTCCTTCCGCGTCCGCCATCCTGAGGTCGAGGACGAGGAGGTCCGGCCGCCGATACCTCAAGGCCTCGATCACCGTGCGGGAGGAGTCCGCCCGGAGCACCCGGTAGTCGTCCATGGACAACAGATCCTCGGCGAGGTCGAGGAGGGTCCTGTCGGAGTCCGCGACCAGGATCACTCGCCGCTCGTGCCTCAGCACCGCCTCGTCGATGAACACGCGGTTGCCGCCGCGGGTCTTGGCCTCCGCGAGGGCGTTTTCGGTGGCGCGAACCAGGTCTTCGGCGCCTTGGATCGACCTGTTGTCGGGGTAGCTCGAGATCCCTGCGGAGACACGGACCTGGAAGCTGCTCCCCTCGTGGCGGAGCAGGATCTCCTCGGTGTGAGTGCGCACTTTGCTCGCGAACACCGCGGCCCCGCGGTACCGGTTCCCGGGAAGGATCGTGCCGAAGGACTCCTCGCCGGTCCTGCCGAGGACGTCCTCCCTGCGGACCTGGTGGCGCAGGACCTCCGCGACCTGGTGGATCACGGAGTCTCCGGAGGTCTGGCCCAGCGCGTCGTTGATGCTCTTGAGGTGATCGATGTCGAACAGGACGAGCGACAAGGGGCTCCGGTAGCGTCGCGACCTGGAGAACTCCTCGTCGAGGCGATGGTACAGATGATGCCGGTTGTACAGTCCGGTCAGAGGGTCGCGGACCGCGCTCCGCTCGAGCTCGCGCCGCAGCCGGCCGATCTCGGCCGAGAGCCGGACCCGGCTCTGGAACTCGCCGGTCTCGGGCGGATTGAGGACCGCGACCGTGGAAAGCGCCGGGCTCCTCCGCTCCAGGTCCTGGCGGACGGCGAGGTCGCGGAGCACGTGGATCTGCGGGATGCGGGCGAACAGGCCGCCGGCCAGGAGCCGGTCGAAGAGCGCGCGGGCGGAGGGGTCGTCGGTATCGAGGTCGGTGACCACGAGGTCCACCGTCTCGTCATCGCCCCGCTCGACGAGGAACCTCTCCGGACCCGACAGGAGGACGGGGACCTCGCCCACCCCGGAGATCCAGCGGCACAGCCGCTCGCCCGACTCGCGATCCGAGGTGAAGACCAGCACGTTGCCACGGGGCGAAGCCGGCTGCATGCGCGCGCCACACTCCTGCTTCCCGCGTCTCCCCGGCGCCCGCGTCGGACGAGGCGGGACAGAAGGGCGAAAAATATAGGGAATCGGGGGCTTGGGTCAAGGGGATCCCGAGTCGGCGTGCTTTCGGAGGCTCGGCCGGTGCTACGCTGCCGGCATGGGCAACAGAGCGCGACGGGACGGGAGATAGCGTGAAGGCGCTCGCGCTGCTCTCTGGCGGGCTCGACGGCCGGCTCGCCGCGCGCCTGGTCGCGGAGCAGGGGGTCGAAACCGAGGCGGTCCACTTCGAGACCGCGTTCCTCCGCTCGGGGCGTACCGAGGCCGCGCGAGAAACCCCGGATCTCGACGTCGCGGTCGTGGATGTCGCGCGCGAGCACTTCGAGGGCGTCGTGGTCCGGCCGAGGCACGGGTACGGCACCGCGATGAACCCGTGCATCGACTGCCGGGTCTTCATGCTCCGGAAGGCGGCGAGCCTCGCGCGGGAGAGAGGGGCCGACCTCGTCGTGACCGGGGAGGTGCTGGGGCAGAGCCGCATGAGCCAGCGCCGGGAGTCGCTGGAGAGGATCGAGATGGAGTCGGGCCTCGCCGGGCGCCTCCTCCGCCCGCTCTCCGCCGCGCATCTTCCTCCCACCCAGGCCGAAGCCGACGGGCGGATCGACCGCAGCCGCCTCGGCGACGTGCGGGGCCGCTCACGGTCGGCTCAGCTTACGCTGGCCCGTCGACTCGGCATTCATCAATGGCCCGCTCCCGGGAGCGGCTGCTGCCTCCTGGCCGACCTCGGCTTCTCCCGGCGCCTCCGCGATCTCCTGGCGCACGGGGGGCCGTCCTACCCCGGGGCGGAGGCGCTCCTGCGTCTCAGGCTCGGCCGGCACTTCAGACTGTCCCACGGTCTCAAGGCCGTGGTGGCGCGGAACGACGAGGAGAGCCGCCGGCTCGCCGGGCTCGCGGCGGGCCTCTGGACCTGCCGCTCCGATGGGGGAGGGGCGCTGGCGGTCGTCGAGGCGGAGCCGGACGACGCGGGCCTCGCGCGCGCGGCTGCGCTGGCGGCACGGTACGGGGCGGGGCGGGACCTTGCCCGATGCGGCGTCGTCTGCCGGCGGGGAGCCGAAGAGCGGCGCGTCGAGGTCGGACCCGAGCCCGAGCCCGCGCGGTTCCTGGTCTGATTCGGTTGCCGGTCCCGAAATGCGTGTGCTATAAGTTCGCGCTTGCCCTGGGTTCGGGGCGGGGCAGGGGCGTTAACTCAGCGGTAGAGTGCCATCTTCACACGGTGGAAGTCGCAGGTTCAAATCCTGCACGCCCCACCAGGTCGATTCGGGGTATGGGCGGCTAGCTCAGCTGGGAGAGCACGGCGTTCGCAACGCCGGGGTCGAGGGTTCGAATCCCTTGCCGTCCACCAACCCGGGATCGATCCTAGAGGACCGTTCCGTCCCGCCGCGCGCGCGCGGATTCGGCCCTCCCGGATGCTATACTCCCGCCTTTGCCGACGGGCGCTTTTTGCCCGTCCGAGACGGAGCATGCTCGTCCGGTGCCCACAGTGCAGGACCGAGTTTCGCCTGACCGACTACGGTCCGGCGGACCGCGTGGTCAAGTACCTCTGTCCCGGCTGTCAGACGATCGTGCGCATCGACCTGGAGATGGACGAGGTCCGGTCCTCGTCGTCGTCCGGCTCGTACCGGAGCCTGAACCGGAGGCGCACGGTCCTCGTGGCCGACGACAACGCCAGGATGCTCGGGCTGGCGGAGCGGCTGCTCTCGGAAGCCGGCTACAACGTGCTGATCGCCGCGGACGGCGTCGAGGCGCTGCGCGTTCTTCGCGAGGAGCACCCGGACCTTATGCTGCTCGACCTCCTGATGCCCCGCATGACCGGCTTCGACGTCCTCCGGGAGACGCGGCAGGACGAGCGGATCAAGGACACGCTGGTGCTCGCGATGAGCGGCGTGTACAAGGACAACGTGCTGGAGTTCCTGGAGCAGCTCGGCGCCCGGGGGTTCCTCGACAAGGAAAGGCTCGAGGAGACACTCGTTCACCGCGTCCAGGCCATCCTGTCCCCCACGGGCAGCTCTTGAGGCCCGCTCTCGCGGATCGCGCATGCCGAACGTCGCGGTAGTCGGTGCCCAGTGGGGCGACGAGGGGAAGGGGAAGGTCGTCGACCTCTTCTCGGAGCGGTTCGACGTCGTAGCCCGGTTCCAGGGGGGGCCGAACGCCGGACACACCGTGACCATCGCCGGGCGGCGGCACGCGTTGCACCACATCCCGTCGGGAGCGTTCCGACCCGGTGTGCGGGTGGTCGTCGGCAACGGCACCGTTCTCGACCTCGAGAAGCTGCTCCTGGAGATCGAGGGTCTGGCCGCCGCGGGCGTCGACCTCGAAGGGCGCCTTTACATCAGCGATCGCGCGCACGTGATCCTCCCCGAGATGGCCCGCCTCGACGTTCTGGGAGAGACCACGGGCTGCCTCGGGACGCGGCTCGGGACGACCCGGAAGGGGATCGGTCCCGCGTACGAGGCCAAGGCCGCGCGGCTCGGGATCAGGGTCGCCGACCTCGCCGACCCCGAGGCGCTCCTCGCTCGGGCTCGGGTGCTCGTGGACGCGCGGATCGGGAGGCTCCTCGGCCCGGGCGACGGGGCACCGGATGTCGATGCGCTCGTCCGCCGCGCCCGGGAGCCGTGGGCGCGGCTCATGCCCTTCGTCGCCGACACCTCGTTGCTGCTCAACGCCTGGATCGACGAGGGGAAGAGCATCCTGTTCGAGGGGGCGCAGGGAACGCTCCTCGACCTCGACCACGGCTCCTATCCGTTCGTCACCTCGTCGAGCACGGTGGCCGGGGGGCTCTGCGCCGGCCTCGGCGTGTCCCCGAGGCGGGTCGACGGGATCGTGGGCGTGTTCAAGGCGTACACGACCCGGGTCGGCGACGGTCCGATGCCGACGGAGCTGCGCGACGGCCCGGAGGGTCTCGGGGAGAGGCTGAGGAAACGCGGACAGGAGTACGGCACCACCACCGGGCGCCCTCGGCGCTGCGGGTGGTTCGACGGCGCCGCGGCGGCATACGCCCATCGGCTGAACCGGTTCGACGCGGCGTGCGTCACCCTCCTGGACGTGCTGGATGCGTTCGAGGAGATCCGGATCTGCACGGGGTACCGGCTCGACGGCCGCGAGATCCGCTCGCTGCCCGCCTCGCCCGCCGAGGCGGCGCGCGTCGAGGCGGTGTTCGAGATCTTACCCGGCTGGAGGCGGGACACGACCGGCGCGCGACGCTGGGACGAACTCCCCGCCGCGGCGCGACGCTACCTCGACCGCCTGGGCGAGGTGATCGGCGCCGAGATCGGCATGGTGGGCGTCGGCCCGGACCGCGACCAGAGCATCGTCAGGCCGGATTCGTGGCTTGCCCGCATGATGGGGACGTAGCCGGCGTCCGCGCCGGGCGCAGGAGCTCCGGATGGAAGACGGGAAGAAGGCGCTCGAAGACCTCGCGTCGCTCCGAATCGAGCGTGGAGAGGGTGGCGGCAGGCGGCGGGGCCGCTCCGCGCTCTGGTTCGCCGTGTGCGCCGCCGCCGTCGTCCTCGCCGCCGCGGGATGGTGGTGGGCGGCGGGCCGGGCCGCGGCGTCCGTCACGGTCGCCCCCGTCCGCGAGATCGCAGGAGGGGGCTCGTCCCCCGTGCTGAACGCCTCCGGGTACGTGACCGCGCGCCGGCGCGCGACCGTCTCCTCGAAGATCACCGGCAAGGTGACGGAGGTCGCGGTCGAGGAGGGGATGGCGGTCCGGGAGGGGCAGGTGCTCGCGCGGCTCGACGACTCCATCGAGCGGCGGAATCTCGCCCTCGACGAGGCCCAGGTCGAGTCCGCCAAGCGCGCGCTGGCGGAGACGGAGGCGCAGCTCCGCCTCGCCTCCCTGAGCCTCGCGCGCGTGAGCGACCTCGTGGCCAAGAGCGTCTCGAGCCAGGCGGATCTCGACGCGGCGCGGGCGGAGCACGACGCGCTCGAGGCGCGGCTCGCCATGGAGCGCCAGCAGGTGACGGTGGCGGAGCGGCAGGTGGCGGTCCGCCGGCAGGAGCTGGACGACGCCGTGGTCCGCGCCCCGTTCGACGGCGTCGCGGTGTCCAAGGACGCGCAGCCCGGCGAGATGGTCTCTCCGATCTCGGCCGGCGGCGGTTTCACCCGCACGGGCATCTGCACCGTCGTGGACATGTCGTCGCTCGAGATCGAGGTGGACGTCAACGAGAGCTACATCCAGCGGGTCGAGCCCAGGCAGCGGGTCGAGGCGATCCTCGACGCCTATCCCGATTGGCGGATCCCGGCCTCGGTGATCGCCGTGATCCCCACCGCCGACCGCCAGAAGGCCACCGTGAGAGTGCGGATCGCGTTCGACCGGCTCGATCCGAGGATCCTCCCGGACATGGGGGTCAAGGTGGCGTTCCTGGCGAGCGAGGACGCGGGGGCGGCCAACGCGCGCCCGCGCCTCCTCGTTCCCAAGGCCGCCCTGAGGCGCGACGGCGACAAGGACGTGGTGTTCGTGCTCGCGAACGGCCGCGTGCAGCGGCGCGCCGTCGAGGCCCGAGCGGCCTCGGGGAGCGACATGGAGATCGTCTCGGGCCTCGTGGCCGGGGAGCGCGTCGTCGTCGAGGGGCCGGCGGGACTGGCGGACGGCACCCGGGCCGCGGCCCGCTGAGCGGGAGAGGGGCCCCATGGCCGACGACGGCGTCCTGGTAAGGGTGAGGGACGTCCACAAGGAGTACCGCCGCGGGGGGGAGCGGATCGACGTCCTCCAGGGCGTCGACCTCGACATCCCGAGGGGCGACTTCCTGGTGCTCATGGGTCCCTCCGGCTCCGGCAAGACGACCCTGCTCAACCTGCTCGGCGGGCTCGACGTGCCGTCGAGGGGGGCGATCGAGGTCGCGGGCGAGCGCATCGACCGGATGTCCCACGGCGATCTCGCGCGGTGGCGGGCGCGGCACGTCGGCTTCGTGTTCCAGCTCTACAACCTTCTCCCGGTCCTGACCGCCGAGCGGAACGTCGAGCTGCCCCTGCTGCTCACCGGGCTTCCGCGGTCGGAACGAAGCCGCCACGTCGCGGCGGCGCTGGCCGTGGTGGGTCTCGTGGGCCGCGCCAAGCACTACCCCAGGCAGCTCTCCGGCGGGCAGGAGCAGCGGGTGGGGATCGCGCGGGCGATCGTGACCGACCCGACGCTCCTGCTCTGCGACGAGCCGACCGGCGACCTCGACCGGAAGTCGGGGGACGAGATCCTCGACCTCCTCGAGGCCCTGAACGCGCGGTACGGCAAGACGATCGTGATGGTGACCCACGACCCGCACGCCGCCGCGCGGGCGCGCCGGAGGCTCGTCCTGGACAAGGGCCTGCTCAGCGGGGACGGCATCGGATGAGGTACTTCTCCCTGGTCTGGCGGAGCCTCCTGCGGAAGAAGACGCGCACGATCTTCACCGTGCTGTCCATCCTCGTGGCGTTCCTCCTCTTCGGCTACCTCGGGGCGATCCGGCAGGCGTTCGAGGGGGGCGTCGAGCTGACCGGGGCCGACCGGCTCCTGACCCTCCACCGCGTGTCGCTGATCCAGCTGCTCCCCGTGAGCTACAAGTCGAGGATCGAGTCGATCTCCGGGGTCAAGGAGGTGACCTGCTCGACCTGGTTCGGCGGGACCTACCAGGACCCGAAGAACTTCTTCCCGCAGATCGTGTCGGAGCCCCAGGGGGTCCTCGACCTCTATCCCGAGTACCGCCTGCCCGAGGAGCAGAAGGTGGCGTGGCTCGCGAACCGGATGGGGGCGATCGCGGGACGCCAGATCGCGACGAAGTACGGCTGGAAGGTCGGCGACCGGATTCCGATCCAGGCGACGATCTGGCGGAAGAAGGACGGGACCGCCGACTGGCAGTTCGACCTCGTCGGCATCTACGACGGCGTCGAGAAGGGGACCGACACGACGCAGTTCTTCTTCCACTACGACTACTTCGACGAGACGCGGATGTTCGCCCAGGGGATGGTCGGCTGGTTCGTGGAGAGAATCGCCGATCCCGGGCGAGCCGCGGAAATCGCGCGGGACATCGACGACACCTTCGCGAACTCGCGCTACGAGACCAAGACGACCACGGAGAAGGCGTTCGCGCAGGGGTTCGCGAACCAGGTGGGGAGCATCGGGGCCATCCTGAGGTCGGTCCTCCTGGCGGTGTTCTTCACGATCCTCCTGGTCGCTGGGAACACCATGGCGCAGTCGGTGCGGGAGCGCACCGGCGAGCTGGCGGTGCTCAAGACCCTCGGCTTCTCGGACGGCAAGGTGCTCGGCCTGGTGATGGCGGAGTCGCTCCTTCTCTCCGGGATCGGAGGGTCCCTGGGGCTCGGGCTCGCCTGGCTCCTGATCCAGCGGGGCGATCCCACGGGAGGCGCGCTGCCGATCTTCTTCCTTCCCATGCGGGACCTCGTCCGCGGGGTCGGACTGGTGGCGGCGCTGGGCGTCGCCACCGGCGTCCCGCCCGCGATCGTCGCCCTCAGGCTCCGCATCGTGGAAGCGCTAAGGAGGGTCTGACCCGTGGTGCCCTCGCCCCTCGCCGTGATCCACCAGGCGGGCGTCGTCGCCCTGCTGAACCTCCGCACGCTCCGCGAGAGGCGGGGGGCGTCCCTGGCGGCGATGGTCGGGGTGGCCGGCGTGGTGGCGACGTTCGTGGCGGTGCTCTCGATCGCCGCGGGGTTCCGCGCCGTGATGACCACCACCGGGTTGCCGGACCGCGCCATCGTTCTGAGGGGCGGATCGAACGCGGAGATGTACAGCGTGCTCTCCCGCGACGAGGTGCGGATCATCGCCGGCGGGCCGGGTGTCGCGCGCGGGCCGGACGGGCCCCTGGCCTCCTCCGAGCTCTTCGTCATCGTGGACCTCCCGAAGAGGTCCACCGGCACGGTCGCCAACGTCCCGCTGCGCGGCGTGCAGCAGGCGGCGTTCGCCGTCCGGGACGAGGTCCGCATCGTCGAGGGGCGCGGCTTCGAGAACGGAAAGAACGAGATCATCGTCGGGAGCGGCGCCGCGAAGCAGTTCGCGGGGCTCGAGCTGGGCTCGCGCCTCCGGTGGGGGGAGAACGCCTGGACCGTCGTCGGGATCTTCGACGCGGGCGGCCGGGTGGCGGACTCGGAGCTCTGGTGCGACGTCGCGGTCCTCCAGCCGGCGTACCGGAGGGGCAGCAGCTTCGAATCGGTCTACGTAAGGCTCGAGTCGCCCGAGGCCTTCACGGCGTTCAAGGCCTTCCTGACCGCGGACCCGCGCCTCGACGTCCAGGTCCTGCGCGAATCGGAGTACTTCGAGGAGCAGTCGAGGCTCTTGACCGGGATCATCACGGGGCTCGGATCGCTGGTCGCCGGGCTCATGGGGATCGGAGCGGTGTTCGGGGCGCTCAACACCATGTACTCCGCGGTGGCCGCGCGGACCCGGGAGATCGCGACGCTGAGGGCGCTGGGGTTCGGCGGCGGGGCCGTCGTGGCCTCGGTGCTGGCGGAGTCGCTGCTCCTCGCGCTGGTCGGCGGGGTCCTGGGCGGGGCCGCCTCCTACGTCGCGTTCAACGGCTATCAGACCTCGACGATCAACTGGCAGAGCTTCAGCCAGGTCGCGTTCGCGTTCGCGATCACGCCCCGGTTGATGGCGCAGGGGATCGCCTACGCCCTGCTGATGGGTCTCGTCGGCGGGCTCTTCCCCGCGATCCGCGCCGCGAGGATCCCGGTCGCGCGGGCCCTTCGAGAGCTCTGACCCGTGACGCCGGTCGCGCGGTGACCGTCCGGTCCACCGCGAGTTCGAGCGGGGGAAGCGTGCGCATCGACGAGATCAGGGGCAACCGGTCGCTTCGGCGGGGGATCGCGCTCGGCATCGTCGCGGCGTGCACGCTGATCGCGGTGTTCGCTCCCGTTCCGAGCCCCCATCTCCGGTCGGTGCTCCGCCTGCACGACTTCCTGCACGTGCCGGGGTTCGGCCTCGTGGCCGTCGCGCTGCTGTTCGGATTTCCGGGGCCGGACGGAGCGTCCCGCGCCCGCCGGCACTGGCGGCTCCTCGTCGTCTTCGCGGCGGCCGTGGCGGACGGCGCCCTGGTGGAGCTGGCACAGGCGGCGGCAGGCGGTGTCGCCGATCCCTGGGACGTCGTTCGGGACGGCGCCGGCGCCGCGGCGGCCG
>JBGQAU010000013.1:0-45758 GCA_041494445.1 Acidobacteriota bacterium | reverse complement strand
CTCCCGCTTCCTCTCGATGATCTCCTCGATCCCCATCGCCTGATCTCCTCACTCCTATCTCTTCCGGGGCGTCGCACGAGCGGCCCCGGACGCCCCCGAACCTCCCGCCCTGTCGGCCAACAGGATACCGCGCTTCCCCTCTTACGTGGAGATCGCAAGACTTCCGCCATTCCTGATGTTTGCTGGCCCACCGACTCCTGGGATCCGCCCGTTCAACTTGACTCGGGGGAGGGTCCGCGGTCATCGCCCGGCGCCGTGTCGAAGTTCGAAGTGCGGATTCAAGGACGACGCCCGAATTCGGCTCCTCATGCCAGCCCGACGTATCCCCTCGCAGCATCGTCGTGATGCCGTAGACCACGCCGACGCTACTCCACGGCATGCCCGATCACATTGCGGACGGTGCCCGGTCGGTCGAGGTCCTCGAGGGCGAAGAAGCCGGGGCCGGTGCGGGCCAGGGTTCGAGGGCCCGCCCAGACCCGAGCGAACTCGCCGCCCCGCTGTCCATCCCGGGACCACCACGGCAGATCGATCCATCGCCCCGAGGCGACCTCGTAGACGCGCGCCTCGGGCACCTTCCCGCCGGGCACGCGGCCCCTCAGCGACGGCGTGGTGAACTCCCAGCACTTCCACACGTCCGAAGAGCCTTCCTTCGGCGGCTCGGTGGTTCGCAGGAGAAGCCGCTTTCGGTCGGGGGACGCCTCCAGGAGCACGTCGACGCCGCTCCATCCCCGCAGCGCCACGGGGGGCTCTCCCGGGCGGCCGAGAAGCAGCCACGTCGCGGCACCGTCCGATTCCAGCCAGGCCAGACGGTCGCCGTCGAGCCAGATCCTGAGGGCGCGGGGGGACTCCGGCGAAATCTCCTTACCGGTCGGGAGGTCGAGCAGCGGCCGGGTGTCGCACTTGCCGGCACCACGATCCACGAGCCAGTATCGTCCCGAGGGCGAGAGCCTGCCCGCGGCAGCCCAGGGCCTACCCTTTTCGCGAAGGATCGGCTCAGGATCGATTCGCCCTGCCTCGACGTCGAGCCGGTGGACCGTGTACTCGACAATCTCCTGCGCGTGGGACTGGTTGTCGGGCAACTTGTCGTCCGGGGCGACCGGCCCGACGGCCACGAACAGTCGCCCGTCCTCGGTGGGACCCAGGAGGCCCAGCCTCCAGTAGATCCTCCACAGGTCCGGCTCACGGACGCCGCCGGTCGCCGGGTCGACGACCACGAGCCCCATGCGGCGGTCGCGCCAGGCGCGGAGAACGACCCGATCGCCCGCCCAGCGGATCCCTTCCCACCAGCTCGCTCCGGGAAGGCGGACCGTCTTCCCGACGCGCCTGCCGGCGGAGTCCAGGAAGTCGACACGCGGCTCCGCGTCCACGCCGCCCAGCGGACGCGAAGCCGTGACGATCGCGACCGTCTTCCCGTCCCGGCTCCACGCGGACTCGCGGTAGACCGGCGGCGGGAGGAAACTCTTCTTCTCTCCCGTTCCGACGTCCACGATCCAGCCGCCGCCGCCGCCCCATCCCGTATCGCTCGTCACCAGCGCGACGGGCGCTGTCGCCGAGGCGACGACGGAGGCCCCTCGCGTGAGACGCCCGGCATCGAGGCGGACCAAGATCGGTGCCAGCGCGAGGAAGACCGCGAGCACGGCCCCCACCGTCGCGCCGAGGACGACGCCGAACCGGAGCGCCCTCCCTCGCCCCGCGGGCTCGCCCCGACACAGCGCGAGGTACGATGCGAGGAAGAAGGCGGGGACCAGGAGCCACGGTAGGACCAGGCCGAGAGGCGCACCGCGGTATGCCGCGAGGGGGAATCGCGATCCCAGCGCGAAGGCGAGCCCCACCGGGACCAGGGAAAGGAGAAGGCCGAGCAGCACGCCCGACAGGGGTGCGGCCACCACCGCGGCCGCGGCGATCGCCCCAGCGAACGCGAGCCCGGTCAGGAGCCCGCCGAGAGCGAGGAGCCGTCCCGCCTCCGACCATTCGATCGCCGACGGGCTCGCGTCCGCCCACGAAAAGAGGGCCCAGAGGAGCCCGGTCCCCGCCGCGATCGCGAGCGTGGACCCGAGGGACGTGAAGAGCCTCGCGAGCCAGGTCCTCCGTCGCGACACCGGCCTTTCAAGCAGAAAGGCCTCGACGCCGGCCGCGCGGTCGCCCGCGAACGCCTGCGCCGCGACCAGGAGGGCGGTGAGGGGCCAGAGCCCAAAGGCCAGGGTCGCGGGCAGGAGCTCGAGCAGGATCGTGCGGGTCGAGTCGCCACCGACCCGGCCGAACGGCGCGAACCCGCGCCGCGCCGCGGATGCGCCGGCGAGGAACGCAATGGGTAGCACGAGGCCGAGCGCGAGGCCGGCGAGGCGCAGCGCCCGGAGCTGCCGCCATTCCTTCCACAGGAGCGCCCTAAGCATGCTGCGCCTCCCTCGCGCGCCCCGCCCTAAGGTACGCGACCAGGATTTCCTCGAGCGGGAGCACCTCGAACCGGACCTCTCGCGCCCCGAGGGCCTTGAGCGCGGCCTCCATGTCGCCGTTCGCCCCCTCGCTCACCACGCGCAGCACGCGACCTTCCGCCGCGGCGTCGATCTGCCCCGGCAGCGCCACGGCCGTCGGCGCGTCGCCGTCGAAAACCGCCGTCGCGCGGCGGATCCTCGCCTTGATCTCTTCGAGCGACGCGTCGAGCCGGATCCGGCCGCGGTCCATGATCGCCACCCGATCGGCGACCCGCTCGACGTCGTGCACGAGGTGCGAGGCGTAAACCACCGCACCGCCCTCCGCGGGGACCGCGTCGAGGATCCCCTCGAGCACCTCGCGCCTCACGAGTGGATCGAGCCCCGCGGTCGGGTCATCGAGGAGAAGGAGTTCGGGGCGGCACGCCACGGCCAGGACCAGGGCGACCTTCGCCCGCGTCCCGCGCGAGAGCGTCTTGATCCGCGCGGAAGGGTCGAGGTCGAGCTGCTTTCTCATGGACTCCGCGAGGCCGGGGTCCCAGCGCGGATGGAGCGCGGCGCCGAAGCCCAGGATCTCTTCCACGGTCATCCAGGGGTAGAGCGCGGATTCCTCGGCGAGAAGGCTCACCCTCGTTCGGACCTCGCGGCCGCTCGCGACCGGGTCGAGGCCGAGCACGCGGATCCGCCCCGCGTCCGGGAACAGGATCCCGTGCGCGAGCCGCAGGACCGTGGTCTTCCCGGCGCCGTTCCGCCCGATCAAGCCGAGAACGGTCCCCGGCGCGACCGACACGGAGACGTCGTCGAGTGCAACGACGCGGCCGAACGACCGCCGGACGCGGTCGAAGGTCAACGCGGGCTCGCTCATGCGCTTTCCTCCCGGGACGGTCCCTTGCCGGGCTCCGCGGCCGCCCCCTCCCTTCGCTTCCGGAACTCTTCGATCCGCCGGCTCAATCTCCACCCCAGCTCCTCGAGCGACACCCCGGCGAGATGGGCCTCGACGAGGAGCCGGTCCAGCGCGGCGTCTACCGTCACCTCGCCGCCGGCCCGGTCCGACCGGATGGCGCCGTCCGCGACGAACGTCCCCTGCCCGACCCGCGTCCTCACGATCCCGTCCTGCTCCAGCCGCTGGATCGCGCGGGCAGCGGTGTTGCGGTTGATCCGCCCCCGGACTGCCAGATCCCGCACGGTCGGGAGCCGGTCGCCCACCTTGAGGGCCCCGATCGCCACGAGGCCGCGCACCTGGTCCACGATCTGCTGGTACAGCGGAATTGGGCTTTCAGGGTCAAGGTCGAGGATCATTTCCAGGTCGCGTCCGCGGGCCGGCGGAGGTGCCCGTTTTCGAAAATGATATCCCCGTCGAAGTTCAGCGTGGCGGTCCCCGCTTTTGGGTCGTCATAGGCCGCGTTGGCCTTGCGGTCCGCTCCGTTGCTCACGACCTTGTACGTCTTTCCATCCGACCAATAGAGAAGCGTGCCGCCCCAAGCGTCGGTGGCAGGAAGATCGCGCACGTAGTTCGGCTGCAAGTCCTTTCGCACGGTTTCCACCGCGATGAAGCCATCGGTCGGCCCCGGGTAGTGCCGGTTGTCGATGGCGAAGGCTTCGAGGGCGGTGGCGACCGCATAGATGTCGCGGAGAGTCTTCGCTTGGAGTTCTGCCTGGACGGGGGCGGGAGCGACCCCTCCGTTGGACGCTTGCGCAAAGGCGGCGCCAGAAGAAACACTCAGCAGTGCAACAAGTGCGAGAAGGCTAAGCCCAGCAGTTCTGATCACTCTCATGCCAGTTCCCTCCTGTTCCTCCACCGGTTTACGCCTTTATTGTCCTAATGTCCTAGGACAATATACGCGTGCCGGGAAGGACTGTCAAGGGGCCAGGAAAGCCTGGGGTCAAGCCGGCGGCTGGAAGAGCGCGGAGGCGTCCATGTAGATGTCGTACTCGGCGACCTTGCTTCCCCTCATCCGGAACACGTCGGCGAACGGGACGGTGAGAAGGCTCCCGTCGAGACGCGTGTAGGTCACCTTTCCGAGGACGAGGATGCCGGACGGATGGTCCCAGACCTCGGTCAGCTCGTGGCGGAGCGCGCGGATCGCGCCGAAGAAGCCCGCGACGGCGGCACGGATCGCGTCGCCGCCCACCGCGGGAGCCGCGTTGGCGAACCGGAACGTGGCGTCGTCCGTCAGGAAGCCGGCGAAGCGCGCCGCGTCCTTCTCGTCGATGGCCCGAAACAGGTCGGTGACCCAGGCAGGTATGCTCATGCTCTTCCTCGCAGGCAAGAACTTCTCGTCACAGGTCGAGGGCGAATCGAATCGACAGGGCGACGTCCCGCATCCTCGCCGGATCGAGTTTCGTGATCAAGGGGCCGATCTTCCCCCTCGACACCGTCTGGATGTGGTCCAGGTTGACGGCGCAGTCCCGCGGCATCCCGTCCTGTCTCGTCAGCAGGACCTCCGAGGGGATCTCCCGGATCGTCGAGGTGACGGGAGCGACCGTGACCTCCCCGAGGAACTGCAGGGTCGAGTCCCGGCTGAGAATCAGCACCGGCCGCCTCTTGTCGGGACGCGAGAACTTGAACCAGCGGACCTCTCCCCTATTCATCGTCCGGCCACACCTGCTCGCCCTCCCACACCGCGAGCTCCTGCCACGTCACCGGGCTGCGCGCATACCCCTCGCGATGCTTCTTCTCGAGGTCAAGGATGCGGATCCGTTGCAGGGCCTCGCGGAGGGCCTTCCGGGCGAAGGCCGAGCGGGTGGTTCCCAGACGCTTCGCCGCGCGGTCCACGTCGCGCACGAGCGATTCGTCGAGAGTCATCTGCACCGTCTTCACGTTTCGTCCCTCGTACCGGAGGATGTGGGTTCCAATAGCTATACTACTCCACACTTGTTCCGATGACGAGTATTCTCCCCGAATCTCACGCTCCCCCGCCCTCGAAGAACGCGCGGCATGCCTCGATCCCGCGGACGACCGGGTACGGCGGTAGCGACCTTAAGAACGTCTTCCCGTAGGGCCGGGTTGTGAGGCGGGGGTCGAGCACTGCGAGGATCCCGCGGTCGGAGCGGCTTCTCAGGAGGCGGCCGAGCCCCTGTTTCAGTTCCAGGACCGCCATCGGCGTCTGATATTCCGCGAACGGGTTTCCACCGGCCAGTCGGATCCTCTCGATCCGGGCCGCGATCAGCGGATCGGCGGGAACGTCGAACGGGAGCTTGTCCACCACGACGAGGGAGAGCGCCTCCCCGGGCACGTCGACGCCGTGCCAGAACGAGGTGGTTCCGAGCAGCACCGCGCCGTCGGCCGCCTTGAACGTCTCGACCAGCGCGGCCTTGCTCCCCTCCCCCTGGACGAACAGCGTCCACGATCCCTCCCGCTCCAGCGCCTCCCGCACGCGCGCCATGACCGCGTACGAGGTGAACAGGAGGAACGCCCGCCCGCGGGTGATCTCGAGCAGCCCCAGGATCTCCTCGAGCGCGCGCCCGAGCCAGCCGTGGTCCCGCGGCTCCGGCATTCGCCCGGGAAGGTAGAGGACCGCCTGGGTCTCGTGGTCGAACGGCGAGTCCACGATTCGTGCTTCGCAGTCCTCGAGCCCGAGGCGGCGCTGGAAGAAGTCGAACCTCTCCTCGACCGCCAGCGTGGCCGAGGTGAGCACCGCGGCGTGGAGACGGTCGAACAGGGACTCGCGGAGCAGCGTCGAGACGTCGATCGGCGAGGCCCCGAGGACGACACCGGCCCGCCCGCGCGCCTCGATGCTGTACACGTACGCCGGATCGCTCCTCTCGAGCACGAGGGCCAGCGCTCGTCGAATCTCCTCGCTTCGCGCCTCGATCGCCATCCCGGCCTCGTGGCCGGCGGAGGAGCCCTCGTTCCCGACGTCCGTGAGCGCCTCCGACAGGAGCGCCCATTCGTGCTCGAGCACGGGTCCGCCCCTCGCCGGGGGATCGAAGCGGGCGCGCCCCGATTCCTCCCTGAGCCGCTCCCTTAGCGATCCGAAGAACTCCCGCGCCGCCTGGCGGAGAGCGGCCGCGCCGCCGCCTCCCTTCGCCGCACCTCCCGCCTTCGCGGCGAGCGCCTCGGCGTCGCGGGACAGATCCTCCACCTGCGCGGACGAGACCTGGGCTCCGAAATACTGGGTCGCGATTTCCTCGAGAAGGTGCGCCTCGTCGAACACCACCGTGTTGTACTCCGGGAGGACCGCGCCGAACGCCGATCTCACCGCGAGGTCGGCGAAGAACAGGTGGTGGTTGACCACGAGGATCCGCGACCGCTCCGCCTGCCGCTTGAGCGTCGTGAGCCAACAGTGCTCGAACTCCGGGCACTTCCGGCCGGTGCAGGTGTCGGCGCGGGCGTTCACGTCGCGCCAGAGCCGCAGCCCATCGGGCAGGTCGGCGACCTCGGCGCGGTCGCCGGTCTCGGTCCTGTGACTCCACTTCCTGAGCTTCGGGAGCCACTTCCGCTCGTCGAGGACCTCGAACAGCGGCTCCGCGTCGAACTGCGCGAAACGGTAACGGCAGACGTAGTTCTCGCGCCCCTTCATGAGGCAGGCGGAGAAGGTCCATCCCGCCCGGTCGCGGAGGAACGGCAGGTCCTTGCGGAAGATCTGGTCCTGGAGGTTCCGCGTCCCGGTGGAGACCACGACGCGGCGACCCGACTCGATGGCGGGCACGAGGTAGGCCAGGGTCTTCCCGGTCCCCGTGCCGGCCTCGACCATGAGGACGCCGCCGTCCCGGAAGACACGCTCCACCGCGCGGGCCATCTCCTCCTGGCCCGGCCGTGGCTCGTACGCCGGATGGGCGCGGGATAGCGGCCCGCCGGGAGCGAAGAAGGGTCCGGCAGGCGCCATCTCCTAGGCTCGGGCTCCCGTCGCCCCGAGGCGCCTCGCGTAAAGCGGGAACCGGCCGGCGAGCGCGAGCACCTCCTGCCGGATCCTGGCGAGCGCCGCCGGGTCCTCTCGGGAGTCGAGCGCGCGGGAGATGAGGCCGGCTATGGCGTCCATCTCGGCGAGCCCCATCCCCCGGGTCGTGACCGCGGGGGTGCCGACCCTTATCCCACTGGCGACGAACGGCTTGTTCGTGTCGAACGGGATCGTGTTCTTGTTGACGGTGATTCCCGCTTGCTCCAGCGCCTTCTCGGCGACCTTTCCGGTGATCCCCTTCGAAAACACGTCCACGAGGAACAGGTGGGTGTCCGTCCCCCCCGACACGATCCGGAAGCCGCGGGAGCCGACCGCCTTCGCGAGGGCCGCCGCGTTGTCCACGACACGGTCGATGTACGCCCTGAAGGGCGGCTGGAGCGCCTCGTGGAACGCCACCGCCTTGGCGGCGATGATGTGCACGAGTGGCCCGCCCTGGATCCCCGGGAACGTGACCCTGTCGACGTCGGCGGCGAACTCCGCCTTGCACAGGATCAGGCCGCCCCGAGGCCCGCGGAGGGTCTTGTGGGTCGTCGTGGTGACGTAGTCGGCGTGCGGCACGGGGCTCGGATGCCGTCCGGTCGCCACCATTCCCGCGATGTGGGCGATGTCCGCCATCACCTTCGCGCCCACCGACCGGGCGATCGCGGCGATGCGCGCGAAGTCGATGATGCGTGGGTAGGCCGACGCGCCGCAGACGATCAGCTTCGGCTTGTGCTCCTGCGCGAGACGCTCCAGCGCGTCGTAATCGAGGATCTCATCCTCCTTCCGCACGCCGTAAGCGACGAACCTGTACAGCTTCCCCGAGATGTTGAGCGGATGGCCGTGGCTCAGATGGCCGCCGTGGGAGAGGTCCATGCCCAGCACGGTGTCGCCCGGCTGGAGCGCCGTCAGGTACACCGCCGTGTTCGCCTGGGTGCCGGAGTGAGGCTGTACGTTGGCGTGATCGGCCCCGAACAGCGTCTTCGCGCGCTCGATGGCGAGCCGCTCCACGACGTCCGTGAACTCGCACCCTCCGTAGTACCGCTTGCCGGGGTAACCCTCGGCGTACTTGTTGGTGAAGACCGAGCCCATCGCCTCGAGCACGGCCTCGCTCACGAAGTTCTCCGAGGCGATCAACTCGAGGCCGTTCGCCTGGCGCTCCGTCTCGTGAAGGATGGCGTCGGCCACGTCGGGGTCCACCTCGCGCAAGCTCCGGTTCATGCCCGTCCTCCCGTTGCCGTCCGATTCAGCAACCGCACCGTGGTTCGCCCGTCCCGGCCGCCTCCAGGCGCATCATCTTATCCACCCGGTTCAGGTGCCGCCCGCCCAGGAACGACGCGCCGAGAAACGCGTCGAGCACGTCTTCCATGAGCCCCGGGCCGGTCACCCGCGAGCCCAGGCACAGCACGTTGGCGTCGTTGTGCTCCCTGGCCACACGGGCGGTGTACGAATCCGTGCAGTGCGCCGCGCGGATCCCCTTGACCTTGTTGGCGGCGATGCTCATCCCGACCCCGCTTCCGCAGACGAGCACGCCGAGGTCCGCCTTCCCCTCCGCCACGAGCCGGGACACACGCGCGGCGAAGTCCGGGTAGTCCACCGAGGCGGTGCCGTGCGTCCCCAGATCCACGACCTCGTCCTCGCGCTCCCCGAGCCGACGCTTCAGCCTCTCCTTGGCTTCGTATCCCGCGTGGTCGGCGCCGATCGCGATCCTCATCGGCCTCCCTCCCTCCGGAGCTGCTCCGCGCTCGGGATCGGGACCGCTCCCATCTCGAGAAGGCGCGCATGCTCCGTCAGCGCGAACGCGTCCGTCATCCCGGCAAGGTAGTCGCCGAGGAGGCGCGCGAAGCGCGGGTCGCCCCGGTAGCGCCCGGCCAGCTCCGCCTCGACGGCGTCGCGGGGCACGTCCCGCAGGTATCGTACGCCCGCGGCCTCCCTGTAGCGAAACAGGACGTGGTCCTCGAGGAGCGTCGGGTCGGCGAAGTAGGCGGCGAACAGCCCGAGCAGGACCCGCCTCCCGCGCCCGTCCACGCGGTCCGCCTCGGCACCGCGGCGGACCTTCGCCTCGAGAAAGCCCTCGAGGTCCTCGAGGAGGCGGAGAGCCGCCACCGGGAGCTTGATCGGTCCCCACGTCACCGCGTGGTCCCGGGCCTCGAGGAACCCTTCGGGGTCCGCGATTCCGTGGCGTCCCGCCCACCGTTCGAGCGCCCCCTCGCTCGCCAGGATGGCGCTTGTAACCAGGAGGTGCGTCAGTCCGCGGTGGATCGCGTTGGCCTTCATGAATCGGCTCGCCCGCTGGCGCCAGAGGTCCCCGAGCTTCCGCCGCAGCGCCTCCACCGCGCGAAGGCGCTCCACCTGCGCGAGGTCCACCGCGTTCGCCTGAAGCGCGTCGTCGAGGTCGTGGAGGGCGGAAGCGATCCGGTCCGCGAGCGCCACGACCTGCGCCTCGAAGCCGGGCGCGAGGCCGGAGCGGACACCCTCGACGGCCTCCGGCGGCTCCATTCCGGCGCCGTCCGCCTTCAGGATCCCCTCCCGAACGGCGTCGGTCAGGTTGAGCCCGGGGTGTCCGTACCGCTTCTCGAGCCGGTCCACCACCCGGATCCCCTGCCACGTCCGGCGGAAGCCCTTGAGGTCGCCGAGACCCGGCCCGCCACGGCCATCGAGGCGGCCCGACAGGGCGTCGTCCAGGGCGCGCTCCCCGGCCGGCCCGAACGGCGGCTGGCCGAGGTCGTGGCTCAACGCGATCGCCTCGATCAGGTCCTCGTTGAGACGGAGCGCGCGGCCGATGGTCCGCGCGAGCTGGGCGACCTCGAGGGTGTGGGTCAGCCGGTTCCGCCGGTGGTCCTCGTAGGCGGGGAGGATGCCCGCCTGGGCCTTCTGCCGGAGCCGCCGGAAGGCGCGGCTGTAGACGATCCGGTCGCGGTCCCGCTGGAAATCGGTCCGGTAGTCGAAAACCCGCCCCTCGTTCTCGAGCGGGTAGCGCCGAGTGGCCCCGGCGGAGCGCAGGGCCCAGGGGGCGAGGCGGGCATCTTCGGCCCTCTCGAGCCGCAAGCGCATCGGTTCCGACATTCGGCTCTCCGCGGCGCATGCTACAACGCCGCCGGAACGGGCTTCAAGGCACGGCCGGCCCCGTGAGGGTTGCCCCGGGCCCCCGCGGCGACTAACTTCTAAAGCGACGGGAGGGATCCGATGGCGATCTCGATCGACTACGATCTCTGCGAGAGCACCGGCGCGTGCGCCGCAGTCTGCCCCGAGAACGTGTTCGAGCACCACAACGGGCGCACCAGCATCGCCAACCCCGACGCTTGCAGCGCGTGCTGGATCTGCGTCGAAAATTGCGTCTCCGGCGCGATCGATCTGGACTGAGCCTTCCCGCGCCGTTTGCCTCCCGCTCCCGCCCGGGCTAACGTGCGCGTCCCGTGATCCAAGAACTCGAGCACATGGGCGACCTCGGTGCGGAGCTGGTGCGCAGGGCGCGCGCGGTCGGCATGATGCTGGTGTGGAGGGCCCAGTCCCGCTCGACCCGACGCGTGCTGGTGACCGGAGGCCGGACCGAGGACAGCCGCGGCTCCGTCCTGTCCGGGCAGGGTCTCCAGATCGTCACTCCCGACGGGCGGACCGTCCTCGCGAGCCGGGACGGGTTCGACCCCGATCCGACGCTCGCGCTCCTCGACCGGACGATCGCCGCGGCGACGCGTGGGGGGCCTCTGGGCCTGCATCGGCAACGGGTCCCCGAGATGCCGGCGCTTTCGGCACGGGAAATCCCGGAAGGCCTCGAAGCGTTCGACCGGATCGACCCGACCGCAGCGGCTCGGCGGCTCGCGGAGATCGAGTCGGAGATCGCGGCGAGCGTGCCGGGGGTCACGCTGCGCCTGAGCTTCCAGGCCGAGGTGGACGCGTGGCGGATCCTCCGCTCCGACGGGACGGACGTCCTGTACGCGGCGCCGAGGTGCACGTTGCGCGTGACGGCGACCTCCGGCGGCGATCGGGAGCGCCACTCGGTCGCCGCCGCCGTGGCCGGCCCCGATCCGGCCCTCCCCTGGAGCGACGGGCCCGCCGCGCTCCTCGTCCGGCGTGGTACCGCGGCGGCGGAGCTGGCCCGCGCGCTGCCCGATGCGCCTCCCCACCCCGCCGGCACCTTCCCGCTGGTGATCGACTACGCGCTGGCGAAAGGGCTCGCCCACGAGGCGTTCGGGCACGCGGCGGAGGCCGACGGGTTCCGGTCGTCCATCCTTGCGCGAGACGGCCGCTTCCTCGCGGGCCAGACGGTCGGCGCGGGTCACGTCTCCATCGTGGACGAGCCGGTGCGCGGGGACTACGCCTGGCAGCCGTTCAGCGCCAACGGGTTGCGGCGGGAGCGCGCGACGATCGTCGATCACGGCCGTCTCGCCGACGCGCTGTCCGACCCCTGGTCGGCGGAGCCCGGCGGTGTCCGCCTCACCGGGGCCGAGCGCGCGGAGTCCTACCGGCATGCGCCCATCCCTAGGATGAGCAACATCAGGATCGAGGTGGACGGCGCGCTGCCCGCTCCGGGGGCCTTCGACGAGTACGGCCCGGGCGAGCTGCGCGACCTCCTCGATCGGGCGGGGATTCTGCGGCGGCACCCGCGCATCGCGTTCCTCTCGGGATACAGCGGCGGACAGGTCAACACCGCCACCGGCGACTTCGTGTTCCACTGCAAGGCGATCCACGCGCTCGGACGCGAAGGGACCCGGCTGCACCGCCCCGCCATCTTCTCCGGCTCGATGCTCGGCGCGCTCGGGGCGATCCGCGAGGCGCTCGGTCCTCTGTTGCTGGACGCGATCGGGACGTGCGGCAAACTGGGGCAAAGCGTCCCTTCGAGCGGCGGGAGCCATTACTTTCTCGTGCTGGACCCGGACCCGTCGTTCCGGCTCGGAGGATCCTGAGGTGCCGTTCGAGCGCCTGCTCACCGCCATCGCGGGTTTTGGTACCGGCGGCGCTCGCGTCCGCGACTGGTCGGTGTACGGCGCCGAGACTCGGCGGCTCGCGCTCGGGACGCGGGATCGGGAGACCGGAGGACCGCACGCGCCTTTGAACCTGGCCGAATCCTTCGGCGCGCAGTTCCTCCTGGTCTGGGACGACGGCCGGGTGAGCGCGGGAGAGATCGACCGCTCCGAGATCGGGTCCGGCGTCGAGGCGGCGCTCGCCCGGGCGCGCTCCGCGGCCTACGACGATCCGGACGCCGCCGCGGTCCTCGGCCCGGCGCCGATACCGGAAGTGCCGCTTCACGACCCGGGCGTCGCGCGGATCGCGTCCGGAGAGGCCGGCCCGATCGCCGCGCGCCTCGAGCGAATCCGTGAGCGCGTCGCGGAGCACGGGTTCTGGACGTGGAGCGGCTCGATGGTTGCCGCCGAGTCCCGTGCCCGCCTCGTGACATCGGCGGGACTCGACGCCGGCGTCGTCACGACCTTCTGGGCCTGGAACGCGACCTTCGACGGCGAGCTGGCCGACGGGTTTCGCGGTCGGGCCGAGGACCCTTTCCACGACTTCGACGCGCGCCTCCTGCGCCTGGGGAACCTGGTCTCGCGGCTCAGGAGGCCCGCTGCACACGCCCCTTCGGGGCTCCGCCCCGTGATCCTCCATCCTCACGTCGTCGAGTCGTTCGTCCTCCCGATCCTCCTCGGGAACCTCGACGGCGCCTCGGTGGCGCACGGGGAGAGCCACTTCCGCGCGTCGCAGTTCGGCTCGCCGGATCCGGTGCTGCGAGAGGATCTCACGCTCCGCGTGGATCCCCTCGAGCCGCTCAAGGCGGGCTCGTACCGCTTCACGCCGGAAGGCGTGCCCGCGGCCGCGTGTGTCTACGTGAGAAGGGGACGGCTCGTCACGCCGGTCCTCAACCTCAAGTACGCGCGCCGCCTCGGGTGGGTGCCCACCGCGATCCCCCGCGAGTACGACACGCTCCACCTCGAGGGCCCGGACCCGCTTCCCGTGGAGGACGCGCTGCTCGAGGCGGACGGCGGGGCGCTGGTGCTTCACGTGCTCGGAGCGCACGCGCAGGACGCCACGAGCGGTGACTTCTCCCTCTCGGCCCCGCAGGCCCTGGCGATCGAGAAAGCGAGGCTCGGCGGGCGGATCCGCGCCACCCTGTCGGGGAACCTCTTCGCGGCGCTTCGGAGCGACGCCCTGCGAGTCGTGCGCTTCGAGGGATTCCCGACGCCGGGCCTGCTGTTCGAGTGCCGGCTGTAGGGGAGGTTGGCGGCAGCCCCGCCCGTGCTTGACAAGGTCGAGCTCGAATACCAAAGAAGAAGGCGCGGTGCCCGGGCCGACGGGCGCCGGGAAGGAAGGGTACTGCGATGCGGTCGGACCGTCTGACGCTGAAGACTCAGGAGGCGCTCGGCGAGGCGAGGCAGCTGGCCGTCGGGCTCGGGCACCCGGAGGTCCGGCCGCTCCACCTGCGGGTGGCGCTGGCGCGTCAGAAAGAGGGCATCGTCGGGCCGATTCTCGAGAGGCTGGGTGCCGACCCCAGGGCGGTCGCCGCCGCCGCCGAGGACCGGCTTCGATCCGCCTCGCGGGCCGAGGGAGACGTGGAGGTGAGCGTCTCCCGCGCCCTCTCGCAGCTCCTCCAGGACGCGGAGCGTGCGGCACGGGAGTTCCAGGACGAATACCTGTCGACCGAGCACCTGCTGCTCGCGATCGTGAGGGGAAGCGGGGAAGCGGCCGAGACCCTTCGACGGCTCGGCGCGACGCCGGACGGCGTCTTGAGCGCGCTCCGCGACGTCCGAGGCACGGCCAGGGTCACCGACGAGAGCCCCGAGGGGAAGTACCAGGCCCTTCGTCGCTACGCCCGCGACCTCACCGAGCTCGCTCGCAAGGGAAAGCTCGACCCGGTCATCGGTCGCGACGAGGAGATCCGTCGTGTCATGCAGGTCCTCTGCCGCCGCACCAAGAACAACCCGGTCCTGATCGGCGATCCCGGGGTGGGGAAGACGGCGATCGTGGAGGGGCTCGCCCAGCGCATCGCGGACGGCGACGTCCCCGAGCCGCTCAAGGACCGTTCCCTCGTCGCACTGGACCTGGGCGCGCTGATCGCCGGCTCCAAGTACCGGGGCGAGTTCGAGGACCGCCTGAAGGCGGTTCTCCGCGAGATCGAGGAGTCGGAGGGGCGGGTCCTCCTGTTCATCGACGAGCTGCACACGCTGGTCGGGGCGGGCGCCGCCGAGGGGGCCGTGGACGCGGCGAACCTGCTGAAGCCCGCTCTCGCCCGGGGGGAGCTGCGCTGCATCGGCGCGACGACCCTCGCTGAGTATCGCAAGCACATCGAGAAGGACGCAGCCCTGGAGCGCCGCTTCCAGCCGGTGATGGTCTCCGAGCCGTCCGTCGAGGACACGATCTCGATCCTCCGCGGCCTGAGGGAGCGTTACGAGGTCCACCACGGCGTCAGGATCCAGGACGCCGCCCTGGTCGCCGCGGCGACCCTCTCCCACCGGTACATCGCGGACCGGTTCCTCCCGGACAAGGCCATCGACCTCATGGACGAGGCGGCGGCCCGGCTCCGGATGGAGATCGACTCGGTTCCCGCCGAGGTGGACGAGGTCCAGCGGCGCATGACGCAGCTCGAGGTCGAGCGGCAGGCGCTCAAGCGCGAGACCGATCCTGCCTCCGTGGAGCGGCTCGACGGCATCGAGAAGGAGCTGGCGGAGCTCAAGGAGCGCCACTCGCGAATGAAGGCGCGGTGGACCTCCGAGAAGGAGGCCATCACGCGGATCCGTTCGACCAAGGAGCAGATCGAGCAGAATCGCGGCGACGCCGACCGCGCCCAGAAGGAGGGGGCGCTCGAAATCGCCGCGCGCCTCCGGTACGGCGACCTCCCGAAGCTCCAGAAGGACCTCGACTCCGAGAACCTCCGCCTCGCGGAGCTGCAGCGCGACGGGGCCATGCTCAAGGAGGAGGTGGGCGAGGAGGACATCGCCGAGATCGTCTCGAAGTGGACCGGGATCCCGGTGGCCAGGATGCTCGAGGGGGAGATCAGGAAGCTCGTCCACCTCGAGGAGGAGCTGCACCGGCGCGTGGTGGGCCAGGACGCCGCGGTGTCGGCCGTCGCCACCGCGGTCCGGCGCGCGCGGTCCGGGCTCAAGGACCCGGACCGGCCGGTCGGGTCATTCGTCTTTCTCGGTCCCACCGGGGTCGGCAAGACCGAGCTCGCCCGCGCCCTCGCCGAGTGCCTGTTCGACGACGAGCGGGCGATGATCCGGCTCGACATGTCCGAGTACCAGGAGCGCCACGCGGTCGCGCGGATGATCGGCGCGCCCCCCGGGTACATCGGCTACGAGGAGGGCGGTCAGCTCACCGAGGCGGTGCGGCGCCGCCCGTACGCCGTGATCCTGCTGGACGAGATCGAGAAGGCGCACCCGGAGGTATTCAATGTGCTTCTCCAGGTGCTCGACGACGGGCGCCTCACGGACGGGAAGGGCCGCACGGTGGACTTCCGAAACGTCATCCTCATCATGACGTCCAACCTGGCGTCGACGTACATCCTCGATCACGCCGGGGACGACCCGGAGCGGATGCGGGAGGCGGTGAACCGGGCGCTCCGCGACGCGTTTCGGCCCGAGTTCCTGAACCGCCTGGACGACACCATCGTGTTCCGGTCGCTTTCGCCCGACGATCTGGCCTCGATCGTGGACCTGCAGGTGGGCCGTCTCGCGAGATCGCTGTCCGACCGGCGGATCGAGCTCCGTGTGACCGACGCCGCGCGGCGGCGGATCGCCGAGGAGGGGTACGACCCGGCGTTCGGCGCGAGGCCGCTCAAGCGGGCGATCCAGCGGCGCATCCAGGACCCGCTCGCGCTCAAGCTCCTCGACGGGACGATCGAGCCCGGCGACGCCGTCGTCGCCGACGCGTCGGCCGGCGAGATCGTCCTGACGAAAGACGCCCCGGCGCCGACGGCTTCGGGCCGGACGGAGTAAGATCTAGAGGGAGGAGGAAGGCATCATGGCGATCCAGCGCTGGGACCCGCTCCGCGACCTCGTGCAACTGCAGGAGAGGATGAACCGGATGTTCGAGGACACTTTCGCGCGCTCCGGCGGATCGGCGGAGACCGAGTCGCTCGCGACGAGCGGTTGGCGTCCCTCCGTGGACATCTTCGAGCAGGGATCGCAGTACGTGCTGCGGGCGGACCTCCCCGGCGTCGCTCCCGACGGTGTCGAGATCGAGGTCGAGGGGGACGTCCTGACGCTCCGCGGGGAGCGGAAGTCGGACCCCGCCGTCGACCGCGAGTCGTACCTCAGGATCGAGCGACCCCAGGGGAAGTTCTCGGTCCAGGTCACGCTCCCCCCGTCGGTGGAGCGATCGGCGATCCGCGCCTCGCAGCGAGACGGCGTGCTGGACGTCGTGCTCCCGAAGAAGGAGGATCGCGCGCCGAGCCGGCTGAAGATCGACGTGAAGTAGCGGGTCGCGCCGCCTCCGCGCGGCGTGTGGCCTCGGTCGCCGGTCGCTGGAATCCCGACCGGTGGCTCTCACGGGAAGAGGTTGAAGACATGACGACCACGAATTACGTGAAGACCGCGCTCCTGCTGGGGCTGCTGACCGGGCTCATCGTGCTGTGCGGCGGCGCGCTCGGCGGCCGGGGCGGGATGCTCATTGCCCTGGTCCTGGCGGCGATCATGAACTTGGGCTCCTACTGGTTCTCGGACAAGATCGTCCTCGCGATGTACCACGCGAAGCCGGTGTCCGAGTCCGAGGCGCCGCGCCTCCACTCGATCGTGGAGCGGCTGATCGCGCGGGCGGGGCTCCCGAAGCCGAAGCTGTACGTGCTGCCGGAAGCCGCGCCCAACGCCTTCGCCACCGGCCGGAACCCGTCGCACGCGGCCGTCGCGGTCACCTCCGGCCTCCTCCAGACGATGGACGACGAGGAGCTGGAGGGAGTGATCGCGCACGAGCTGGGCCACGTGCGGAACCGCGACATCCTCATTTCCTCCATCGCCGCCACCATAGCCGGCGCCATCACCATGCTGGCGAGCATGGCACGGTGGGCGGCGATCTTCGGCGGGTTCGGCGGCCGGGACGATCGCGACGGGGGCTCCGGCGGGGCGCTCTCGCTCCTGTTCATGGCGATCCTGGCGCCGATCGCGGCAGTGGTCATCCAGATGGCGGTCTCCCGCTCGCGCGAGTACGCCGCCGACGCCACCGGCGCCCGCTTCGCCGGCAGCCCGGCCGGCCTCGCGCGAGCCCTCGAGAAGCTCGGGCGCGCCTCGCAGCGCATCCCGATGAACGCCAGCCCCGCCACGAGCCACATGTTCATCGTGAAACCGCTGTCCGGCCGGGCGTTCCTCAACCTCTTCAGCACCCATCCTCCCATCGAGGAGCGGATTCGCCGGCTCCTCGGGCGATAGGCGTGGGTCTGTCCCGCGAGAGGTCGACCATGCCCGATGCGATCGATCCGAAGTCCGGTGCCGGCCGTCCGTTCCTCAAGGTCGAGGACAAGCGCCACTGGGCGCGGAAGAAGGCCGCGGAGGGCCGGGAAGAGGCCGGGAACGGCGAGGAAGAGGCCCCGTCGCTTCGCCCGACCGTCGTGGACGAGTACCGGCTGCGCGCGGAGGCGGCGGAGAGGAAGCTCCACGAGTACATCGCCGCTTTCAAGCAAGCCCAGGCCGACCACGAGGAGTTCCGCGAGCGCCTTCATCGCGACGTGGATCGCAAGGTCGAGCTCCAGTTCGGTAGCCTCGTCGCGGAGCTTCTCGATACGGCGGACGATCTCGATCTCGCGCTCTCCCACATGGAGGGGGTCTCCGGGGCGGAGGCGCTGGTGCTTGGGGTCGCGCTGGCCCGCGACCGTTTCCTCGCGACTCTCGAGCGGCACGGCGTCGACCGCGTCGTCCTCGACGGGGAGGAGTTCGACCCGAACGTCGCGGAGGCCGTTCGCGTCGTGGACACCGAATCGACCGAGCTCGAGGGCAGGGTCGCCGCGACGATCCGCGCGGGCTACCGGCTCGGCGACCGCGTGATCCGGCCGGCCCGGGTTGCCGTCGCCCGCCGCCGGACACCCTGATCCCGGGGACGAGCCGCGTGGCGTCGCTCCCCGGGAACCGGAACCCGAAGCCGCTCGCCGGCAGGGTCCTGCCGTACGTTTCGCTGACCCGGCCGTTCACCCTCCTTCCGCCGCTGCTCGGCGTCGTCTCGGGCGCGATCACCGCGTGGGGATCCGCCTCGAACCCGCACGTGCTCGCGGGGGAGCCGCGGCAATGGACCTCGAGCATTTTCTTTACGGTCGTGCTCGGCTCGGCGTGCGCCGCTCTCCTGAACGCCGCGTCGAACGTGATCAACCAGGTCTACGACATCGAAAACGACCGGGTGAACAAGCCGGGCCGGCCGATCGTGACCGGAGCGGTCTCCGTGCGGGCGGCATGGTGGTACGCGATGGCGCTCTACCTGGCCGCGGTGCTGCCGACGTGGCTGGTCGTCGCCTACCCGACGGTGTCGCTCCGGGACAAGCTCCTTGCACCGCTCGACCTGCACCAGTGCTTCTTCATCTACATCGCCGGGATGCTGTTCACGTTCGCTTACAGCGCGCCGTCGTTCGGGCGCACCAAGGCCAACGCTTTCGGGGCCAACCTCACGATCGCGATCCCGAGAGGCTGCCTGCTCAAGGTGGCGGGCTGGTCCATGGTCGCCTCCGTGTTCCACCTCGAGCCGTGGTTCATCGGGTCGATCTTCTTTCTCTTCCTCCTCGGCGCCTCGACCACCAAGGACTTCTCGGACATGAAGGGGGACGAGGCGGCGGGCTGCCGCACGCTGCCGATCCGCTACGGCGTGACTCGCGCGGCCCGGATGATCGCGCCGTTTTTCGTGGTCCCCTGGCTCCTCATGCCGGTCGGCGCATGGATTCGCAATCCGTGGTCTCCCACGCACCACATCCTAACCGGCAACCCTTGGGTCCTGACCGCCCTCGGAGCCGGCCTCGGGCTGTGGGGCATCTACACGGTCACGCTGATCCTGAAGGACCCACAGGCGCTCGCGGAGGTCGAGAACCACCCCTCCTGGACTCACATGTACCTGATGATGATGGCCGCCCAGATCGGGTTCGCGGTGGCCTACCTGGTCTGAGGCCGCGCCGCCTCGGGCCTGTCGCCCCGACCGAGGACCGCGTCGTGCGCGGCGCCCGCGGGACCCAGGCGGGAGAGCCTCAACGGAGGGCCGAGAGAAGGAAGGAGAGCCCCATCGCCGCGAGCCCGCCCGCCAGCGTGTTGGTGAAGTTCTCCAGCTCGTTGTCGATCAGCTTCATTCGCTCCACGGTCGCGCCCAGGTAGGACTCGAGCGTCGTTCCGACAAACGCAGCGACTACCACCAAGGCGACGCCGGTCGCGTCCACGAGGCCGACGCTCCAGGCGGCGGCCGCGAGAGCCACCGACGCGAGCACGCCCGCCAGGGTTCCCTCGACCGACACCGCCCCGTCGGTCCCGGCGGGGACCCGGCGAAACGTCGTGACCAGCAAGGGACGCCGACCGTAGGCCTTGCCGATCTCCGAGGAGACGGTGTCCGAGAGCGCCGTCGCGAAGGCGGCGACGAGGGCGAGCGTGAACGCCTCCCGGTAGGGCGTGGCCGCGGCCAGGAACGCGAACGTCACGCCGGCGCCGGCGTTGGCCAGGGCGTGCCGTGCGCCGCGCCGGCCTCCCCTCTCCTGGGCGATGCCGAGCGCGGCCTTCCTCGAGTAGCCGATCCGCGTGGCCGCCGTGGCGACAACGAAGAATACCAGGAGCATCAGGAAGCCTCGCCACCCGCCGAACCCGTAGAGGAGCGTCCCCAGTACCCATCCCCAGAGAGCGCCGGAGACGTCCACGCCGCGCACGGCGTACGCGGCGACGGCGAGAAGGGCGGTGACGGCGGCGCCGACGGCGAAATCGTGCTCCATCGCGCTCCCCGCCGTCGCGAGGCGCGCCGGCGCCACGAGGGTGGCCGCGTAGAGCGCGGCCCCGCCCGTGAGCGGCACCAGGATGTTGTCGTTCACCCCGGTCTCGAGCGACTCGGCGAAGCCCGCGAGGAGCGACGCCGCGAGGCACCCCGCCAGAAGGAAGACAATGTCGGGGACGGGAGAGCCCGCTCCCTCCGCGAGAAAGGACGTGCCGATCGCCCCCGAACCGACGTCACCGTGCTGGACCCAGCGGATCAGCAGCGCCGAGGTGCAGGTTCCGTAGAGCGCGAACGCGAAGAACCCCCACCACGTTTTCCCCGCGTTCCACGGGAGCTTCGGCCCGCGCAGGGACACCCCAGCCACCGTCGCCATCCCGTCGCCGAACGCCATCAGCGCCCAGCAGGCGGCCGCGAGCTCTAGCCGGTGGTGGAAGACCAGGATCAGGGCGAGAACCGCGGCGGGGTAGAGCACGATGCCCGTCGAGAACCCCCGCGCCCTCTCCTCGTCGCGGAGCAGCGACCGCCGGGTCAGGCGGTGCAGGACGAAGAGGTTGAACAGGAGGGCGACGGCCGCGCAGGCCGCGGCGCCGACCGGCGAGAGCCACCGCAGAAGGAGCGCGAAGAGGCCCATGGACATGTGGACCGACTTGCGCCTGAGCTCGGTCGCGATCCTCCCCACGTCATCTCCCTCCCGGGAGCTCGCCGATCTCCCTGAGCCAGGCCGCCGTTCGAGCGATCCCCTCGCGAAGAGGCGTGATCCGGTAACCGAGATCGCGCTCGGCCCGCGCCGACGAGTACGCCCACTCGTGTCGGTAGACCTCCACGATCTCGTCGGTCAGCCCCGGCGGTACGGACGTGAGCCATGCCCGCCACCGCTCGAGCTTCCCGATGAGGCCGGCCACCCAGAACGGCACGCTGCGTCGCGGCGGAGCGATCCCCGTCGCCTCCTCGAGGGCGGCGAAAAGCTCGCGCGCGGTCCGGTTCTCCCCCCCGAGGACGTAGCCCGAGCCTGGAGCCGCCCGCTCCAGGGCGGTGGCGAAGCCGGCCGCGACGTCGTCCACGTAGGCGAAGCACTGCCGCAGGTCCCCGCCCCCGAGGTACCCCGCGAGGCGGCCCCGCGCGTGCTGCAGAAGCAGCTCGACCACGTGGTTTCCCGCGGTCAGCTCGCCGGGTCCGTAGACGACCCCCGGGTAGAGCCGGACGATCGGGAATCCGTCGAGCGCGAGCCGGCGGGCCGCCTGATCCGCGGCCCACTTGGTCCGCTCGTAGTCGTTGTGGAACCGGACCGACGCCCGCGGCGTGTCCTCGTCGAACGTCGCGCCGTCGGTCGGGCCGAGGGCGATGAACGACGACGTGTACAGCAGCTTCGCGCCCGCCGCCCGCGCTCCCAGCACCGCGTTCCGGAACCCGCCGAGGTTGACACGGTCGAACTCGCCGCGGTCCCGGACCCAGTTCTTCACCAGCGCGGCGGCATGCACCACCGCAGCGCACCCTTCCGCCGCCCTCGCGAAGGCGGCCGCGTCGGTCACGTCGCCCGCGAACGCGTCGGCTCCTTCCGGCCGCCGTTTCCATCGCGCGGGGTCGCGAACCAGTCCGCGAACCTCGTGACCGGCGGCGGCGAGCCGCTCGGCCACGCGGCCCCCGAGATAGCCGGTCACTCCCGTGATCAGGACCTTCACTCTCGAGGCGCCTCCGTCGCGGAGAGTCCCTTCAACCTGGTGGTCCTCACTGGTGCAGGTCCATGAGCTTGCCGATCCCGCGCAGGTCCAAGGTGAACCGGAACTCTCCCCGGCTGTTGGCCACGAAATCGCGCTGGAACCACTCCATCAAGAACCCGCAGCACTGGGTGTAGTACTCGACGCGCCAGCGCTGATCGGGAAACCGGCGCAGCTGGGCGTTGTACGAGCCGTCCACGTCCAGCTTCAGCTTCCGGCCGAAGAGGGTCACCCCCGTCGCCATCCGGAGCTGCGTCTGGTTCGACGCCCCGGACGACCCGGCGGTCCGGACGAGCGAGAAGCCCGTCCTGGCCGTCTGGCCGCGGAGGTTTCCGGAGACGCTAACCGACGAGAACTGCCGCAGCAGGATGTCGTAGCTCGTCCTCAGGTCGAGACTGGTGTTCGGCTTCGGGTTGAAGCGTCCAACGGTGTCGATGGAGGAGAAACGGCTGCTCTCGGAAACCCCGACGCTGTTGATTCCCGTGGACAGGTCCCTGCCGAAGGAACGGCTCTGGCTCACGTCGAGCGAAGCGATCTCCACGGGCTCCACCGGAGGCGGCGGCGCCGGCGGCCCATCGGCAGGGGCCGCGGCGCCCTGCGGGGCCGGTTCCGCTTTCTTGACCGCGCCGGAAGTTCCCTCGGGCAGTAGGACGGCCTCTCCGCCTCCCGCCGGCTCCGCGGGTTTGGCTCGTGGCCGGGCCGCGAAGAGGCGCGTCCTCACGCCGTACGTGAGCTGGTTGGTGGCGCCACGGCTCGAGTCCACGCCGTCGTACTGGATGATCTCCTCGTTGCGATCGAACGCCTGCTGGTACACGTACACGATCCGGGGCTCGATAACGTGCTTGTAGCGAGAGGAGAACGGGTTGTCGGGGCGCTCGAAGATCCGGAAGAACCTCGGCCCGACGATCTCGACGGTCGCGCCGCTCACGAAACGGCCCAGGGCTCGGTCGTCGATCTTCTGCACCACGGCGGTCGTGGGTTGGCCGGCCACCTGGACCTCCTGTGACCGTGTCGCCTGGCTCTGGGAGTAGAACGTGTAGCGGGTGTTCACGGAGGGGGTGATGTCGAGCCACGGGAATGGAGAGACGGGCGCCGAGATCGTCGGGAACATGTCGGCGCGGTAGTAATCCGACACGAGCGGAAACGCGTACGTGTGGCGTACGGTCTGGTCGGTGTCGGGGTAGGGGCAGTCGCCGATCTCCTGCGTGACCGGGCAGTAGCTGGGCGTCCGGAACTGCAGGTCGCTCTGCCGTATCCAGGCCGCGCTCGACTCGAAGCTCAGGTAGAACGGCGTCTTCCCGAGCCGGTGGCTCCGGCCGCGCCAATCGATCTCCGGCAGCGTCTCCTGAACGAAGCTCGATTCGATCGGCGTCGGCGAGGCCTGCCCCTCCACGTAGAAGGACTGGGGCTGCTTCAGCTGCTCACGCCGCAGCTCCCGCACGTTCACGCTGGTCCAGCTGCCGTTCCGGCTGAACTCGACGCGGGCAAGGATCGTGGGCGTGGACACGAGCCTGAGGTCTCGCTCGTAGTCCGTGAAGTACCTGAAGTCGCTCACCTGGTTGATGTCGGCGACCATCCGGAACCCGTTCTCGAACTGCTGGGTCTCCGTATACGTCGCCCGGTAACGCTGGGTCGGCTCGCCCTGGCTGCGCGAGACCTGATCCTGGATGTAAGACGCGGTGAACCTCCCCGATCCCTGCCGGTTCGGGACGAAGCCGAGGTCGGCGCCCCAGCCCAATCCGGCAAGGGTGTAACGCTCCGCGGTCAGCGTCAGGTCAACACTCGGGCCCAGAGGGAGGTACAGCGGCAGACTGAGGAGCTTCCCGCGATCCTGTGAGGTTCCCAAGGACGGCAGAAGGAGTCCGGCCGCCCGGCCCTTCTTGACCGGCCAGATCAGGTACGGGAGGTAGAAGACCGGCGCGCGCCTCGTCCTGAGCCTGAGGTTCCACAGGTGGGCGTAACCGTCGATCCGGATCCGGGCGGTGGACACCGCCAGCGACCAGTAGGGCACCGGCTGGGTGCAGGTCGTGACGATCGCGGTCTTGAGGACGACGAGGTCCTGGCCGATCTTCTCCGCGGTCTTCGCGACGAAGAAGAACTCCGGCTCCACCTGACCGATGGCGTTCTCCAGAGTCCCGTGCTCCTCGGTGAGGTCGTACTCCATACGCGTGCCCGAGATCCTGTTTCCCGCCCACACCACCAGCACGTTCCCCTCGGCCTCGATCCAGCGGCCGCCACGGTAGGTGATTCGATCGGCCTGGATGCGGGAGCGCCCCGAACGGACGGTCGCCGCGCCCTCCAAGATGATCTCGTCGGAGCCCGGCACCTCCCGGATCCGGAGCGCTTCCACCGCGACGTCGCCGGGGAGCTTCCCCGGGCCGGTCGGCGCGGCCGCCGCCTCGGCCTTCCGCACCTCCCCCGACGGGGCGGGTTCGGCGGCCGTCGTCCCTGTCGTCGAAAGAAAGAGCAGCACGGCGGGGAAAAGCCAGAGGGAAGGCGTCGTCGCGCGCGGTTTCATGCGGTGGGTCGAAGTGTATCCCCGCGCGCCGCGGTGTCAAGGAGAGCGAAGGTGCGCGTCGGGATCAGAACTGATCGAGGTAGGGAACGAACGACGCGCCGGGCGCGTCGAGCGGTGAGAGGGTCACGGCGCCGTCGAGAGGGAGGAGCATCGGGATCGCGGTGCGACGCGGCCGGTGCTCGAGGCGCCACTCGGGAACCCACTCCGCCGCGCCCCGGGGAAGCCATCCGTGGACCTTGCGCAGTCCCGCGCGCCGCGCGTCCGCCGCGCCGAGACGCAGGATCGCGGTGAGCGCCGCGGAGTCCGCCCCGGGAGCACCGGCCTCGCGGACGGCCCACGCCCCTTCGCCACCGAGCGAGACGAGGTAGCCCGCGAACCGGCCGTGGAAGAGAGCGACCCGGTACCGTCGCGCCAAGTCCGAGCCGTCGAGCCGCGCGAAGTAGGCCGCGGCCCTCGCCAGGAGGAAATCCCAGTGCTCCCGGTCGCGGATCACGGCGAGCGGTCGCGTGGCGCAGTCGTCGTCGTGCGCACGGATCACCGCCGGGAGATCGTCCTCGGTCATCGGGCGGAGCTCCCACCCGGCAGGCGGATCAACGGCGCGGTCGAGCGTCCCCGAGGCCTCGTCCGCGAGCAGTTCCCGGAACCCCAGTGCCGCGTAGTACGAAGCCCCTATGTCGCTGAACAGCATGGCCAGGGGATCGCCGGCCTCGCGCCCCTCGGCGAGCATTGCGCGGATCAGCTCCGGCGCGTGCCCCCTTCCCCGCAGGGACCTCGGCGTGAACACCGCACCGATCACCGAGGCCGGCCCGGTTCGATCCAGCAAGCGCACGACGGGCCTGTAGAGCTTCAGGCTCGAGAGAACCGTGCCATCCTCCTCGACCCAGACCAGGTGCCGGAAGCGGCGCTTCCCCCACGGCGTCTCCAACAGCTCGAGCCACATGTCGAGGTACGCCGCGTAGGTCAAGCCGGCGCCCCAGAGGCCGTGGCTTTCCCGCAGGATCGCGGCGATCTCATCCCGCCGCGCGGGCCGGAGGCGTGGCAACTCGGTTTCCTCCGCGGGCACGCCCGTGCGCCCCCGCCGCCATCACCCCTGCGATAGCCGCGCAGCCGCCGCGTCGTCCGTGGGGATCATCGGTTCGCGGGGCCTTCCGGCGCCGGTCGCGCGGACCGGACGCGCGAGCGGTCAGTACGGCTCCTTGGGGCAGCGGCAGCGAGAGAGACGGCGGCTGCACGAGAAGCAGAAGCCGTTCCTTTCGAAGAACTCCACCATCTCCTGCTGCCACGCGTCGATGATCGACAAGCGATCGAGCGTCGTCAGGGTTCCAGAGACGCCTGTGTCGGTCAGCCAACTCCGCATGTTCGAAAGCGAGTCGTGGTACGCGCGCCGGATCTCGAAAATCGTCCGCATGGAACCCCTCGAGCGCCGCGCACTCCCCGCACCCGAGGATGCGGCGCCTCGGTCAGACTCCCGGCTCTCCCTACTCAGTACCGTCATGAAGCTACGCGCTCCTCGGCTTCAGGGAACGTCCCGAATCGGGTTTTCGCTGTAGATCTGCCGCGGGGCTCTCGAGGCCTCCCCGGCGGGACTTTCGAGGGGACTCATGCCACGCATCCTCCCGTCGCGTGGGTCGGCCCGGTTCTCAACTCCTGTGGATATCCTGTGCGCGCTTCCCGACGGCGTCGTTGCCCGCGAATGCGCGATCGACGAAGCGCATTCCCGTCTTGCGCCGCCAAGTACTTATTTTTCAATAGATTACGACAAATGATCGCCATTGTGGGTCCGAGTTTCCGCGAAGGGGTGAACCGTTCCGAGGTTTTCCACAGCGCCCCGCGCGGCGCGTCCGTTCCGGCCGGATTCGAGCCCGGTCGCGCGTCCGGCCCCGTCAGACGGTCACGCGCGACGACCGCGGCGCGTGGAGAGACGGGCTCGGTGCCGACGGCGCGGCCGGGAGCGACGTTCCCCCGCCGCGGCGACGAAAGCCGGTCCACACGCGAAAGCGCCGGGGGACGGTCCCCGGCGCTAGGTCGGACACGGGTCCGGACACGGTGCGCGCCGCCTCAGGCGAGGAACTCCCGGAGGTCGCCGCACTCCTGGGCGGATTGGATCTTCTTGAGCGCGGTGGCCTCGATCTGGCGGACCCGCTCTCGAGACAGCGCCATGACCCGGCCGATCTCCTCGAGAGTGTAGGGCATCTCCCGCCCGATACCGAACCGCAGCCTGATGATCTCCTCCTCCCGCGGGTTCAGGACCCTGAGCGTCTCCTTGATCTTCTCCCGGAGCTCGCGGTCCACCGTCCTTTCGAGGGGAGACGGCGCGTTCGGGTCCGCCACGGACCTGAGGAGGCCCGGGCTTTCGTCGTCGGACGACGAGACGTCCTCGAGAGCCTGCGGCTCCTGGACGACGCCCAGGATCTCCTCGACCTTCGCCACCGGCATCCTCAGCTTCTTGGCGATCTCCTGCGGCGTGGGCTTGCGCCCCAACGTCTCGCCGAGCTCGCGGGCCACCCTGGAGATCTTCTTGATCTTCTCGTTGACGTGCACGGGAATCCGGATAATGCGGGCCTTGTCGGCGATGGCCCTCTCTATCGCCTGCTTGATCCACCAGTAGGCGTACGTGGAGAACTTGTTCCCGCGCTCGTACTCGAACTTCTCAACGGCTTTCATCAGGCCGATGTTCCCTTCCTGGATCAAATCCATGAAGGAGATGCCGTGGTTCAGGTACTTCTTCGCGATGTGGACCACGAGACGCAGGTTGGCGAGGATCAGCGCGTCGCGGGCGTGATCGATGCGCCGCTTGTGCTCCTTTGCCTCGCGCACGAGGACGGTCAACCGCGGCTCCTTCCGCTCTCTCTCGAACCTCCACAGCCTGGCGCAGCAGGACTCGAGATGGTCGAGCGGCCATTCGCTTCCGCGCTTCGGCCCGTCGAGGTCCCTCTCGAGCGCGTGCTCACGCCAGACGGCGGGGAGACGCAGGATGACGCGGGCCAGCCGCGCCCGTCCCTCCTGGAGCTCGCGCGCCAACTCCACTTCGCGGCTCTCGTCGATGAGGGGGGTGGCTCCCATCTCCCGCAGGTAGATCGGAAGGATCGCCGCAGTCGGCCGATCCGTGGCCACGTCCTTGTCGGTGCGGCGTCGTCTGACCGCGCGTGCCGCGGCCTCGACCTCGGCCTGCGCCTCGGCGACCTCCTCGGGAGTCACCTCGTCGAACTCGAGCGCCTCGTCCAGGATCGCTTTTCTCGCCATCGAGCTTCCCGTCCCTTCCCCCACGGTCGCGCCACGGGGCGTTCTCTCCGGTCCGTAGGTCCATCGAAGTGCCGCCTCGTCGGATCCCGCTCCAGGGCGACCCAGGGAGAGGAGTCGCGCCGCGCACCGTTGCAATCACCCACCGCTGATGAAAGATCCGGGCCAGCCGGAGCGGCGCGTCCCGGGGAGGTTGGCAGAATTGAAATCATTTGAAACGACGCCATTTTCTTGGCGGCACCCGAGGACCGGCCGGTGTCCAGGTCCCATCGCAGCGGCGTTGGGTGGCCCAAATTGACGCGGTTAGCCCAGCCAAAACTCAATTGAGCCTGTTTGGCGTAGTGCCCGCGTCGTGCCTCCAGGGTGACGGGTTGGTACCGCTGTGATACCGTACGACGTGGGTCTGTGCGCGCGGAGGTACGTGGATGCGGAACGTCCGTGTGGCCCTGGCCCAGATCGCCCCTCGGCTCGGGGAGATCGAGGCGAATCTCGAGGTCCACCTCGAAAAGGTCCGCGAGTCCCGCCGGGCCGGCGCCGACCTCGTGGTTTTTCCCGAGCTCTCCCTCACCGGCTACCTGCTGCGCGACCAGGTCCCCGAGGTCGCTCTCAGAGTCGACGCGCCCCGTTTCCGCCGTCTCGAACGGGCGTCCCGGGACCTCGACCTCATGCTCGGGTTCGTGGAGGAGACGCCCGACCATCGCTATCACAACGCGACGGCTTACCTGAGCCGCGGCCTCCTCGTGCACCTCCACCGGAAGGTCTACCTGCCCACCTACGGCATGTTCGAGGAGGGAAGGGATTTCGCCGCCGGGGATCGGCTTCGCGCTTTCGACGCCCCCTTCGGCCGCGCGGGGATGCTGATCTGCGAGGATTGCTGGCACCCTGCCTGCGCATGGATCCTGGCCCAGCAGGGCATGGATGTCCTCCTCGCCGCGAGCAGCGGTCCGACCCGCGGCGCGCGGCCCGGGCGTGGAATCACGAGCCTCGCGGTCTGGCACGACCTCCTCCGCGTCACGGCGGAGTTCGAGACGGCGTTCGTCGTGTACGTGAATCGGGTCGGGTACGAGGACGGGTTGAACTTCGGCGGGGGATCCCTGGCGATCGACCCCTTCGGCCGCGTCCTCGCGACGCTCCCGGCGCTCGAGCCCGCGCTCGACGTGGTGGAACTCGACGCCGGGGTGTTGCGGCGCGCCCGCATCGCCTACCCCCTGCTCCGCGACGAGAACCTGGAACTCGCGGCCCGGGAAATCGATCGGGTCCGCCGGCTGCGCTACGAGCTGCCCGCCGCCGCGACCGAGGAACCCGCCGGTCCGGGACGCCCGTGAAACGCTCCCGGAGCAAGCCCGGAGCACCCGCTCCCCGCGCGGTCGAGCCGGATCTCACCCTCGATCCGGGGCTGACGGTGCGCATCCTCACGGGCTTCATCCGGACGGAGGTGCTCCGTACCGGGAGACCCCGCGTCGTGCTGGGCCTCTCGGGCGGCATCGACTCGGCGGTGGCTGCCTATCTCGCGACGCGCGCCCTCGGGCCGGCGTCGGTCGTTGCCCTGTTGCTCCCGTATCGGGCCAGCAGCCCCGCGTCGGTCCGGGACGCGGAGAGGGTCATCGGCGCCCTCGGCATCCTCGCCGAGAAGGTGGACATCTCGCCGCTGGTCGATGGGTTCGATCGCGTGAGCGGGAAGGTGAACCGGCTCCGTCTCGGCAACGTGATGGCGCGCGCGCGGATGATGGTCCTTTACGATCGATCGGAGCAGCACCATGCTCTCGTGCTCGGCACGAGCAACAAGACGGAGCTTCTGCTCGGGTACGGGACGCTCTGGGGCGACATGGCGTCGGCTCTGAACCCGTTGGGCGATCTCTACAAGACGCAGGTCCGGGCGCTCGCCGAGTACCTCAGAGTGCCGGCGCCCATCCGCAGGAAGCCTCCTTCCGCCGACCTGTGGCCGCGCCAGTCGGACGAGGCCGACCTCGGGTTCTCTTACGAGCGGGTGGACCGGCTGCTCGCGCTTCTGGTGGATGCGCGCCTCAACCGGGACGCCTTGGTCGCCGCCGGATTCGAACGTGAGCTGGTGGACCGGGTGGCCCGGCTCGTCGTCCGCTCCCAGTTCAAGCGGCGCCCGCCGATCATCGCCAAGGTTTCGACCCGGACGGTCGGCTGGGACTTCCGCTACCCCCGGGACTGGAAGAGCTGAAGCCGGCGGGTGGGTCCGATGGGCCCGGGGCCGGCGGCCGCGCAGGCTCCCCGGCGGGCTTGGCCTTCCTCGCCAGCGCGTGGCACGTTCGGCAGGTCTTCTGCACCCATACGAACTGGTCGAACGACTTGTCGATCTCTCCGCTCGCCGAGAATTCCCGCGCGAGGTCCAGCGTCTTGTGAAAGGCTTCGTCGTAGACCACCACGTCCTTGAACCGCCCCTGAGCGTCGTCGCGACCGAGCCGACGGCAACCCGCCTCGATCCGATCGAGCGCCTCGCGCGTGACCCGCTGGTCCGACCGCAAGAACGCGGTCGCGGCATCCGCCACCGCGCGCTCGAGCGCGGCTCCGTCGGCATGGATCGGCGCGGGCCGGTCGGCGGGCGGCTCCGTGCTCGAAGGCGGCGGTAAGGGCGGGGCCGCGCCCATCAGGAGCGCCGCCGCCGCGATCATCCCGACCCGCACCGGCCGTTGGCCCATCCGACTCCTCCTCCGGGCACCTTCGTCGCGGAAGCGCCACGGGAGAACATCGTACCCGCGTCGCGACCGGCGGTCGAGCGGACCTTGCGAAGCGGCCCGGTGCCGCGCGCGCAAGTGTTAGGATTCGGTCCGTGGCCGGCACGTTGTTCGTCGTCGCGACGCCCCTCGGCAACCTCGAGGATCTTTCACCGCGCGCCGAGCGAATCTTGCGCTCGTCGGCGCTCGTTGCCTGCGAGGACACGCGTCGCACCGCCAGGCTCCTCGCGCGGTTCGGGATCGAAGTGCGAACGATCTCCTGCCACCGGTTCAACGAGCGCGCGAGGCTCGAGCCGGTCCTTCGGGTCCTGCACGAGGGCGGCGACGTGGCCCTGGTCTCGGATGGAGGAACCCCGGGGGTGTCGGACCCGGGCTCGCTCCTGGTGCGCGCGGCGCGGGGGGAGGGGCTCTCGGTCTCCCCGGTTCCCGGTCCCACCGCCGTAGCCGCGCTGCTGTCGGCCAGCGGTCTCACGGCGGACCGTTTCCTGTTCGACGGGTTCCTGCCGCACCGGCCGGGAGAACGGCGCCGACGCCTCGCGGAGCTCGCCAGGGAGACACGGACGGTGGTGGTCTTCGAGGCCCCCCACCGGATCAGGGACGCGCTCCACGACGCGGCCGAGATCCTCGACCGCCGTCCTCTCGTGCTCGGCCGCGAGCTGACCAAGATCCACGAGACGCTGCTCTCGGGATCCGCGGAGGAGATCCTCGCCGCCCTCGGCGACGGGGACATCCGCGGCGAGATCGCGCTGGCGATCGAGGGGGCCCGCGAGGGCGCGGTACCGGGCCGTCGCGGCGCGGCGGCCCGGATAGCGGACGCGTGGCGCGAGGCGCTCGAGGCCGCCGGCGGCGACAGGCACGTGGCGCTCAGGACCGCCGCGAAGACCCTCGGGATCCGTCGCGACGAGCTGGCGCGCCGGCTCGCGGAGATCGAGGAGGACTAACCCGACGCTGCCGCGGGCTACGGGATCACGGGGAGAGCGGGGGCGCCGTCGGGCGACGGAGAGTCCTCGCGCGGGGAAGACGGGGCGGGGCCGGCGTCGCCCCCCCGCCTGCGTGCATCCTGCGGCGAGTCGTACTCGAATCGGAGACAGCACATCAATCGGCCGCACATTCCCGAGATCTTGGCGGGGTTCAGCGACAACCCCTGCACCTTCGCCATCTTGATCGACACCGGGTCGAAGCCGCGGATCCAGTCGGCGCAGCACAGGACGCGCCCGCACAGACCGCAGCCCCCCTGCATCCCCGCGTCGTCCCTCGCGCCGATCTGCCGGAGCTCGACGCGAGTGTGGAACTGGCCCGTGAGGTCCCGAACCAGCTCGCGGAAGTCCACGCGCCCCTCGGCGGTGAAGTAGAACGTCATCTTCTTGCCGTCGAGCTGGCGCTCCACGCGGCCGAGTTTCATCGCGAGGCGATGCTCCTCGATCCGCGCGATGCAGAACTCCCTTCCCTCGCGCTCCATCACGACCTTGTGCGCGCAAGCTTCCTCGTCGTCCTGCGTCGCGCGGCGGCGCACGCGTGGGAACGCACGCTCGGGCTCTCCCCGGCGCTCGTGACGGAAACCGAGCTGGGTGACGATCCCGAACTCGGCTCCTCGATCGGTCTCGGCGATGCAGGATTCTCCGACCGCGAGATCGAGTCCGCAGGGATCGCATGTGGCGCAACGCCCGGCCGGCGGGAACCGGACGACCACGATTTCCATCGAAAACCTCTCTCCTCGATCGACCTGCCGCGAGCCTGCGGCCCCGGTGCCGTGCCTCTGAAATATACCACTTCGGCGCTGCCGTGATACTCTCGAGAGCCCCAGGGCCGCACCGGAGGGGAGACTTGGCCAGGAAGGTCAGGGATCGCGCGGAGACTCCGCTCCTGGCGACGAACCGGGCGGCATCTCACGAATACCACCTGCTCGAGCGTTTCGAAGCCGGGATCGCGCTCACCGGTACCGAGGTCAAGTCCGCGCGGGAAGCGCGCGTGAGCCTCAAGGAGGCCTACGCGAGGATCGACGGCGGCGAGGCGTTCCTCCACGACGCGCATTTCAGCCCGTACTCTCAGGGAGGGCGCGACAACCCGGACCCCGTGAGGACCCGGAAGCTCCTGCTGCACGCCGCCGAGATCCGGAAGCTCGCCCGCGCCACCGAAGCCGGCGGGATGACGCTCGTCCCGACACGGCTTTTCCTCAAGGGAGGGCGGATCAAGATCGAGATCGCCCTGGCCCGGGGAAAGAAGACGTACGACAAGCGCGCCGCGAGCCGCCGGGAGGAGGCCGAGCGAGAGATGGCTCGGCTCCGGGGACGGATCAGGGAGTGAGACCGGTCAGAGCCCCGACGGCGTGTCCCGCCTGCGGATCAGCTGCTTGATCTCCGCGTTGTAGCCGCCCCCCTCGGCTTGGCAGAGCACGGCGGCGCTCGCGCCCGCGAGGTCGGGGAGCTCGAACGTCGCGGCCACGCGGCCGTCGGGGTCGGTGGTCCCCGAGAACAGCTCGCTCGGCCGTTCGCGGGTCGTGATCAGCTTCACGGTGACTCGCGCGCCCGCGATCGGCCGCTCGGACTCCTCGCCGAGCACGCGGAGCCTGAGCGTCGGGCGGGTCCCCTCCTCGAACGCCTGCCCGCCCTCCATCTCGAGCCGGATCCGCTCGTTCCCGATCGCGCTCGAGAGGTAGTCGAGGACGACCTCGTCGAGGCTCCGGTTCGTGATGATGTTGTAGCCGAAAGGCTTCGGCCCCTCGGGATCGAACCTCCCGCTCAGCACCTCGCGGATGATCGCCTGGTGTTGGCCCTCCATCCGGCGCTGCACTTCGGTCTCCGAGAACCCGTCGCCGCTCTCGAGGTCCGCGTAGGAGCTGCGCCTCGACCCCACGATCTCGCCCCCCGTGTACACGAGGCTCTCGACGACCGGGTTCTTGACCCCCTTGTCCTCGGTCTGGACGTGGAACACCCGGCCGTCGTACTCGACGTCCGTGTTGAAGCCCGTGAGCATGGCGGCGCTAGAGTATGCGATTCGGGCCGGACCCCGCAACGGCGGCGGCGGTGGCACCCCCGGGCTCGGTCCTCCTCGCCCGCCGCCGGCCGCGCGTCACAGCGGCGCCAGCTCGGCGGTGAAATGGCGGAGGAACCGGGCCTGCCTGACGATCCGGTAGCCCCGGAGATCCCCCTTCCGGTCGCGGATGGCGCGGAGCACCTCGGCGACGTATTGCAGATGGCTGTTGGTGTAGACGCGGCGCGGTACGGCCAGCCGCACCAGCTCCACGGGCGCCGGCGTCTCCTCGCCGGTCTCGGGGTCCGTACGGGCGAACATCAGGGAGCCGATCTCCACGACGCGCACCGCCCCCTCCCGATACAGCTCGACGGTGAGCGATTGTCCCGGATACTGGAGCGGCGGGATGTGCGGCAGCAAGGCCCGCGCGTCCACGTAGACCGCGTGGCCCCCCACGGGGAGCACGAGCGGGATCCCCGCGTCGATCAGATCCTGGCCGAAACGCCGCACCTGCTCCACGCGGAACGCCAGGTAGGCTTCGTCCAGCACCTCCCTGAGGCCGCGGGCCACCGCCTCGAGGTCCCTTCCCGCCAGCCCGCCGTAAGTCGGGAAGCCTTCGATGATCACCAGCCGGTTCTTGAGCCGCTCGAACAGCTCGCGGCTCCGCAGCGCGACGAACCCGCCGATGTTGGCCAGGCCGTCCTTCTTCGCCGACATGATGCAGCCGTCGGCGCACTCGAACACGTCGCGGACGATCTCCGCGACCGTCCGCCCCCCCTGCCCCGCCTCGCGCTGTTTGATGAACCAGGCGTTCTCCGCGAAACGGCAGGCGTCGATCCAGAACGGCACGCCGTGCCGGCGGTAGATCTCCGCCGTCGCGCGGACGTTCGCCAGGGACGCCGGCTGGCCGCCGGCGGAGTTGTTCGTCAGCGTGATCATCCCGACCTTGACACGCCCGGGGTTCGCCGCGAGCGTTCGGTCGAGCGCTTCGAGGTCGATGTTCCCCTTGAAGGGGGCCTCGACGTCCGGACGGAGGCCTTCCGCCACCACCAGGTCGATCCCGATCCCGCCGTTCGACTCCACGTTCGCCCTCGTGGTGTCGAAGTGGGTGTTGTTGGTGACGATGTCGCCCGGCTCGAGGATCGTGGAGAACAGCAGGTTCTCCCCCATCCTCCCCTGATGCGTCGGGATCACGTGCGGGAAACCGAAAATCTCCCGGATGGTCGTCTCGAAGCGGAAGAAGCTCCGCGCGCCGGCGTAGGACTCGTCGCCGGTCATGATCCCGGCCCACTGAGCGTCCGACATGGCCGACGTGCCCGAGTCGGTCAGGAGGTCGATGAAGATCGCCTCCGCCGGGACGTTGAACAGGTTGTAGCCGGCCTCCAGGAGCCGCTGCTCCCGCTCCTCCGGCGGCACCAGGCGGATCGGCTCCACGGACTTGACTCGCCAGGGTTCGGGCAGCTCGTGCACGGGAAGAACCTCCTCCGGGACGGCGCGGCGCCCTCCCCCTCGGACCCTAACACGGCCGGGTCGGCGTCTCAACGGCCTCGCCCCGAACCCACGGGCCCCGATCCCGTATAATCCGCCGTGCGGCCGCGGGGACGGCCGGGCCGCACGGGAGAGCGCTCATGGAGCCAGCAATTGCCCTTCGCGGCGTGACCAAGACCTTCGGGGATTTTCGCGCCGTGGACCATATCGATCTCGAGGTACCCCAGGGAGAGGTTTTCGGCCTTCTCGGGCCGAACGGCGCCGGGAAGACCACCTCGATCCGGATGATCATGGACATCTTCCGGCCCGACGCGGGCGAGGTCCGAGTCCTCGGGCAGAACCTCGCCGACGGCACCAAGGACCGGATCGGCTATCTCCCCGAGGAGCGCGGTCTCTACCGGAAGATGAAGCTCTCGGACATGTTGGAGTTCCAGGGCGCCATCAAGGGCATGGCGCCGGCGGCCGCGCGCAAGGCCGGGCTCCAATGGCTGGAACGGCTGGAGCTGGGCGGCTGGAAGGACAAGAAAGTCGAGGAGCTGTCCAAGGGAATGCAGCAGAAGGCGCAGTTCGTGGCGGCGGTGATGACCCAACCCGACCTCCTGATTCTGGACGAGCCGTTTTCCGGGATGGACCCGGTGAACCAGGACCTGTTCAAGGACGTGATCGTCGAGTTGAACCGCGCGGGGGCCACGATCCTATTCTCTACGCACCAGATGGACACCGCCGAGAAGCTGTGCAAGCGGATCGCCCTGCTCAACCACGGCAAGGTCGCGCTCACGGGGGTCCTGAGCGAGGTCAAGGCCGGGTTCGGGAAGAACTCGGTGCTGATGGACTTCGAGGGGGACGGCTCGTTCCTCCGCTCGCTCCCCGGCGTCGCCAGCGTGGACGATTACGGGCAGTACCAGGAGATCCGTCTCGCGGCGGACGCGGACCCGCAGGATCTCCTGCGGGCGTCGGTGGGGCGGCTCACGATCCGGAGGTTCGAGATCGTGTCCCCCACCCTCCACAACATCTTCATCGAGCTCGTCGGCGGGGAGCAGGCCCATGCATAAGGTCTTCATGGTCATCCGGCGCGAGTACCTGGAGCGGGTGAAGAAGAAGTCGTTCTGGATCGGCACGGCGGTGTTCCCGCTCCTCATGATCGTGATGTTCGGCATCCAGTTCGCGGTGATGTTCGTCACCCCCGCCGAGCAGAAGACCATCGCCTTCGTGGACGCCACCGGCCGCCTTCTCGCCGCGATGGCCCAGGGGCTCGACGACAAGCTCAAGGATGGGCGGCCCGAGTTCGTCCTCGTGCCCGAGCCGGTGCGTGGGAGCCTCGACGAGACCCGCCGCTCGCTCGAGCCCAAGGTGGTCGAGGGGAAGCTCTTCGGGGTCCTGACCGTGGCGGAGGATATCGACTCGAAAGAGGCCTTCCGGTTCTACGCGAAGAACGTCGGCAACGTGATGGCCACCGAGCGGATCCAGAAGGCCCTCAAGAACGCGGTGGTGGGCTTGCGCCTCGAGAAGAGCAACCTCGGCCTCGATCGGAAGACCCTCGACGCGATCATGAAGCCGATCGACCTGGGCACGTTCCAGGTCTCGGCCACCGGCGAGTCGAAGAAGAAAGGGTTCCTCCAGACCTGGCTGGGGACCTTCGCGTTCGTCATGGTCCTCTACATGTCGCTTCTCCTTTACGGCATCGCGGTCATGCGCGGGATCCTCGAGGAGAAGTCCAGCCGCGTCATGGAGGTGCTCCTCGGATCGCTCTCCCCCGACCAGCTCATGACGGGGAAGATCATCGGGATCGGCCTGGTGGGACTCACCCAGATGGCGATCTACGTCGTCACCGCCGGCGCGCTGCGCGGCTACTTCGCCGCCCAGCAGGCGGCGGCCGAGTGGACCTCCGCCCTCGACGCGTTCTCGCCGGCCAAGCTGCTCGGCTTCGTCGTCTTCTACATCCTCGGCTACTTCATGTACACGGCGCTGTTCGCCGCCATCGGGGCCGTCTGCAACTCGGAGCAGGAGGCGCAGAACCTCACGACCCCCGTGTCCATGTGCCTGGTCATCCCGATGCTGGCGGCGTTCTTCTTCGTGAACAACCCCGACTCCACCGTGGCCGTCGTGGTCTCGATGATCCCGATCTTCACGCCGATGGTGATGTACATGCGGATCAGCGTGCTCACTCCCCCGCTGTGGCAGATCGGTCTCTCCGTCCTTCTGATGCTCGGGACGATCTGGCTGTTCTTCAAGGGAACAGCGAAGATCTTCCGGATCGGGGTGCTGATGTACGGGAAGCGGCCGACGATCCCGGAGATCCTGCGCTGGGCGAGGAGCTAGACGCCGGGAAACGCCATTCCCATCAGCTTGTAGGCGAGGCGCGCGGCGGCGAAGTCCGCGTGGTGGAGCGTAGGCGCGGGCGCCAGCTCCACCAGGTCGCACGCCACGACCCGCGCTCGACGGAACAGCTCCTGAAGCAGTCGGAGGGTCGGCCACCAGGCGCCGCCGCCCGGCTCGGGGGTTCCCGTCGCGGGGATCACCGCCGGATCGAAATAGTCGAGGTCGATCGTGAGGTAGACCGGCTTCCCGTCGAGCCCGTCCGCGGCCCGCGCCTGCCACCCCTCCGCCTCCATTTCCCACGCGTGAACGACCGCGTAGCCCGGGATGCCGGCGCGGATCCGCTCCGCCTCCTCGATGGAGTAATTCCGGATGCCGATCGCGCGGATCGAGGCGAGGCCGAGGCACCTCGCCATCGCGGAGGCGTGGCTCCACGGGTTGCCCTCGTAGGCCTCCCGGAGGTCGGCGTGCGCGTCTAGCTGCACGACGTGGAGCCCGGAATGCCGCGCCGCCGCCGCGCGCACCGCCCCGGGAGTGATCGAGTGCTCGCCGCCGAGCATCACGACCCACTTCCCGGCGTCCATCAGCTCCCCGACGCGCCGGGCCACGAGCGCCACGACCCGCTCCGCGGGGCCCTCGGGGATCTTAAGCATCGGATCGGTGAAGATCCCCGCGCGGAACGGCTCGGAGCGCGTCTGCTCGTCGTAGAGCTCGACCTGGGCGGACGCCCGCAGGATCGCCTCGGGGCCGCGGGACGCTCCCGGGCCGTACGAGACCGTTCCCTCGTAGGGCACGGGCAGGACGACGATCCGCGCGGCCTCGAAGACCGCCCGCGCTTCCTCACCGCCGAACGTGGGGACCGGTCCCGGAGTCTCGCCCATGACCGCCATTATAGGTGGTCCGGGATCGGCTCTCGCTTCGTGCGCTCGTCTCGTGGAGCGAGTCGAGCGCCACGTCCCCACTCCTTCCTCCGATCGCGGGACTCGACCCGCATCAGCAGCCAGTAGTTGACCGCTCCGACGACGATCATCCCCAGCAGGAAGGCGGGGTACGCGATCCTCCAGTTGGACTGCCCGGTCATCATGGTCCACTCGGACATCCCGCCGATCCCGGCCAGGAGCGTCAGGGGCATGAACACCGTGGTGATGAGCGTGAGGCGCCTCACCGTGGCGTTGGTGCGGTTGGCCACCTCGGCCATCCGGTTGTTGATCATGGAGAGGTACATCTCCATGAGGCTGGTGATCATCTCCCGGTAGATCTCCACGATCTCGAAGTACTTGGCCAGGTGGTCGTAGATGTCCCGGAAGTGGTAGATCGCCTTCTCGGAGACGTGGGGCGAGTCCCGCCGGCAGACCTTGACCAGAATCTCCCGCTCGTGGAAAAGGCTCTTCCGCAGGGTGAGGAGGTCCCTCCGCATGCGCATGAGGACCTCCGGGCTGAACGTCGAGGGCTTCCGCAGGACCTCCTCTTCCGCGGTGTCGATGGCGTCCTGTACCGCCTCGATGGCCGCGAACTTGTGGTCCACCACGTAGTCCAGGACGATGTGGAGGAGGAAGTCCGGCCCTTGCTTGATGCCGGCGGGGTCCAGGGTCACCATCTGCTCCACCCGTTCGAAGAACTTCAGGCTGCCGCCCTGATGCCCGCTCACCGTGACGAGGAAGTTCCTCCCGAGGATGAAATCCACTTCTTCCAGTGAGAGCGCGCCGTCCCGGTAGTTGTAGCCGTTCAGAAGGATGAAGGTGTTGGTGGGGAAGTCCTCGATCTTGGGGACCTGGTCTTCGTCCAGGCAGTCCTCCACCGACAGCCGATCGATCCCCAAGGGCTCCACGAGGGGCATCAGGTCGTCCCTCTCTGGGTCGAAGAAGTCCAGCCAGGCGTAGCCGCCTGTTTGCACGGCGCCGAGAAGGTCCTCGAGCGCGGCGAACTTCGTGAGCCCCCCGTCCGGCCCGACGCGGAAGAACCGTTTCTCGGACATACCTCTCCCTCCATGAACGTCGAGGGCGTGATACTAATCTCTTTGGACCGGAGGTCAATGTGATTAGGGACGCGCCCGTCGGTGAGACGAAGGAACGGCGTGGATTCCCGGCCGGAAGGTGAACCTCAGGAACGGGCGACGGGCCGGAGCCGCCTCCTCGAAAGTACCCCGACCCGCGCCCGGCGGTGACCTACCGCCGCCGCCGGGGGTCCCGGACCCGACGTCGGCGGCCGGGAGCAGCGCCCCCTCCGCGTCGCGAATCGACCGCAACTCCCGGGCCAGTCTCCCGTGTCGTGCCAAGCCGATGGGAGCGCGCCGCTTCCCGGCGCGCAACCCGGTCGAGGTCCTCGTTGCGTCCGCGGGCGGACGGCCGCGCGCACCGCTCGCGGCCGTCTGGGGTCAGACCGCTGGAGCGGACGGCGGCGGTCCGTATCCTTCGTCGGCGGGCGGATGCATCGCCTCCGGCGGGGAGGTGCGGAAGACGGCGCCGCCGATCAGTCCTCCGAGCGTCGAGAAGACCGCCGCGACCAGGACCATCATGAAGAAGCCGAGCACGAAGGAGCCGACGGTGGGAGTCGCCTCCGAGGCCTGCCGCAGCGCCTGCTCGAGCATGTCACGGTTCTCCGCGGGGAGGCCCGGGAGGCCCTGGACTGCCCGCAGCATCACGCGGGCCGTGGGATCGCCGATCGTCAGGTGGATCACCGTCTCGAGCAGGCTCTCGGTGATCGCATAGAAGGCGCCCGACACGAGGCCCACTATCGCCCCGGTACCGGGCCGGAACCCGAGCAGTCGGCGCCGGCACTCTCCGGAGTAAAGCCACGAGCCGAAGAATCCGCACCCCAGCACCAGCGAGCAGCATGCGCAGTTGAGCAGGTTCAGGAACGGGACGCTCGCCAGCGCCCCGAACACGATCCCGGCGGTCAGCGTGGGCCGGAGAAGATCGGGAGACCCTTCGTCCATCGGCTTCCTCCGAGGTCGGCAAGGCCGGCGGCCAGATAGAGCCCCGCGGCGAAACCCGCGGGCAAGGCGATCAGCAAGCGCGGAACGTTCGGGAGCCCGGCGCCGACGACGAGCCCGGCCGTCGCGTCGAGCGTCGTGGGTGCCACCGCCAGCGCGAGCCAGCGGAGGCCCGGCGGCACGCGCGCCGCCGCGGCCGTGAGCGCCGCGAGGGCCAGGGCCAGCGCGCCGCCCAGGTACAACCCGGCGCAGCGCGCGCAGATCGCCACGGGGTGCCCCGCCCAAGCCAGGGAGCGGGACGGGATCTGGTGGCAGAGAGGATGGTAGGCGGCCCGCAGCGCGGCCCCTCCGGGAAGCCCCGCCGCATCCATGGCCGCGGGAAGAACGGCCCCGGCGAGGAAGACGACCGCCCCGGCGGCCCCGAGCCGGACCGCCGCCCGACCACCCGCCAGATCTCGCGCATCCATCGCTCGAGCGTCGCCGGAAGTCACGCTCCCTCCGAAGGACGCGATTCTACTACCCCGCGCGATACGTGGCAGGAGCGCGCCGAGTCGCCGCGTCCCCCCTGCTACAATGCCCCCCGGCATGAGGAGGCCGATGATGGCGATGGCCCCGAGGGCACCGAGTCTCCGGTCGATCGAGGGGCAAGGTTCGCTTTTCGGAGACCCCGTGCCGGAAGCACCCGACGTTTCCGCCTCGCCCGCCTCCGCGTCAGGGGTAGCGGAACCCCGCGAGCTTTCCCCGGTGCTTAGCCGGGCGAACTCGCCCGTTCGCGCTGCGCCGGCTCCCGCGAGGGCCCGGAGGGACCGCCGCGCCGCGCGACGCGAGGACGCGATCTCCATGGCCACGCGCCAGCGCGAGATCTCCATCTCGGAGTTCTTCACCAAGAACCGCCACCTGCTCTGTTTCGACAACCCGCAGAAGGCGCTCCTGACCGCAGTGAAGGAGGCGGTGGACAACTCCCTTGACGCGTGCGAGGAGGCCGGGATCCTGCCGGAGCTCGTGATCGAGATCACCGAGATCGCTGAGAACCGGTACCGGGTCGCGGTGGAGGACAACGGTCCGGGCATCGTCCGTCTGGAGATCCCGAAGATCTTCGGAAAACTGCTCTACGGCTCCAAGTTCCACCGCCTGAAGCAGCAGCGCGGCCAGCAGGGGATCGGAATCTCCGCGGCCGGCATGTACGGCCATATCACGACCGGACGGCCGGTGCGCATCCTCTCGCGCATCGGGCCGAAGAAGCCCGCTCACCTCTTCGAGATATCGATCGACACGCAGAAGAACGCCCCGGTGGTCCTGAAGGACGAGGAGACCGAGTGGGACCGGCCCCACGGCACGCGGGTCGAGATCGAGCTCGAGGCGATCTACAAGAAGGGGCGCCGCTCGGTGGACGACTACGTCGAGCAGACGGTGCTCGCGAACCCGCACGCCACGGTCCGGTACGCCACCCCCAAGGAGAAGCCCCGGGTGTTCGAGCGCGTGGCGGCCGAACTGCCGCGCGAGTCCCTGGAGATCAAGCCGCACCCCTACGGCGTCGAGCTGGGCATCCTGATCCAGATGCTCAAGGACACCCGCGCGAGGAACCTCAGGACCGCGCTCAGAACGGACTTCTCGCGTGTCAGCGACGGGGTGGCCGAGGAGATCTGCCGGCTTGCCGGCCTCTCCCCCGACGCGCGGCCGCACCGCCTGACCTCGGGCCAGGTCGAGCTGCTCTTCCACGCGATCCCCAAGGTCAGGATCATGGCCCCGCCGACCGCGTGCCTCTCGCCCATCGGCGAGGACCTGCTCGCCCGCGGCCTCGAGGCGAGGGTGAAGGCCGACTTCGCCACGGCCGTCACGCGGCCCCCGACGGTCTACCGGGGGAACCCCTTTGCGGTCGAGGTGGGGCTCGCGTACGGCGGGGGCCTCCCGGCCGAGGAGCCGGTCGAGCTGTGCCGGTTCGCGAACCGCGTGCCGCTGCAGTACCAGCAGTCGGCGTGCGCGATCACGAAGGCCGCGCTGTCCGTGGACTGGAAGAGCTACGGTTTGCAGCAGGCCCTCGGCGCGCTCCCCGTGGGACCGGCGGTGCTCTTCGTGCACATCGCGTCGGCATGGGTGCCCTTCACGTCCGAGTCCAAGGAAGCGGTCGCCTCCTACCCCGAGATCGTGAAGGAGATCAGGCTCGCGCTCATGGAGGCGGGGAGGCGGCTCGGCGCGTTCGTGCGGCACCGCCGCAAGGCGGCCGACGAGGCGAAGAAGCGCTCCTACATCGAGAAGTACATCCCCCACATCGGCGACGCGCTGAAGCAGATCCTCGGCCTCTCCGAGGCGAAGCGGAACCGGACGGTCGAGGACCTCAAGTTCATCCTGGAGCGGAGCAGGAAGATCTAGAGCCCATCGCCGGACACGAGGGTGCCCTCGTGTCCCCTACATCACCCACGCGTACCCGAGCTTCAGGAACACGGTGCGGTCCGTCTGCGTCAGGGGGAGGCCGGTCTCGCCGATGCGCCCCTCGGAGTAGCCGACGAACAGCAGGGTCTGCGGGTTCACCTTGTAGGAGAAGAGGAGCTGGGACAGCAGGCCGCGGGACCGCGGGGGGATCGGGCTCTCCCCCTCGCCCGTGGGCGGGTAAAGAGCGGGGTCGCGGCGAACCGCCTGGTACTGGAGGATCGCGCGGACGAAGGCTCTGAGGCCGAGATGGTATGCGAGGCGGAGCTGGACCAGGTTCGCGCGGTAGAGACGCCCGCCCGCGATGTCCAGCGCCTCGAAGGTGTGGTCGAGCTGGAGCCTGAGGTGCCGGCGGTCGTAAGTCAGCCCCGGCTCGAGGTGCGTGACGCGCCCCAGACGCGGGCTGCCCGCGGGACTCTCGTAGTCCACCTGGTCTCCGAGTTGGGCGCCGAGCGAGCAGGTGAAGTCTCCCGTGGGACGGATGTTGAAGAAGAAGTGCGTGGTCCACTTGTCGAAGGTGGAGCCGTCGTAGAACTCCTTCTGCCGGCCCGCTTCCCCGTCGAGCGACGACTGGTAGGGACCCTGCGCGTAGAACAGCAGCAGGGCCGACTGGTCCGTGAGCCTCCCGCCGTGGTCCTCCGTTCTCGTGACCTCGCCGCCCAGGCGCAGGTCGTTGATCGCCGCGCCCGGCTTCCCCCACCAGAGCTTCTGGTAGCCGATCTCCGCCTGGCGGGTGTCCACCCTCGGGATGAACCCGAGGTCGGCCCTGAAGCCGCGGCCGACGTCGTTGTAGCTCGTCCAGCCGTTCCACCTGCGGGACTCGTGCTGGTACGACGCGGAGAGCAGCGAGCCGCCGAACTCTCCGCTGGGCAGCTGCACTCCTTTCCGCTGGTTTTCCGGGTCCCTGTTCGTGGCGTCGACGAGGGCGTCGGGGTACGCGGTCGAGGAGCCGAGCGCCTGGAACACGATCTTCTCCGTATCGTTGAGGCGGAGCAGCCCGTCGGCGCCCGCGACGCGGTTGTGGTACGCCTCTCCCTCGCGATGGGTGACGAGGACGCCGAGCGCGGAGGACTTGCCCACGTCCACGCGGTACCGGGCGATCGCGGCGTCGGAGCCCGACCCGAGCGTTCCGCTCCCGGAGCCCTGGTTCGCGGGGAAGACCAGGTTCGTCTCGGTGTCGTGGCCGACGATCACGCCGAGCGCGTGCCTCCCCTGCTTACCCGAGAGCTTGACTCCCCAGGACGGATCGGCGAGGGTGCGGGTGTAGACTGTCTGAAGGGGCGTCTCGAAGTAGTCGGCTCCCTCCAGAAACAGCGGCCTTTTCTCCGGGTAGAACAGCGCGAAACGCGTGTTGACGGCGAGTTGCTGCGCGTCCGCCTCCACCTGGGAGAAATCGGGGTTCAGCGCGGCGTTGAGGCTCAGACCCGGGGTAATTCCCCAGCGCGCCGAAAGCCCCGGGTCCATATCGACTTTCCCCCGTTCCATCGGCCCCGAAGGAAAGACAGGTCGCTCGTCGGTGCGGTGCGCGGTCAGCGTGGGATCGAGCTCGACATTGCGACCGGGCGCGATTCTCTCGAATCCCGCGAGCCGCGCGCTCTGGCACAGGAAGCAGTTGCGATTGCGGTCGATCGGCGTGAGCGAGATCTGGTGGCGCATCGTTCGCGGGTAGCTTCGGGTCGGCTGGAACCCCCAGGTCCGCTCCCCAGCCGACTCGGGAAAACGCAGGGACGTGAACGGGATCGCGATCTCGACCTCGTACCCCTCCGGCGTGATCCGTCCGGCGGAATCCCAGATCGCGTCCCACGAGAAGTCCTCGCCGTTTCCCACGTCGTTCAGGACGCCGTCAGCCTGAACGCCCAGCGGGTTCACGAGGAACTCGAAGGCGCGACGGTCGTCGCCGAAGGTGTCGAGGATGATCCCGACGAAATCGTCGCGGAACAGGGCGTCGCGGTCCGAGAGGTGCGCCCTGATGCGGACCGGCTCGGGATCGTACGCGCGGAACGCGACGTACAGGAAGCGATCGTCGTAGGTGACCCGACACTCGGTCCGCACCGGCGAGGGGACGTTCTCGCCCGGCCGGAACTCGTTGGGGAGCTCCCTGAGGAGTGCCGAGGCCCAGCCCGGGTCGTCGAGGACCCCGTCCACCCTGATCGGGGCGGACGCCCGGGGGACCACGAGGACCTCCGGCGGAGCGCTCTCCGCGGCCAACGCGGGCCCGCCGGCGACGGAAACCGCGGCCAGGAGGCCGGCCACGGCGAACCTGGTCGAAAAGGCTCGCATGAGAACCTGTAGTACGTTCCGGACCGCGGATGGTTCCGCCCGGGGCGAAGGAGCGGCGCGCGGGCTCATTCCGCCGCGATCTCCTCCCATCGGGCGTAGAGCCCGCCGAGGCGCTCTTCCGTCTCCTGACGCTCGCGTCCGACCTCCCGGGCCCGTCGCGCGTCCCGGTAAACCGACGGGTCCGCCTGGAGCGCCGATAGCTCCCGCACGCGCGTCTCCAGCGCCGCGATCTCCGCCTCGATCGGGGCCAGGCGCCGCTCGGCCGCCTGCCGCTGCCGGTACCGTCGGTTGCGCTCCTCCGCCTCCGCCCGCCGGTTCCCGCGACTCAGCTGACGCGCGCGCGCGGCTTCGTCGGCGGTGGCCGCGGCCGGGTCGGGCAGCGCCTCCGCCTCGAAGCGGAGGCTCCGCTCGACGAACGTGTCGTAGTCCCCGGGGTAGAGATCGATCCTCCCACCGCCGATCTCGGCGATCGAGGTGGCGATCCGGTTGATGAAGTACCGGTCGTGGGAGATCACCACGAGAGTCCCGTCGTACTCGCCCAGGGCATCCTCGAGAACCTCGCGGCTCTTGAGGTCCAAATGGTTCGTCGGCTCGTCGAGGAGCAGCAGGTTCGCGGGACGCACGAGCATCCGCGCGAGCGCGAGCCGCGCCTTCTCGCCGCCGGAAAGCACCGCGACCCTCTTGTCCACGTCCTCGCCCGAGAAGAGGAAGCAGCCGAGGAGCGACCGGAGCCGGGGGACCATCCCAGGGTCCGCCACCTTCTCCATCTCCTCGAGCACCGTCCGCCTCGGATCGAGGGCGTCCAGCTGGTGCTGGGCGTAGTACCTCACGATCACGTGGTGCCCGAGGTCGAGCCGCCCGTCGTCGAGAATGTCGACCTCCGCGCCGCGAAGGATGGTCACGCCCGGCACCCGAAGCTGCGCCTCCGCGATCTCGCGCGCCTGCCTCTTGAAACCGGCCCGGTCGAGGCCGTGCGTCATGCGGAGCGCGCGGG
>JBGQAU010000100.1:0-8692 GCA_041494445.1 Acidobacteriota bacterium | reverse complement strand
TGCTTCGACGACGCCACGCTCGGCGCCTACCGCCTGGCGGAACGTCAGTTCACGCGGATGGAGATCCCGGCGAAACCCCTGAAGTTCACCCTGGTCGACTGGATGCGCCAGGAGGGCTGACGAAGAGACGACGCCCCGGACCCCCTCACCAGACGCTGCAGACCGGCTCCCGCACGAGCGGCCGGCCGGGCTTGCAGGAGAACGCCTCGCGGAACTCGGACATATTGGTCACCACCCCGTTGATCCGGTAGATCCCCGGCGAGTGCGGGTTCGTGAGCGCGTTCAGGCGCTTGTTCTCGTCACGGTCGTTCTCGCAGGCCCACTGGGCGAACCCCACGAAAAAGCGCTGCTCGGGCGTCAGGCCGTCGGCCGCCTCGAGCGTCTTCCCGGACGTGGCGCCCTTCCATGCCGCGTAGGCCAGAATCATCCCTCCCAGGTCCGCCACGTCCTCGCCCAGGGTGAGGCGGCTGTTGATCCTGATGTCGTCCACCACGACGTACTGCGCGTACTGGTCCGCGATGCAGCTCACGCGCTTCTCGAACTCCTTCCCGTCCGCGTCGGTCCACCACTCGTGGAGGTTCCCCTTGGCGTCGAACTGCCTTCCCTCGTCGTCGAAGCCGTGGATCAGCTCGTGGCCGATCGTGCCTCCGGTGTTGCCGAAGTTCGGCGCGTCGTCCATCTTCGCGTCGAAGAGCGGGGGAAGCAGGACCCCGGCCGGGAAGTTGATGTCGTTCATGGACGGGTTGTAGTACGCGTTCACCGTCGGCGGGGTCATCCCCCACTCGTTGCGGTCCACCGGCTTTCCGATCTTCCCCAGCTGGCGCCGGGACTCGAACGCCGTGGCGCGAGTCACGTTCCCGAGGAAGTCGCTCCGCCGGATCTCGAGCGCGCCGTAGTCCCGCCACGTGTCCGGATAGCCGATCTTGTTCCGCATCGAGGCGAGCTTGAGGAGCGCCTGCTCCTTGGTCGGCTCGCTCATCCAGGGCAGATTTCTCACGCGCGCCTCCATGGCGGCCTCGACGCGCCGGACCATGTCCAGCGTCCGCTCCTTGAGCTCCGGCGGGAAGGCCTCATCCACGAAGACCTTCCCGAGCGCCTCGCCCAGGTCGCGGTCCACCCAGGACACGCAGCGCTTCCAGCGGGGCTGCATCTGCTTCACCCCCCGCAGGTACGCGCGGTAAAAACCGAAATCCTCCGTCACGAGCGCGGAGGAGAGGTACGGCGCGCGATCCGTCACGAGGTGCCAGCGGAGGTACGTCTTCCAGTCGGCGAGACCCTCGCGCCGCAGGCGCTTCTCCAGCGCCTTGAAGAACGCGGGCTCGGTGACGTTCAACTCGCCGATGCCCGGCACGCCCATGCCCGCGAGGTAATCGTTCCAGCGGAAGGACGGGGTGATCGCCTGGAGATCCCCGATCTTCATCTTGTGGTAGACCCGGTACGGGTCGCGCTTCTCCACCTTCGTGAGCGACGCCTTCGCCAGCGCCGTCTCGATCCGGAGCACGACGCGCGCCCCGCCCGCGGCCACCTCGGGCGGATCGCCCGAGAGCTCGAGCATCTTCCGGACGTGAGCTTCGTAGCGAGCCCTCGTCTCCTTCGATTTCGCATCGCTCTTCACGTAGTAGTCGCGGTCCGGAAGGCCGAGCCCACCGGCGAGCGCGAACGCGATGACCCGGTCGGAGTCCTTCGGGTCCTGGTCGGCGCCGAACCCGAACAGCGAATCCCCTCCCGTGCCCAGGTGCAGCTCGGCGAGCGCGCCCGCGATTCCGTCCTTCGACCGGAGCGCGGCGACCGCATCGAGCGAATCCTTGAGAGGCGTCGCCCCCGCGTTCTCGACCGCCCCCTCGTCCATGCACGAGGCGAAGTAGTCGCCGATCTTCCGGCGGGCCGGCGGACGGGAGGGCTCGGGGGCGGAGGACTCGACGAGGATCCCCCAGAGGTACTGCTGGTTCTCGTCGTGGAGCTTGTCGTAGACCGTCCACCTCGCCTGGTCGGGCGGGATCGGGTTGTTCTTCATCCACCCCCCGCAGGCGAAGGCGTAAAGGTCCGCGCACGGATCCACGGAGCGGTCCATCGCCGAGACGTCGAGGCCCGGCGTGTAGGGAAGGGACCGGAGCGGCCGCTCCTCGCCGGACGCGGCGCCGGCCGGCGGGCTCTGCGCGGAAGCGGACGTCACCGCCACGAGGACGATCGCGACGACCACCGGCATTCGCTTTCTCATCTCGATTCTCCTCCGTCGGTGACGGGGACGTTCTGGTTACGCAGGAGTCCCTGCGCGGGTTTCGGAAGCGTCGCCGATCGTCGCCCGATCACGATCCTGGGATCGACCCGCCCTCCGGCGCGACGGCCGGCTCGCGAGGCGTAGCGCCCACGCCCTGAGCCGCGGGTGCCGCGCGAAGTCCGGGGGCGTGATCTCGTCCGTGATCTCCCGCGCCCTGAGATCCGCGATCCCCGCCTCATCGAGGACGAATCCCCTGAGGTTCGTGCTGAAAAGGATCTCGCCGCCGGGTGCGAGCAGGCGAGTGCAGCGGGCGAGCAGCGGCGCGTGGTCCCGCTGGACGTCGAACTCCCCCGCCATCCCCCTCGACCTCGAGTGCGTGGGCGGAGCGAGCAGGATCAGGTCGTAGCGGCGCCCCTCGCCGCCCCGCGCCAGCCACCGCAGGACGTCGGCGCGGAGGAAGCGATGGTGAGGCGCCTCGAGCCCGTTGAGGGCGAGGTTCCGGCGTCCCCAGGCGAGGTAGACGTTGGAGAGATCGATGCTGAGCGTCGATCGCGCCCCGCCCGCCGCCGCGGCGACCGACGCCGCACAGGTGTAGGCGAAGAGGTTCAGGAAGTCGCCTCCCCTCGCCGCATCGCGGATGCGTCGCCGCAGGAGGCGGTCGTCCAGGAAGAGCCCCGTGTCCATGTAGTCCGTGAGGTTGACCAGAAAGCGGAGGTCCCCTTCCCGAACCTCGCGGAAGCACCGCCGGTCGTCGCGCCGCCCGTGCTGCTCCCCCCCGAGGCGCCGTCGCCTCACGCGCAACACCACGTCGGCGGGATCGACCCCGAGCGCTTCCGGCACGACGAGGAGCGCGTCGCGGAGGCGCCGCTCGGCGGTCTCCGTCGGGACCTTGCGCGGCGCCGCGTACTCCTCGACTCGCACCGCGCCGTCGTACCAGTCCACCGACAGGTTGTACTCGGGCATGTCGGTGTCGTACAAGCGGTAGCAGGTCAGCCCGAGGCGCTCCGCCCAGGGGGCGAGCTGGCGCCGGTTCTTGACGAGCCGTCTCGCGAACGCGCCCGCCTCCTCGCTCGGGCGGCGCCAGGCCGGTCCGCGCCCGCTCGCGACCGGCGACCCAACGATCGGTATCTCGAGGAGCCGGCACTCGATCGGCCCGTTGTGCAGGATGTGCCTCGACGCGGGCTTGAGGCCGACCCGTTTCGCGAGCGCGGGGTTTCCCGAGAGGACCCAGGCGGTCCAGCCGGGGAACCGCCGCTTGAGCACGTCCCCGAGAAGCTCGTACAGGGGCCCCAGCTCCCCCGCCTCGCCGAGGCGGGCGCCGTACGGCGGATTCGTGACCAGGAGGCCCGGGTCGGACCAAGGCGGCTCGACGCGGCGGAGATCCTCGAGATCCACCCGCACGTGCGACAGGAGGCCGGCACGCCCGAGGTTGTCTCGCGCCGTCTTGATCGCCGACCGCGAGGCGTCGGAGCCGGCGACGCGCACCCTTCTCTCCCGCCCCGCCTCTCGCCGGTCCCGCGCCTCGCCGCGGAGCCGATCCCAGAGCGCCGCGTCGTGGCCCCGCCAACCCTCGGCGCCGATACGCTCGCGCTCGAGCCCGGGCGCGACGTCGAGGGCCATCCAGGCCGCTTCGACGAGAATCGTCCCCGACCCGCACAGAGGGTCGAAGAGCGGCTCCTGAGCGCTTCGAGCGGGCCATTGTGCGATCGCCAGCAAGGCCGCGGCCAGGGTCTCCTTGAGCGGTGCGGCCGTTCCCGCGCGATCGATGCCGCGGCGGTGCAAGCTCCCGCCCGCGAGGTCGAGGCTCACCGTGACCCGCGCGCCGGCGATGTGGACGTTGATGCGCAAGTCGGGGCGCGCCGTGTCGACGTCCGGCCGCGCTCCTTCCGCCGCACGCACCCGATCGACCACGGCGTCCTTGGTTTTGAGCGCCACGTAGTGGGGCGGGCCGGCCGGCGAGTCGCGTCCCGCGACGTCGACGGCCATCGTCCTCTCGGGACCGACGTGCTCGCTCCAATCGACGGCGTGGACTCCGTCGTAAAGCGCCTCGGCGCCGTCGACCTCGAAAACGGCGAGGGGAAGGAGGACCCGGCTCGCGACGCGCGACCAGAGGCACGCGCGATAGGCTTCCTCGAGGCGCTCGCCGAAGGCGACGCCTCCCCGTCGCTCCTCGATCGCCCGGATTCCGATTCGACCCAGCTCTTCGGCCAGAACCCTCTCGGTCCCCCGGGAAGCGGTGGCGAAGAACCGGAACGTCACGACGCCGCCTCCTTGGAGAGTCCGCCGCCCCCCCGGGAGTATAGTGGTCGGCGGGTCGACTTCCGGTGGTTTCCGAAAGTCGATCGCGGATCTCCGCGGACGTGGCCGACGATTCGACCGATGGCGACGCGCGGGGAGGGAGCCCGTTGAACGTCCGAAGAAAGGTCATCGACGTGATCGAACCCGTCCCCGTGATCGAGGGAGCGGGGGTCCGGCTGCGCAGGAGCATCGCGACGCGGCGCCTCGACTACGTGGACCCGTTCCTTCTGTTCGACCACTTCGGGTCCGACGATCCCCGGGATTACGTGGCCGGCTTCCCGATGCACCCGCACCGCGGCATCGAGACGGTGACTTACATGATCGGCGGCGAGGTCGATCACCGCGACAGCCTCGGAAACGCCGGGACCATCGGACCGGGGGACGTCCAGTGGATGACCGCGGGGAGCGGCATCCTGCACGAGGAAATGCCGAGGACGGGCGCCGGCCGGCTGGACGGCTTCCAGCTCTGGGTGAACCTGCCGGCCAGGCTCAAGATGACGCGGCCGAGGTACCAGGACGTTCCGTCGGCCCGCATTCCCGAGGTACGACGGGAAGACGGCACGCGGGTCCGGGTGATCGCGGGCGAGGTGGACGGCGTGGAAGGGGCGGTCAAGGAGATCTTCGCCGAGCCGGAGTACCTCGACGTCTCGCTTCCGGCAGGCCGGTCCTTCGAGCAGCCGGTGCCCCGCGGACACACGGCCGTTGCGTACGTGTTCGAGGGGGCGGCGCGGCTCGGGGAGGGCGACGGCGAGGACGGGCCGCGGATCGCGGCGACCCGTCTCGCGATTCTCGGGGAAGGCGACACCGTGAGCGTGAGGAGCGAGGAGTCGCCGGTGCGGTTCCTCCTCTTCTCGGGCAGGCCGCTGCGCGAGCCGGTCGCGCGCCACGGCCCGTTCGTGATGAACACGCGAGACGAGATCGAGCAGGCGGTCCGGGAGCTCAGGGATGGCACGTTCATCAAGGGCTAGATCGGGCGGGCGCCGCGTTCCATAGACCCAACCCCGTTTGCTAGCCTCTCCGGCTCCGGGCACGAGCGTCCACGAGATCGTTCCACCACGACCGGTACAGGAAGCTGTCCTCCGGGACGGTGAGCATCTTGGCGAAGTGGGCGGGGCGCACGGTGAGCGTCAGGGTGTCCGGGGGCAGGTATCGCCGCATGGCGATGTCGGTCGCGCCGATGACCGCGCGCTCGTCGGTGCCGCCGTCGAGCGCGCGCCACAGGAAGCCGCAACCGGATCCGAACGGCGCGGCGGCGACGTCGCTCTCCGACCAGTAGCCCGCCAGCGTCATTACGGCCGCCAGGCGATCCGGGTCGACGAGAAACGTCACGCTCTTCACCGCACCCCATTCCGCGAGCCGCAGCGGTCCGATGAGGACCGTGTTTCCGGCGACGTCGGGAGGTCGTGCCACGTCGAGGAAGGCCTGCGCGATCTCCGGGGTCGCGCGCAGCCCCTCGCCTTTGGGCGCGCCGGCCCCGTCGGTCAGGAAGTGGGCCATGTAGGCAGGGTACTGCTTCTCCAGGCCCAAGGCGCGATGCGCCCCCGGACAGCCGGCTCCGCCCTTCTCGAGGACCAGCGTCTCTCCGGCGAGCCACCGGCCGTAGTAGGCGAAGCAGCAGGCCGTGCCCCCGGCCTCCACGAGGGGCGCGAACGCATCGGACGGACGAGCGTCGTACACCGCGATGAGCGGCGTGGACAGGCGGAGCTTGTCCTTCAGGCGGGCGACCCCGGCCGGCGTCGGGTCGACCCCCCGCGGTCCATCGATTCTCTCCACGGGACTCCCTCCTCCACCTATGTTCCGCCGCAATCGTCGTAACCGCCAGGCCGCGCGTCGCGGAGCGCCCGACGCGAACGGCGGCGGCCCGGCCCGGCAGGGACGTGGCTTCCTCGGGAGAGCTGGGCTAATCTGCACCATCATGATCCCGACCCGAATCGCCGCGATCTTCCTCATGGGCGCGGCCCTGACGCTCGGGAGCTCCGGCTGCGGCGGATCTCCACGCGAAGCGGCCCCGAGAGGGCTGAACCTCGTTCTGGTGACGCTCGACACCACGCGCGCCGACCGGCTCGGCTGTTACGGCTACGGGCGCGCCGAGACGCCCAGACTCGACCGGCTGGCGGCCGACGGGATGCTCGCGGAGCACGCCATCGCTGTGGCGCCTCTCACGCTCCCCTCGCACGTTTCGATCCTCACCGGACTTTACCCCCCTCGCCACGGCGTCCGCGACAACGCGGACTTCCGGCTTCCCGAGGCCGAGACAACCCTGGCGGAGCACCTCAAGCGGCAGGGGTACGCCACGGCCGCCGTGGTCGGCTCGCTGGTCCTGACCGCCGTGCTGGGCCTGAATCAGGGGTTCGACACCTACGACGAGCCCGGGGCGCCGCGGTGGGCGGCGACGGACGGAGCACTCGCTCTCTACCGGCCGATCGTCGAGCGGCCGGCTTCGGAGGTGACCGACTCCGCGATCGCCGCGCTCGATCGGATCGGCGGTGGGCCCTTCTTCCTCTGGGTCCATTACTACGACCCGCACCATCCCTACTCTCCCCCGCCCCCTTACGCCGCACGATTCGCCGAGCGCCCCTACGATGGCGAGATCGCGTACACCGACGCGCAGGTCGGCAGGCTGCTCGACGACCTCTCGCGGCGGGGCGTCCTCGATCGTACCCTGGTCGTGGTGACGGCGGATCACGGCGAGAGTCTCGGCGAGCACGGCGAGCAGACCCACGGCCTGTTCCTCTACGACGCCGCCATCCGGGTGCCCCTGATCCTGCGGCTGCCCGGGGCGATCCCGGCAGCGCGGCGCTTCGGCGGGCTCGTCTCGGGAGTGGATCTGGTCCCGACCGTCCTCGATCTGATGGCGCTGCCGCCCCTGCCGGGCAGCCAGGGGCGGAGCTTCGCCGCGGCCGCGCGGGGGGGAAGCGTTCCGGCCCGGGAGCCGGCGTACTCCGAGGCGATCTATGCCGAGCGTATCTACGGCTGGGCGCCCACCTACGCGCTGCGGGAGGTCGGGAAAAAGTTCATCGAGGCGCCGGAGCCGGAGATCTACGACCTCCTCGAGGATCCCGGCGAGACCGAGAACCTCGCCGCGTCGAGGAGCGCGGACGTCGCGTCCTGGCAGAGCCGGCTACGGTCGGCCCAGCAGGAGTTCGGGCACGCCGACGCCTCGGCACGGGAGACCATGGATGCCGACGCGCGCGCGAAGCTCCTGAGCCTGGGTTACCTTTCGGGAGGAGCTTCGGAAGTCGAGCGCAAGACCCGGCCGGACCCCAAGCGCCTCGCCGCGGAGCACGTCCGGTTCCTCGAGGCGAAGTCGCTGGTGGGAGCCGGCCGGCCCGAAGACGCGCTGGCCCTCGTGAGCGAGGTACTGAAGGCCGACCCCGAAAACCCCGCGGCCCTGGCGCTCAGCGGGACGCTTCTCTTCTCGGCCGGCCGGCGCGATTCGGGACTGTCGCAGCTCGAGGCGGCGGCCCTCTCGGCCCCCGGCGTCTACGAGAACCAGTGGAACCTGGCCAACGCCCTTCACGTCTCAGGGAGGCTCGCGGAGGCCGCGCGTGCGTACCGTAGCGCTCTCGCGCTCCAGCCGTCGGCGGCGGAGGCGCGCTACGCGCTGGGGAATGCCCTCTACGGGACCGGAGACGCCGCCGGTGCGGTCCGGGAGTACCACGAGGCCATTCGCCTCGGTCTCGCGAGCCCGCCCGTTCGCGCCGCGCTGGGGACGGCGCTCGACGCCGGCGGCGACCTCGGCGGGGCCGAAGCCTCGCTGCGCGCCGCGGTCGAGGCGGATCCGAAGTTCGCCGAGGCGTGGAACAAGCTCGGCATCGTGAGGGAGAAGGCGGGCCGGAAGGAAGAGGCCAGGCAGGCGTACCGGAAGGCTCTCGAGGCGTCCCCCGGCAACGCGGACGCGCTGTTCAACCACGCCAAAGTCAGCCTGCTTCTCGGGGACCGGGACTCCGCGGGCCGTGGGGTCCGGGAGCTGCTCGAGAAGCACCCTGACTACCCGCCCGCCCGATTCCTCCTGGCCCACGTCCGTCTCGCCGACGGCGACCCAGCGGGCCGACGGCGCCGCCGCGGCCTCGCCCATCGGCGGCCAACTGCCCGCGGTCCGTCGCCCCGACGTGCTCGACGAGGAGCGGTTCATAAAGGGCCTCGCCGACTACGGCATGGCCGACCTGCTGATGG
>JBGQAU010000032.1:0-31274 GCA_041494445.1 Acidobacteriota bacterium | reverse complement strand
CCGTTCTCCTCCAGCGCCTTCAGGAACGTCGCCTCGATCCTCCGCGAGTCGAACTTGCCGCCTGCCCCCGCCCGGAGCGCCGCGATCACCTTCTCCTGCTGCGCCGCCGGCGGCAGGTAGGAGAGGATCGACTCGGCCGAGCCGATGGTCCCATCGCGCAGGAACGGCGCGAGCCTCTCCTCGACCTTCTGCGTCCTCGCCACCGCCTCGTCCACGGTCTTCCCCTCGGCGATCGCCATCATGTACGAGAGCGACGCGCCGAATCTCTCCGAGATCTCGTCGAGAGTCCGCGTGGATTCGGACCGGTTGCTGCGGAGCCCCTTGATCGAATCGTCGAAATCCAGCCGGAGCGCCATGAAGCCCCCCGCCAGGGTGAGCGCGGCGACGGCGCCGACCGTCGCGACCGGGTGGCGGGCGCACACGGGCATCACGCGCTCGAGGCCGAAGGACTGCAGGTGGAGCTTCTGGACCACGTCTGTCTTGCGCGAGCGCACCCCCTCGTTCCACGCGATCATCGCCGGAAGGAGGAACACGATCACCAGCGCGCAGATCAGGATCCCCGTGCCGATCAGAAAGCCGAGGTCGAAGAGACCGCCGAAGCTGCTGATGCACAGGGCGTAGAAGGTCCCGGCGGAGGTGATCGCGCCGGTGAACACGCCGAGCCCGGACTCTCCGACCATCCGCGCCGTGGCCTCCGCCAGGGTCGCCCCCCGCTGCCGCTCCTCCACGTAGCGCGCGTACATCACGATGGTGAAATCGGTGCCGAGGCCCATCAGGAGCGCGGTGAAGGACGAGGAGGCGGAGTTCAGCCGCCGGAACACGAGGAAAGCCACCGCGAAAGTGAGGGCCTGCCCGACCACGAGCGGCACGGTGGAGTACAGCAGAGCGGCGAAGCGCCGGTAGCAGAGCCAGTAGAGCGCGGAGACCGTGATGAGGGAGGCGAACAGGTTGAACCGGACGTCCTGGCGGATCAGCGCGGCCTCCTCGAGGGCCATGGCGTGGTTGCCGCTGTAGCGCGCGCGGATGGCGGACGGCTTCGCGCCCGCCCCCGCCTCCTGCACCAGCTCGGCCCGCGTCGCCGCCTCGTCGGCGCGGACCGCGTCGACGAGAGTCCGGTCGAAGACCAGGTCCTGCGAGGGGCCCGTCGGCTTCACCAGCAGGATTAGGCTCCGCCCGTCGCGGGCGAGGTAGTATCCGTCGGAGAGGTCGATCTTCAGAGCCCCGCGATGGCCCAGGAGCCGGTTCAGGAAGAGCGGCATCAGCCCCAGCGGGTCGCGCAGGACGAGGTTCTCGGCGAGGGTCGCGGTGGGCGACGCCTGCGCCAGCCGGTTCTCGCGGAACTGCCGCAGGATCGCCTCGTCGGTGAGCTTCGCCGCGACCGCCTCGAGTTCTTCCGGCGGCAGGAACAGCAGCGCGTTCTCGGAGAAGAGCTTCAGGAAGCCGGCGTCCGGCTGGAACCGGTACTCGACGAACTGCACCAGGTCGTGCCGCTTCTGGAGCTTCTCCGCGAGCAGGTCGGCGAAGTCCTCCAGCTCGTCGGGCCCCTCCCCCTCCCCGGCCTGCAGCAGGACCATGAGGTAGTCAATGGACCCGAAGTCTCGGAGCGCCGTCTTGAAGGTGTCGATCTTGCGGCTGCCGCGGGGGACCAGCTGGAGCACGTCGGACTCCAGCTCGAGGTGGGAGCCCAGCCACGACGACAGCGCGACCAGGAGCGCCGTGACCAGGAAGACGAGCCCCCAGCGGCGCCGGCTGAAGGCCTCGGCCCTCAAGAGAGCCCGCTGCTTGCGCCCGCTCGGAGGCTCGCCGTTTTCTCTTGGGCCCATGCAGCAATGGCTCCAGATCGTCGCAGGGGCAGGGCTCCGGTCCCGGCCGGAGAGCGCGATTATTCCGCCCCGTGGAAGACCCGTCAAGCCGCGCCGGCGGCCGGGGTCCTCCCCGTGTGCTATCCTTGGTCCACGAATCGCTCCCCCGCTCGAGAACCCGCCGCGCTGGACGCCGCAGGACCGCGAGGAGCGCCGAGGAGACCCTGGAGACCATGGAAACCGTCAAGAAGTCCGCTAAAGACTACATTCGGATCGAGGACGAGTGCGGCGCGCACAATTACCACCCGCTGGACGTGGTCGTCGAGAGGGCCGAGGGCGTCTGGGTCTGGGACGTGGAGGGGACCCGGTATCTGGACTTCCTGGCGGCCTACTCCGCCGTGAACCAGGGACACTGTCACCCGCGCATCCGCAGGGCGATGGCGGAGCAGGCAGCCAAGGTGACGCTCACTTCCCGGGCGTTCCGGAACGACCAGCTCGGGCCGCTCTACCAGCAGATCTGCGAGCTGACCGGCTACCGCCGCGTGCTCCCGATGAACTCCGGCGCGGAGGCGGTCGAGACCGCGGTGAAGGCGGCGAGAAAGTGGGGGTACAAGGTCAAGGGAGTCCCGGACGGCAAAGCCGAAATCCTGGTCTTCTCCGGGAACTTCCACGGCCGCACGACCACCATCGTCAGCTTCTCCGACGACCCCCAGTACCGTGACGGCTTCGGCCCGTTCACCCCGGGCTTCACGATCCTCCCGTACGGGGACCTCGAGGCGGTGCGCCGCGCGATGAACCCCAACGTGGTGGCGGTCATGGTCGAGCCGATCCAGGGCGAAAGCGGAATCATCGTCCCGCCCGACGGTTACCTCAGGGGCATCGAGGAGGAGTGCCGGAAGCACAGGGCCCTGCTCGTCGTGGACGAGATCCAGTCGGGGCTCGGCCGCACGGGGAAGCTGTTCGCGTTCCAGCACGAGGGGGTTCGCCCGGATATCGTCATCGTGGGCAAAGCTCTCGGCGGCGGGTTCTATCCCGTGTCCGCCATCCTCGCGGACGACGAGGTCATGGGCGTGTTCCGGCCCGGCGACCACGGATCGACTTTCGGCGGCAACCCGCTCGCCGCCGCGGTGGCGCGGGAGGCGCTCCGGGTGCTGGTCGAGGAGAAGCTCGTGGAGAACTCCGAGCGACTCGGCGCCTACTTCCTGGCGCGCCTCAGAGGGATGAAGAACGCGCACGTCAAGGAGGTCCGCGGCAAGGGGCTGTGGATCGGCGTCGAGCTCAACCCGGAGGCGGGAGGCGCGCGCCGCTACTGCGAGGCGCTGATGAAGAAAGGGCTCCTTTGCAAGGAGACCCACGTGAACACCCTACGCTTCGCACCGCCCCTCGTGATCACGCGGGAGGAGTTGGACTGGGCATGCGAGCGCATCGAGGAGGCGTTCCGCGAGCTCGCGTGACCCTCGTTCGTCGAAGCATCGGAGGAGACTCTTTGTCGCAGAAGTATCGGCAGCAAGGCTATAAGGATACGGACTGGCAGGATCGGGCGCGGCGTACGCCCCCTCCGCAGAAGCCCCTAACCCCCGAGGAGAAGGCGCAACAGCGGTCGCTGAAGCACGCGCTGAACCGCGAGGCGAACGAGGTCGTGCGCTGCCCGGACTGCGGCCGCAACATCCAGGCGATCGGGGCGATCGGCCCGGAGACCACCTGCCCGCATTGCAACGCGCCGCTGCACTCTTGCCGCGCCTGCCGGCACTTCGACACGGCCGCCCGGTGGGAGTGCCGCGCGGACGTGCCCGAGCGGGTTCCCGACAAGGGAAAGGCGAACGCCTGCACGCTGTACGACGCGCGCCTCGTCCTCGACGCCACCGGCCGCAGGACCGGCACCCCGCAGTCAGGCGATCCGAAGTCGGCCTTCGACAACCTTTTCAAGAGATAGCGGGCCCCGACCCTCCTCGCCACATCCTCCACGCGAGTCCAGGCGGCACCGAGTCCGGGTTGTCGCAGGACGGGGCGAAACCTATATTCGACCCTGGCCGCGGCGCCTGCCGCGAGGCGGGGCGTGTGCTCCGGGGGAGCGGGATGTGGTCATGCTACGCAACGAGAAGGGCGAAGGGCGCATCGGACTGCTGATCGCTCTGGTGTTCGTGGCGGTAGGGATCTTCATCGGCGTGAAGATCATCCCGGTCCGGATCAGCGCCTACGAGTTCGGCGACTTCATCCAGCAGGAATGTCGGTTCGCCGCGGTGCGAAATCAGGACGCCGAGGTGGCGAAGCGGATCCTCGACAAGGCCGTCGAGCTGGAGATCCCGCTCAAGAAGAAGGACCTCAAGGTCGAGCGGACCGCCAACGAGATGGTCATCACCGCCTCGTACGAGCAGCCGATCGACCTCAAGGTCACCGTCTACAACTACCGCTTCTACCAGAAAGAGAAAGCCCCGCTCTTCTAGACGCCTAGGAGGCCCGCGGCAGGACCTGCCCGTCGTCGGCGACGACGCGGCCGCCGGCGACCACCGTGCGGACGCGCGGGACCCCGAAACGGTAGACCAGGTGGTAACGGTTCGGGACCGCGTGGACCACGAGGTCGGCGCGCTTGCCCGGCTCGAGGCTCCCGGTCCGGTCCGCCCGCCCGAGGGAGTGCGCGGCGTTCAGGGTCGTCGCGGTGATGGCCTCGTCCACACCGAGACCGGCCGCGAGGCAGGCGAACCACATCACCGCGCTCATGGACTCGGTGGGGCAGGACCCTGGGTTGAAGTCGGTCGCGGCCACCACCGGCACGCCCCCGTCCACGAGCCTGCGCGCCGGCGGTCGCCGGTCCTGCATGAGGAAGAACGCCGCCGCCGGCAGCAGCACGCCGCAGGTGCCGCTCCGGGCCAGCGCTGCGATTCCGGCGTCCGAGACGTGCTCCAGGTGGTCCGCGGAGGCCGCGTGAAGCTCCGCGGCCAGCTCCGCGGCGCCGTCCGCGGCCAGCTGATCCGCGTGGACTCTCACGCCGAGCCCCCGCTCCCGCGCGGCGAGCAGCACCCGCCGCGCCTCGTCGATCGAGAACGCGTGGGCGTCCACGAACGCGTCGGCGTACTCCGCCAGACCGCGCCGCGCGACCTCCGGGATCATCTGCTCGACGAGCAGGCGCAGGTAACCCTCACGGTTCGCCCGGTATTCCGGGGGGACCGCGTGGGCCCCCAGGAACGTCGGGACGACTTCGACGGGATGGCCGTCCGCCGCGGCGCGCAGGGACTCGAGCTGCTTCAGCTCCGCGTCGAGCGAAAGGCCGTAACCGCTCTTCGCCTCGACCGTGGTGGTCCCGAGGGCGAGCATCGCGTCGAGCCGCGCCCGAACCAGGGCGAGGAGCGCTTCCTGCCCGATGGCGCGGGTTGCCGCGACGGTCGAGAGGATTCCGCCGCCACGTGCGGCGATCTCGGAATAGGTCGCGCCGCGAAGCCGCTCGTCGAACTCCGACTCGCGCCAGCCCGCGAAGGGAAGGTGCGTGTGGGCGTCCACGAAGCCCGGGAGGACCGTGCCCGCGCGCGCGTCCACCACCCGGCCGCCGGGCTCGATCGCGACCGCCTGGCGGAAGTCGCGCTCGGCGCCGACGAACACGATCACGCCGGCGCGGCATGCGACCGCGGCGTCCCGGATCGTCCGGATCCTGCCGAGGTCCGCGCGGGTGCGAGCGGTCCGGCCTTCGGCGGTGGCCAGCTCGGAGATGCCGACGACGGCCAGGTCGGCGAGGATCATCCCGCTTCGGTGGATGTATTGCGGCGGCGCAGGAACCGGACGTTGTCCAGCTCCGCGCGCTCCTGCTTGCGGAGGTCGAGGAGCGCCAGGTGCTCCTCGATGGCGCTCCGCAGCCGGTTCTCGAAGGCATCGCGTTCGAGCTTCACGCGCCCGATCTCGGCCTCGATCCGTGCGAGCTGGTCCTGGGCCTGCTCGAGGAGGCGCTCGGCCTTGATCCGCGCCTCCTTGATCAGCAGCTCGGACTCCCTGTGCGTCTTGACGGCCAGCTCCTCGGCCATCTTCTGGGCGGTGAGCAGCGTTTCCTGGAGCATTCGCTCGCGCTCGCGGAAGTCTTCGAGTCGGCCACGGAGTGTCCCGCTCTCCTCGCGGAGCTGTGCGTTGTCCAGGTTGAGGCGCTCGACCTCCTCCGACACCGCCGTGAGGAACAGGCGGACCTCGTCCCGGTCGTACCCTCTGAGACCCCGCTTGAAGTCCTGTTTTTCGACGTCCATCGCGGTCAGGCGACTCGACATACTCGGACCTCCGGTGAGCCGAAATCGCGGGCAAACATAGTCCGCGACGCCGCCGATTGCAAGAATGGAACGCGGGGGTCAGACCCCGAAAAGGGCGCGGCCGACGCGGACGAGCGTGGCCCCCTCCTCGACCGCGACCTCGAAGTCGTCGCTCATCCCCATGGAGAGGTCGGGGAGCTTAAGGCCGAGGCGCGCCTCGGCGCGGTCGCGGAGATCGCGCAGCCGCGCGAACCAGGGCCGGGACTCCTCGGGATGCTCGCAGGGGGGAGGGATGGTCATGAGCCCGCGCAGGGCGAGGTCCGCGAGGCCGGCGGTCGCCTCGAGGAGCGGCAGGGCCGCCTCCTCGTCGGCCCCGGACTTCGTCGCCTCCCGCGAGAGGTTCACCTGCACCAGCACCGGCTGGACGATTCCCAACGCGGCGGCTCGACGGTCCATTTCGCGCGCGAGATCGAGGTCGTCCACCGAGTGGATCAACTCGAAGGCGCCGACCGCGTGGCGCGCCTTGTTGCGCTGGAGATGGCCGACGAGATGCCACCGGGCGCCGGGCCCGACCCGCGGGATCTTCAGGAGCGCCTCCTGCACGCGGTTCTCGCCGAAAAGGTCATGCCCGCACGAGAGCAGATCCCTGACGCGATCGGCGGGAAACGTCTTGGAGACGGCCACGAGCGCCACAGCCCCGGGGTTCCTCGAGGAGCGCGCGCACGCCCCCGCGATCCTCAGGCGGACGTCCTCGAGGGCGCGGGCCGTTCCGGGCTCCACCTCACGCCTCCACCGCCGGGGGCTCGGGAACCACCAGCACCTGCACGGTCTCGTCCGCACGCGCCTTCTCGCCGCGGTCGAGCGCCAGGTTCACGAGGCGGTCCGCGTCCCGGTTCTCGCCGCGAGAGACGTGAACGATCCGGAACGAGCGGAACCTCCCGATGCGGTGCTTCGCCTCGGCGTGGAGCGGGAGCAGGCCCGGGTGCCGCACCTTGTACCGCCCCTCGATCTGGCGGACGATCAGCTCGGAGTCGGCCCGGATCTCGACGTCCGTAGCACCGGCGGCCTCCGCTCGCTTGAGCGCCTCGACGAGGGCCCGGTACTCCGCGACGTTGTTGGTGGCGCGGCCGATGGTGCCGGCGTGCCCCTCGACCAAACGCCCCTCGACGTCGAGAACCGCCACGCCCCAGGCCGCGAGGCCGGGGTTTCCGCGGGATCCGCCGTCGACGGCCGCTCTAAACCGCCCCGCCATTCGCCGTCTCGACCCCTGCCTGGCCGATGTCGCTGGCGGGCGGGCCGGTGGGCTCGGACCCGAGCGCCGGCTCGTAGTAGAGGAAGCGCCGGCACTGGCCGCAGTTGTGGATCCGCGACGCAGCCCGGATCTCCTGGAACACCTGGGGGCGGACGCGCACGAAACAGGCCTGGCAGAGCGCCTTCTCCGCCTTCGCGAGAAACACGCCGCCTCGGCTTTCCTCGACGCGGCGGACGGACTCGATCAGTTCCTGCGGAAGGTCCGCCTCGAGCCGCGCGCGTTCCCGCTCCGCCTCCGTGATCCGTTCCGCGGCGGCGGCGGCCTCGCCCCCGACGCGCGCGTGCTCCTCTCCCACCCGGATGCGCTCCTGCTCGATGTGGTCGGAGCGCGCGTCGAGGTCGGTCTTGAGCTTTTCGGACTCCTCCATCCCCTTGAGGACCGCCTCCTCGTGCGCGCCGATGTGCGCCTTGACCGAATCGATCTCCTTGAGCACGGCCGCGTACTCGCGCTGGTTCTTGACCTGCATGAGGGATTCCATGAACTTCTTGCGCGCGACCTCGAGGGTCTCGAGCTCGAGGGTGCGGTCATTGCGGTCCTTCTCGAGGATGTCGAAACGCTCCTTGACCGCGACGTACTCGGCGTTGCGCTCGCGGAAGCGGCTCTCGATCTCCTCGATACGGGCGGGCGCCTCATCGACCACGGCCCGGGCCGACTGGATCGCGAGGGCCAGGTCCTGAATCGCGACGAGCCGCCTCAACTGCTCCTTCGGCTCCAGCATGCGGCCTCTCCTACCGCGATTCCGCGGCTCGCGACGCCGCCGTAAACACAAAGGGCGCTCGGACACCGAGCGCCCCTCTTCGCGGCTTCCCCGCCGATGCGGCCCCCCTCTCGCGGAGACCGCCCGGCAAAGGCGGGCGAGTTGGATGCGGACTCACTCTCATCACGGCAACGGCCGAACGTATCACCGGTACGCGATCCCGTCAAACGGACAGGGCGCGTCGGAAGAGGGTTTCCTCGGCGCGCTCGTGGGCGCGGAGCACCGCCAGGAACCCCTCGACGTCCTCCTTGAGGGGGACCGCGTCGGTGGTGTCGCCCCGCTCGGCGTGGATCCTCGCCATCTCGAGGATCTCGATCAGGCGCGCGTGCTGGTCCCGGAGGCGGCGGACGTCCGGGGCGCTCCCCTCGTCGGCGTCCACGAGCGCCCGGAAGAGCCCTCCCTCCTCTTCCCGCTCGAAGTGCTCGCGGAGCCTCTCGATCAGCCCCTCGAGCTCCGCCGCGACGCGCCGCATCGGCTCGAGGCCGGCCGGCCCGGGACGGACCTCGCGAAGGGCCTTCTCCATCTGGTCCAGGAAGAAGTGGATCTGCCGGTGCTCCTCCAGCGATCGTTCCGTCAGGCGCTCGAAGATCCCGGATTCGTTCATGGCTTCGCCTCCGCCTCGGGTCTCCCTCCGGTACTCTCCGCCCGCCCGCGGCCGCCGTCAACCTCCTCCCTTGCGACGCGGCCGATCTCCGCCACGATCTCCTCCGCCACCGCCTCCACCGCCCGTGCGACGCGCGGCGTGAGCCCCGGTGACAGTCCGACGCTCTCCGGCTCAATCCCCCAGAGCCGGTAGCGCACGCCGGCCATGTCCGGCCGGGCCGCGACGATCAAGCGGAGGTTCTCCGGCAAGCTCAGCGTGTGGGCGTCCGCGTGCCGCTCCGGGATCGAGAGGACCTCCTCGTGGGAGAGACGGTGGATCGTCCCGGGCGGCGTCCCTCTCCTGATCGCGTCCACCAGCCAGACTTCCGCTTCTCCCCGCCAGAGCGACAGGAGGCGGAGGGAGTCGGTGTCCCCGGCTTCCGCGCGAGCACCGGCCGGGAGCGCACCGGTCCGCAGCCGCTCCGCCACCGCGACTCCCGCGCCGTCGTCGGCCATGAGGGGGTTGCCGAGGCCGACGACGAGGATCCCGGTCATGTCTTCACCCCGCTCCTCCGCGACGCGAGCTCAGAAGCGCGGGTCCCCGTCTTCCAGCAGCACCTCGCCGTCCACGACGAGCGTCGGCGCGAGGATCACGCCGTCGAGGTGGAACGGCACCTTCACCGTGCCGCCCATGGAGGCGTTGTTTCCGAAGGCGACGTGGACGGTGCCGAGGATCTTCTCGTCCTCGAGGATGGTTCCGGTGATGCGCGCGCGGTCGTTGGTGCCGACGCCCAACTCCGCGACGTTCCGCGCCTCGGGGCCCGCGCGATCCATCAGCGCGAGAAGCTTCCGCGCCTCGGCGCCGCCGCTCACCTCCACCGCGCGACCGTCGACGACGCGGATGCGGATCGGCTCGTCCTCGATCACCCCGAGGCCTGCCATCGCGCCGTCCACCACCACGGTCCCCTGGGCGGCTCCCTCCACCGGCATCAGGTACGCTTCGCCGGAGGGGAGGTTGCCGAACTGCCCGGGGTCGAGGATCAGCCCGCGAGACGCGATCGCCCGGATGCCCTCGATCGGCAGCGTGACGTCGGTGCCGGCCGGATTCGTGATTCGCGCGACCTTTCCGCGGGTCAGGATCTCCGCAACGCGATCCGCGCGCCGCGCGATCCTCAGAACGTCGGCGTCGAGGCAGCGCACCAGCGTGTCTTCGGTGATCCCCGGCATGGTTGCGACCCGGGCACCCGCGGCGCAGGCCGCGCGGCGCGCTTCGGTGTGGGTGAGCGACCGGCTTGTGGGCGCCACCACCGCGCTCGCGCGCGCCATCATCTCCGCGATCCCGGGCGGCGGCTCGCTCCCCGGCACGCCCGCCGCGGGGATCTCGACGTAGATCGCCCGGTCCGTGAGCCGCCGCGCCGCTAGAAGCAGCGCCCGGCCGATCCCCGCGAGCTCGTCGTCCGTGACCACGAGGAGCGACTCGCCCGGCTTCAGGCCGAGACAGTCTCTGAGCGCGATCGTGCACGCCCGCTCGAGAGCCGTCATGTCCCGCCCCTCCGCCCGCGCCCGGCTCCGTTCGGCGGCGCGGGCTCCCTCGGCTCGCGTTCCTTCTCCGCGAGACGGAGGCACGCCTCCTCGACCCTCCCGACGTCGGACGACGACGAGAGCTCCGCCGCCTCGATCTCGAACACCTCGACACCGCGCCGCTTGAGGAGCGCCGCGACCTCGCGGTAGGCGTCCTCGAGCTTCCCGAGAAACGCCTCGTTCTCGTGCGGCTCGAGCGGCCTGCCTGAGGCCCGCAGACGCTCCACGACCTGCGCGGGCGGGGCCAGGACCAGGACCACCACTCCGGGAACCTTGAGCCGCGCGAGGTCGAAGACGTTCAGGAGCCACGCGCCGGGGGCCTTGCGCGCGAAGGTCCACCACTGCCGGACCGGGATCCGGCGCTCGCCCGACAGGTAGAGCAACACGTGGTGGAGGCCGCGCTCGTCGAACTTCCCGCGGTAGAAGTCCGCCTCGGCCCAGGCCAGGAGGTCCACCAGCGCGCTCCCGTCGCCGACCACGAACCGCGCGGCCCGGCCGTCCTCGAGGGACTCGTCCATCCGCGCCCGCTCGACCATCTCCGCGAACTTGGAGCCCCTGTACAGCCCGCCGGTCCGGAACAGCCGCGCGAGGAGGGCGATCCAGGCCCGGCTCCGAGCCACCGGGATCCCGCCCGGCGCCTCTCTCACTCCCTCGGCGTCCGCCTCCAGAGCGGGATCCGCGATCCCGAGGGTCCGCCCGCTCCGCCCGAGGCGCCGGACGAGCTCCGCGGCGAGCGCGCCGCGGCCCCCGGGATCGATGCCGCACACGGCCGCGCGGACCGGCGGCGCCGGGCGCGGTCCGGGGACGGGAGGAGGAGGAGGAGCGAGCGACAGCACGTCGCTTCGGACCTGGTCGGCGATGTCCCGGGCCTCCGCGTCGCGATCGTACGTCCTTGGCTTTCCCACGTTCGCGTCGATGCCGAGAGGAACGGGGATCATCTGGCCGCGGGGCCAGATCCGCTCGGGTCCGGTGAGGAACACCGGAACGACCAGGAGGCCGGGAACCGCCTGCACGAGCCGCCCGACCCCGGAGCGGAACGGGCCGACGACGCCCGCCTCTCCACGGCTGCCCTCCGGGAAGAAGATGAGGCTCTCCCCGGCCTCGAGCGCCCGGATCATCGGCTGGAGCGTATCGTGCCCCGCCCGCGCGACGCGCTCGATCGGGATCCCGTTCATGAAGAGCAGCGCCATGGCCCGCCGGAGAAGGGTCTTTCCGAAGTAGTCCGCCGCCGCCACCGGGTGCACCTGGGCGACGCGCCGCAGCGGGAAGAGCGTGAGGAGCACGCCGGCATCGAGGTGCGAGTTGTGGTTCGCAACCACGAGACACGGCCCCTTGGGGACCATGCCCCGCCGCCGATAGCGCACGCCGACGAACCAAAGGATCACCGGCCGGACGATCAAGGCCTGGAACAGGAGGACCGCGGCGGTGCGGAGCAGCCGGCGCATGGTGCTCAGAGGAAATAACGGAAGTAGTGGTAGCAGACCGGCGCGGCGTAAAGCGCCGGGATCGCGCGGTCCAGGAAGGCGCCTCTCCCGAAGCGCGAGGAGGCGACCGCGAGGCCGAGGTCCCGCGCCACCGCGTCGGCCACCAAGGCACCGGCGGTGACCGTGAGGGCCACGAGGGCCCCCGCGATGAGACCCTGCTCGCGGGTCACCACGGCGAGCGGTCCGAGCCACCACCCGACCCCGGCGCAGATCACCAGCGCGAGCGCGACCCCGATCGCCGGGAGGAGCGCCTCCTTTCCCGGGCGGGGCCGGCCCGCCACGCGCTGGGGAAGCTCGGCGAGGAGCACGAGAATCGCGAAGAGCTCGAGGCGCCCGCGCGGCTGGTGCGCCATCAACCCGAGGTGCGCCGCGCAGAACACGAACACCAGTGCCCCGAGCAGCACGCGCCCCACGGAGTCCAGGAGGCCGGGCTGGCGCGGGCCCACCGCCAGGAGCACCGGCAGCACGAGCAGGAGCCCGACGGGAACCACCGCGACGAACAGCGCAAGGTCGTCGGTCACGGCGGGCGCCAACGCGCAAGGGATCGAGAGGTAGGTCGCGAGGATCGCCCACCGGTCCTGCGGCCGCACCGGGGTGAGGAAGAAGTACTCCCGGAGCGCCACGAACATCAGCGCGCCGAGGACCGGGAATGAGATCCAGAACTCCGCGCGCGAGAGGACCACGAGCAATCCGGCGAAGAACACCCAGAACCCGATCCAGCCGGGCATGCCTCGATGACGCCCACCCCGCCGTCCGGCGAGGAACGCGAACGGGGCGGCCAACAGCAGCGCCAGCGCCAGCGCCAGGATGATCGGCGGGATCGGAAGGGTCATAAGGTCTCCGCGAGCCCCCATTATGGTGCGGATCGTGGTGGTTTTGTAGAGGCGGCGGCCCGCGATCCCGATGCGGGGTTAGAGTAGGACCGGGCGGCGTGGCGACCTGAGGAGCATCGCATGGAACTCGGGATGATCGGTCTCGGAAGGATGGGGCTGAACATGGCGACGCGGCTGATCCGCCGCGGCCATTCGGTGGCGGGGACGGCGAAGGGAGCCGCCTCGCTCGCGATGCTGAAGGAAGCGGGAGGCAAGCCCGCCGCGAGCGTCGCGGATCTCGTTTCCTTCCTCGCACCGCCCCGGCTCGTCTGGCTCATGGTCCCGTCGGGGCCGACGGTGGACGAAGTCCTGTCGAACCTCGCCCCCGTTCTCGCTCGGGGCGACCTCGTCGTGGACGGCGGCAACTCCAACTACCACGACTCGATCCGCCGCGGCACCGAGCTCGGGGCGAAGAGGCTCGGGTTCCTCGACGCGGGGACGAGCGGCGGGATCTGGGGCCTCGAGAACGGCTACTGCCTCATGGTCGGCGGCGACGAAGCGGACTTTCGCCGCGCGGAGCCGGTGCTCCGCGATCTCGCGCCGGAGGGCGGCTACCTCCACACCGGCCCCGTGGGCTCGGGCCACTTCGCCAAGATGATCCACAACGGGATCGAGTACGGGATGCTCGAGGCCTATGGCGAAGGGTTCGAGATCCTCGAGCGCAGTCCCTTCGGGTACGATCTCGCCCTGATCTCGCGCCTCTGGAACCGCGGGAGCGTCGTCCGGTCGTGGCTCCTCGAGCTGGCCGAGACGGCATTCGAGAAGGACCCGCGGCTCGCATCGATCCGCGGGTACGTGGAGGACTCCGGCGAAGGGCGCTGGACCGTGGAGGAGGCCATCGGCCTCGGCGTGCCCGCGCCGGTGCTCACCCTCTCGCTCCTGGCCCGCTTCGTTTCGCGGCAGGACGAGTCGTTCTCGGCCAAGGTGGTCGCCGCGCTCCGGAACGAGTTCGGCGGCCACGCGGTGAAGAAGACGGGGTGACGACCGGCGTGGGCGCCTTCCTCGAGACGAACCCCCTGAGGGCCGGCCTGACGCGCGAGCGGGCGGCGGGACCGTGCTCCGTGGTGATCTTCGGCGCCTCGGGCGACCTAACCCGCCGCAAGCTCGTTCCCGCGCTCTACAACCTCCATCTCGACCGGCTGCTCCCGGCCGGCTTCGCCCTGGTCGGCGTCGCGCGGCGGCCGCTCTCCGACTCCGCGTTCGCCGGCGCGATCCGGGACGGGATCGTCCGCCACTCCCGCCGCCCCCTCGACCTCGACCTCTGGAAGGAGATGGCGCCCAGGATCTCTTACGTCCCCGCGACGTTCGAGGACGCCGAAGGGTACCGCCGCCTCGCGGACCACCTGGCGCGGCTCGACCGCGAGCGCGGGACCGGCGGGAGCCGGCTCTTTTACTTGGCGACGCCTCCCTCCGCGTACCCGACGATCGTCAAGAATCTCGCCCTCGCCGGGCTCAGCCGGCCTGGGGCGGGAGGAAGCTTCGCGCGGGTCGTGGTGGAGAAGCCGTTCGGCCGCGACCTCGCGACGGCACGGACGCTCAATGCCGAGGTCAACGCGGCGTTCGACGAGCGGGACGTCTTCCGCATCGACCACTACCTGGGAAAGGAGACCGTCCAGAACCTGATGGTCTTCCGTTTCGGCAACGCGATCTTCGAGCCCCTGTGGGGCCGGGAGCACGTGGATCACGTCCAGATCGCGGTGGCGGAGACCCTCGGCGTCGAGGGACGCGGCGAGTACTTCGAGGAAGCGGGGATCGTCCGGGACATCGTGCAGAACCACATGTTCCAGCTCTTGTGCCTCACGGCCATGGAGCCGCCGGTGTCGCTCCGGCCGGACGCGATTCGAGACGAGAAGGTCAAGGTGCTCCGCGCGCTCCGGCCCGTTCCGGCCGAGCGCGCTCTCGAGGAATCCGTCCGCGGGCGTTACGGCGCCGGGGCCTCCGGCGGGAGCCCGGTCCCGGCCTATCTCGAGGAGCCGGGCGTCGCCCCGGGCTCCCGGACCGAGACCTACGCCGCGCTCCGCGTGCTCGTGGACAACTGGCGGTGGGCCGGCGTTCCGTTCTACCTCCGCGCGGGAAAACGCCTCCCGAAGCGCGTGACCGAGATCGCGCTGACCTTCCGGCACGTGCCCCACCGGCTGTTCGCCGGCGCGGGTGCTTCGCCCAACGCGAACACCCTCGCGCTCAGGATCCAGCCGGACGAGGGGATCACGCTCCGCTTCGACTCGAAGGTCCCCGGCCCCGAGCCTCGAATCCAGCCGGTGGCCATGGACTTCCGGTACGGCACCTCGTTCGGCCAGGAGCCGCCGGAAGCCTACGAGCGGCTGCTCCTCGACGCGATCCTCGGCGACTCGACCCTGTTCATCCGGCGCGACGAGGTCGAGGCGTCGTGGGGATGGATCGACGCGATCGAGGCGGGTTGGGCGGCGTCGGACGCCGCACCCGCCGCGTACCCCGCCGGGAGCTGGGGCCCGGCGGAGTCGGATGCCCTGATCGAGCGCGATGGGCGCTCGTGGCGGAGGCTGTGATGGAAGCGCCGGGACCGGCGGCGGTCGCCGACGTCGAGTCGATCGAGCGGGAGCTGAGGGAGATGTGGCGCGCCGCTTCGTCGGAGGAACATCCCGTCCTCCGGGCGTCCATGCTCGACCTGGTGGTCGCTTGCGACACGCCGGAGGACGCCCGAGAGGCGACCCGGGCCGTCGCGCTGCTGTCCCTGAACCATCCGGGACGCGCCCTCGTCGTCTCGGGCGCGCGCGAGGGCGCGCCGTCCGGAGAGGCGCTCGCCGTGTTCGTTTCCGCCCACTGCCACCGCGGGCCGGGAGAGACCCTCGTCTGCAGCGAGCAGGTCACCCTCGAGGCGACGCGCCCGTCGCTCGCTCTGGTGCCGTCAACGCTTCTTCGTCTCCTGGACTCCGACACGCCGGTGTTCGTCTGGTGGCGCCGCGCGGCGCTCGCCCCGGACCCGCTCTGGGAGCCGCTCGCGAAGCTGTCCGACCGGTTCCTCGCGGACACCGCCCGCAACGCCGACCCCGCGGCGGCCCTCCGGGATCTCGCGGCGCTGGCCCGCCACTCGTCGTGGCACGGGAGCATCGGCGACCTCGCCTGGACGCGCCTCGAGAGCTGGCGCGAGACCGTCGCCTCGTTCTTCGAATCGCCTCTCACCCGGGGGCATCTCGAGCGGATCGCCCGGGTCGAGCTGGCCGTCGGCGGACCCGCCGGCCGCGGCGGCGCGACGGTCGCCGGCGCGTATCTCGCCGGGTGGCTGGCGTCGCGCCTCGGGTGGTCCCGCGGCGCCGGGCCGTGGACGTGGCGCCGCCGGGATGGAAGCGACGTGCGCGTCGAGGTGTCGCGCGACCGCTCCGCTGCGCCGGGCGATGTCGCATCCGTCCGAATCGACGCGCCCGACGGCGAGCCACCCGCGCGCTTCTCGGCGGAGAGGATCGCCCCCGGATCGGACATCGTGAGGCTCACCGTCGAGGTCGAGGGAACCTGCCCCCTCCCGGCCACGCTGAAACTCAGAAAGCCCGAGGACGCGGCGCTCCTCTGCCGCGAGCTGGAGCGGATCTCCCGCGAGCCGGTCTTCGACGCGGCGCTTCGCGAAGCGGCCAGTCTGGCCGGGTCGTAGGTCGAGGGTGGGAGCCCCCTCGGTCCTCGTCCTGCCGGATCCCCGGGCGGTCGCCGAGGAGGCGGCGAGACGCGTCGAGGTCGCCGCCGCCGACGCGGCGGCGCGGGGGCGCTTCGTCCTGGTTCTCGCGGGAGGGAGCACGCCGCGGAGGCTCTACGAGATCCTCGCATCGCCGCGCGACAGGAATCGTGTCCCGTGGCAAAAGACGATCGTGCTGTTCGGCGACGAGCGCTGCGTCCCGCCGGACGACCCCGACAGCAACTATCGAGCGGCCGACGAGAGCCTTCTGCGCCGCGTCCCGATCCCCCACGGCGCCGTCCACCGGATCGAGGGGGAGGATCCCGATCCCGCGCGCGCCGCCGCCCGGTACGAGGAGGTGCTGCGCGGGCTGTTCCCCGGGGACGGGGCGCCGCGATTCGACCTCGTGTTGCTCGGCATGGGTGTCGACGGCCACACGGCGTCGCTCTTCCCGCGGAGCGCGGCGCTCGAGGAAACCTCGCTCTGGGTGGCGGTCGGCAGGGCGCCGTCGCCCCCCGCCGCGCGTATCACGCTCACGCTCGGAGCACTCCGCGGCGCGAGGCGCGTCCTGTTCCAGATCGTGGGCGCCGACAAGGCTCGGGCGGCCGCCGAGGCGTTCGGGGGTCGGCCGCACTCCGAGCCTTACCCCGCGGAGCGCGTCGCGCCCGAGTCGGAAGCGGTCGAGGTCCTGCTGGACGAGGCCGCGGCGGGCCTGGGGACGTTCCGATCTTCTCGCTGATTCCCGTGGGACGACACGCAGGTTCCCGGGCGGACGCCGCTCACCTCACGCCGGCGACGATCAGCGTCATGTCGTCACCGGGGGGGGCGTTGGTCGGCTTGCGTTTTTGTCGTATTGGGACGCTTTTCGGGTACAATACTTCGATTCGTTCCGGGGATCGGCTGGGTAGGACGTGCGAAGGAGCCACCCGACAGCGAGACGCGGCCACCCGCAACGTGGAGGTTCTCGATGCCTTCGGACAAGGACGTCTCGGCGATCTGGACTCCACCCAAGAGCGTAGTGGATAGAGCGTTGGTCAAGGACTACGACGCGCTCCGCCGCGAGGCCGCCCGGGATCCGCTGAAGTTCTGGGAGGCGCGCGCCAGGGATCTGGCCTGGTACGAGCCGTGGTCGAAAGTGCTCGACGACTCGAAGGCCCCCTTTTACCAGTGGTTCGTCGGGGCGAAGACCAACGTCGTTCTCAACGCGCTGGACCGCTGGCTCGGCACCCCGATGCAGAACAAGCTCGCCCTGATCTGGGAGGGCGAGGACGGGTCCCTCAAGACCTACTCGTACTTCGCGCTGAACCGCGAGGTCTGCCGGTTCTCGAACGTGCTCAAGAGCATGGGGGTGCGCAAGGGGGACCGCGTGACGATCTACCTCCCCCGGATCCTCGAGCTTCCCATCGCGATGCTCGCCTGCGCGAAGATCGGGGCGGTCCACTCGGTGGTGTACGGCGGCTTCTCCGTCGAGTCGCTCCACGAGCGGATCGAGGATTCGGAGTCCCGCGTGGTGGTCACCGCCGACGGCGGCTACATGCGCGGCAAGATCGTGCCGCTCAAGGCCATCGTGGACGAGGCGCTCCAGCGCTGCGGCGTGGTCGAGCACGTCGTGGTCGTGAAGCGGACCGGTCAGCCGGTCAACATGGAGCCGGAACGGGACTACTACTACGAGGACCTCCTGAGCCTCCCCATCGCCCGGCCGGTCAACGGCGAGCGGTGTCCCACCGAGGTGATGGACGCCGAGGACCCTCTGTTCCTGCTGTACACCTCCGGGACCACCGGAAAGCCTAAGGCGATCGTGCACACGCACGGCGGCTATCAGGTCCACATCAGCGCGACCCTGCAGTACTGCTTCGACCTCCGGCCGGAGGACCGCTGGTGGTGCGCGGCGGACCCGGGCTGGATCACCGGACACAGCTACATCGTCTACGCGCCGCTGATCCTGGGCGCGACGCAGATCATCTACGAAGGCGCGCCCACCCACCCCTACCCCGACCGCTGGTGGCGGATCGTGGAGAAATACGGTGTCTCCGTCCTCTATACGGCTCCCACCGCGATCCGCGGACTGATGCGCTTCGGCGAGTCGTGGGTGAACCGCCACGACCTGTCCACGCTCCGCCTGCTCGGCTCCGTCGGCGAGCCGATCAATCCCGAGGCCTGGCGCTGGTACCACCGGGTCGTCGGCAAGGAGCGCTGCCCCGTCATCGACACCTGGTGGCAGACGGAGACCGGCGGCTTCATGATCGCGCCGGTTCCGTCGTACCCGCTGAAGCCCGGCTCGGGGACCAAGCCGTTCCCCGGGATCGAGGCCGAGGTCCTGGACGACGACGGCAAGCCGGTCGCTCCCGGCGAGGAGGGGAAGCTCGTCGTCACGAAGCCCTGGCCCGGAATGCTCCGCGGCCTCTACAAGGACCCGGAACGGTACGTGAAGCAGTACTGGTCCGCCTACCCCGGGAAGTACCTGACAGGCGACTCGGCGAAGATCGACAAGGACGGCTACTTCTGGATCATCGGCCGGGTGGACGACGTCATCAAGGTCTCCGGCTACCGGCTGGGGACCGCGGAGATCGAGTCGGCGCTGGTGAGCCACCGCGCGGTGTCCGAGGCGGCGGCGATCGGCCTGCCCGACGAGATCAAGGGGAACGTCATCCACGCGTTCGTGATGCTCAAGGCCGGCGTCGCCCCCTCGCCCGAGCTCTGCGAGGAGCTGATCCAGCACGTCGGGCACGAGATCGGCCCGATCGCCCGCCCGGCGAAGGTGGACATCGTGGACGCGCTGCCGAAGACCCGGTCGGGGAAGATCATGCGCCGCGTGCTCAAGGCGCGGGCGCTCGGCCTCCCCGAAGGAGACATTTCGACGCTGGAGGGGTAGGAAGCGAGAGGGCCGCGGGGGTCGCCGAACCGTTCCGTCGCCCGTCAGTCGACGGGGTCCGCCGTCAGCTCCAGATAAAACGAGCCCGCCCCCGCCTCCTCTGGGGCGGCGCCGCCTCGGCCGCAAAGGCCGGGAGGGCGAGCGCGAGCACGACGAGGGCAACGATTCTATTGAGCGTCATGGTCCTGCCTCCTTCTCCGCGGGAAGCGGCGGCTCGGGTGCCTTGCCGTTCGCGAGCAGCTCGGGGCTGACCATTTGTCGAACGCGTGAGGCGCGGGAAGCTCCGCCGCCTCCCAAATCCGCGCCAGGAGCCACTCGCCCGTTTCGCGAGCGGCATTCCCTCCATCCCAGTCGAGCGCGGGCGACAGCGACGAATCGTACCGGTACGTGGTCGGTGGCTTCTTCTTTCGAAATTGCGCCTGCGTTCCCACGTCGGGGCGCAGCAGGCTCGACGCCTCGGGATGGGCGTAGCTCTCCGCCCGCGCCGGGCCGGGATTCTTCGTCTTGGGGGATCTCGCCATCGTGGTGTCTCTCGTCGCTCGACGCGGGAAAGTCGCGTTCCTTCAAGGTTTTCCGCGGGGCAAGCCTACCGCCCGGTGGTCGGGCGCGTCAAGGCGGAGCCGGCCGCCATGAGCGCGGGTTCCGCAGGACCTCGGCCATTCCGACTTGAATATTCAATTGTTCAATTGTACAATGCGCTCGGGAGGTCCTCCGATGCCCGTTCGCGAAGAGATCCTGCGCGTGGTGCGGCGGCTGTGCCGCGAGTCCGGGAGCTTTACCTTCGACGTCCGGGAGGTGGTCCGCGCCCTTCCCCACCTCAACGAGGGAACGGTGAGGACCCACGTTGCGAGCCGATGCTGCGTCAACGCGCCCTCGCATCACGCCGATCGGCCCCCCTACTTCCGCCGGGTGGACCGCGGCGTCTATTCCCTCGAGCCCGCGTATCGGCGGGAGCCGAATCGCACGCCGAAGACGAAGGGCGCGTCGCGCGTCGCGGAGCCGACCCCGGCCTACGGCGCGGCGGCTAGCGTTCCCCTCAACGACACGATCCACGCCGTCGTGCGCCGGGACAGGCGAATGTACACCGCGGAATGCCTCGAGGTCGCGGTGGTCACCCAGGGCAGGACGCTGGACGAGCTGGTGGCCAACCTCGAGGAGGCGATCGGCCTCCATCTCGAGGGCGAGGACCTGCGGGCGTGGGGCCTGTCTCCCTCACCGCGCGTGACGATCACCTACCCGTTGCCTCGTCGCGCCGATGCCGCCGCGGATTAGGGCGCTCACCGCCCGCCAGGTCCTCGGCGCGCTGCGATCGTTCGGCTTCGAGGTCGCATCGGTGCGCGGGAGCCACGCCAAGCTCCGCCGGACCACTCCGGGAGGCGAGACTCAGGTGCTGACGGTGCCGCTCCACAAGGACCTGTCCCGTGGGACGCTGCACGCGATCTTCCGGCAAGCCTGCCGGTTCGTCCCGGAGGCTGAGCTCAGGGCGCACTTCTTCACGGGTTGAATGCGGCCAAGGAGGGCCTCGGAGGCGCTCATCAGCGCGCCTCCTGTTTCAGCCAATCCAGCAGCCGGGCCGCGACTCCCTCCGCCGTGAACCCGAACTTGTCCGCGAGAACCTGGTAGGGCGCCGACGCGCCGAACCTGTCGATCCCCAGGGTCAGCCCGTCCGGCCCCGCCAACACCCGCCACGGGTCCGTTCGGCCGGCCTCGAGGGTCGCGACCGGAATGCCTTTCGGGAAAAGGCGCGAGCGGAAGGCGGGGTCCTGCTCGAGGAACAGGTCGAGGCAGGGGACCGAGATCACGTCGAGCCTTTTCCCCTGCCTGGCCAGCAGCTCCCGGGCGGCGACGGCGAGGTGCAGCTCGGAGCCCGTGGCGGCGAGCACCGCGTCGGGCCGGTCGCCGCGGGCCACGAGGTACGCCCCTCGCCTCGGGTCGGCGAGTTCGCCCGCAGCCTCCCGTACGATCGGCGGGAGCTTCTGGCGGCTGAGAATAAGCGCGGTCGGTCCGTCGCTCCTTTCCAGCGCCATCCCCCAGGCCAGCGCGGTCTCGTAACCGTCCGCCGGCCGGAACAGCCTCAGGTTCGGGATCAGGCGAAGCGCCGCGACGTGCTCGATCGGCTGGTGGGTGGGGCCGTCCTCGCCGACGAAGATCGAATCGTGGGTGAACACGTAGATCACGGGGAGCCGGGCGAGGGCGGCGATCCGGACGGACGGCCGCATGTAGTCCGAGAAGACGAGAAACGTCGAGCCGAACGGCCGGAAACTCCCCTCGTACGCCATCCCGTTGAGGATCGCCCCCATGCCGTGCTCCCGGATCCCGAAGTGCAGGTTCCTTCCCGCGTACTCTCCGGGCGCCACGGAGGGGGATCCCTTGATGAGCGTCAGCGTGGACGGGGCGAGATCGGCCGATCCTCCTACGAGGCCCGGCACGAGATCCGCCGCCTTCTGCAGCACCGCCGCTCCGTGCTCGCGGGTCGCGGCGGCCCCGGTCGGCGCGGCCTCGAGCAACTTCGCGGCGAGGTCCGCGGAGAACTTCGGGCCGGTGATCGCGTCCCACAGCGCGGCCTTGTCCGGGTTGGCGGAACGCCACTCGGCGAACCGGGCCTCCCATGCCGTGCGAAGCGCGGCACCCTCGGCGGCGCGGGCCTTCCAGAACGACCGGACCGTCTCCGGAACCAGGAACGGCGGCGAGACGGGCCAGCGCGCCTTTTCCTTCGCCGCAGCCGTCTCCTCCGGGCCGAGCGGCGACCCGTGGGACGCTGCGGTGTCCTGCTTCGTGGGGGCGCCGTGAGCGATGTGAGTCCGGCAGACGATCAGAAAGGGGTGGTCCCCTTCGGCGAGGGCGGCATCGAGCGCGAGGGCGATCGCCTCGTGGTCATGGCCGTCGACGCGCAGCACGTTCCACCCGTAAGCCTCGTAGCGGCGGCCGACGTCCTCGGAGAAGGCCAGGTCGGTCTTTCCCTCGATGGTGATCCGGTTGTCGTCGTAGAGGACCACGAGATTCGCGAGCCTGAGGTGGCCCGCGAGGGACGAGGCCTCTGCCGAGACGCCCTCCATCATGTCGCCGTCGCTCGCGAGGACGAACACGCGGTGGTTGACCGGCTTGAAGTCGTCGGTATTGAATCTGGCCGCCAGCATCCGTGCGGCCAACGCCATCCCCACCGCGTTCCCGATGCCCTGGCCGAGGGGTCCCGTGGTCGCCTCGACGCCCACCGTGTGGCCGAACTCGGGGTGACCCGGCGTGCGGCTCCCCCACTGCCGGAACGCCTGGATGTCGGACATCGATAGATCGTAGCCCGCGAGGTGCAGGAGCCCGTAGAGCAACGCGCATCCGTGTCCCGCCGAAAGCACGAAACGGTCTCGGTCCGGCCAGTCTGGGGCGGTGGGGTCGTACCTGAGGAAGCGGCCCCAGAGGACGAAGGCCACGTCCGCGGCCCCCATCGGCATCCCCGGATGCCCCGACTTCGCCCTCTCGACGGCGTCCACCGCCAGGAACTTGAGCGTGTCCACGGCATCGCGGGCGAGTTCCGGATCGGGAGCGGCGCGCATCACGTCACCTCGGGCGCCCCCGTGAGGGCGCCAGGAGCGATCCCGGACTTCCGCGGGCGGCGCGGACGGCCGCGCCCAGGAGACCCGTGCGCGGATCGAGGATCACGCGCACCGGGACCCGCTCGAGGAAAAGGGACAGCCTCCCCTTGGACCGGAGGGACCGGAGGAAGGAGCCCGATCGAAGCTTGGGCAGGATCTTCGGGGCGATCCCCCCTCCGACCCAGACGCCGCCGACCGCCCCCGCGACGAGGGCAAGATCGCCGGCGGCCGAACCGTAAAGCGACACGAACCAGTCCAGGGCGCGCTCGGCCGTCGGGTCGTCGTCACGAAGGCCGGCCTCGGAGATCGCCGCGCTCGGATCATCCTCCTCCAGCCGGCGCGCCATGAGCGGCGAGAGCGCTCCACGTCCCGACTCCACGAGGAAGTCGTAGATCCCCCGGAGCCCCGGGCCCGACACCAGCCGATCGAGGCTCAGGCGATCGTGCCGCCGCAGGAAGTACCGCCGCAGCTCGATCTCGTCCTCGTCCCTGGGCGCGAACCCGACGTGGCCGCCCTCGCTTGCCGCGGGCCAGTGGTGCTGCCCGTCCCAGAACAGGATCGCGGTGCCGAGGCCGGTCCCGGCGGCGATGAGCGCGGCGTTGCCCGGGCGCGGACGGAGGCGCGGCGTAAGGCCGAGCGTGCTTCCCGGCGGCAGCGCGGAGATTCCCCAAGCGATCGCCTCGATGTCGTTGAGGAGATGGACCCTCGGGAGGCGCAGCAGGCGGGCGACTCTTCGGGCATCCACCGGCCACCGGAGGTTGATCACCTCCGTCCGTTCGTCGACCACGGGGCCCGCGACGCCCAGCGCGCAGGCGGTCACCCTTTCGCGACCCTCGGAGAGGAACGCCTCGACGATCGCCTCGAGCGACGCGCTGCCTGCGCTCGGGAACGTCCTCTCGCGAAGCGCGACGGGCCGCCCTCCCCGGCGGGAGAAAAGCCCGAGGATCGTCTTGGTTCCGCCGACATCGCCCGCGAGGATCACCACGTCATTATAGGAGGTCTCTACAGCGCTTTGTGGCTGCCGTCGCACCTCGGCTCGTCGCGGGTGTGCTTGCACTGGCAGAGGGCCAGCCGCGTCTTCCGGTCCAGTTTCAACTCCATCGGCCCGAGCCCGGTCCCGGCGTGGGAGCCGTCGCAGAATGGCTGGCCGGCCGAGCGGCCGCACCGGCACCACCAGTACGTGCCGGGATCCAGGTCGAGAACGGCGGGACGCTTCGCGGCGATGACGGGATCGGGCATCGGAGATCCTCCTCTGCTGGATTCGGCCCGCATTATGCATGAGGGCTCGCGGCTCTGCCCGCGTGAACGACGGGACCCCTGGCAGGTCGCGGGAGCGGTGCGGTATCCTTTGCGGCCCGCCGCCGGCGCCGCCGGCAGGGGGTCGCCATGGGTGGATTCTACGAGCTCCTCGCGACGCAGCCGGCGGTGCTCCTGTTCACCGTCGTCGGGCTCGGCTATTTCCTCGGCAATCTGAGGGTCGGCGGATTCAGGCTCGGGATCGCCGCGGTCCTCTTCGTCGGCCTGGCGTTCGGTGCCGCGGACCCGCGGTTCGCGATCCCGGAGGTGATCTACGTTCTCGGGCTGATCGTCTTCGTCTACACGGTCGGCCTCCAGTCCGGGCCGATCTTCTTCAACCTGTTCCGGCGCCAGTGGCTGAAGATCACCTCGCTGGCGCTCCTTTCGACGGTGGCCGCGGCGGCCGCTACGATCGTCGCCGCGAAGGTGCTCCACTTCGGGGCGCCGGTCGCGTCGGGCCTCTTCTGCGGCAGCCTCACCAACACCCCGGCGCTCGCCGCGGCGGTCGAGGCGCTCCGGAACAGCCTGGCCGGCGCGAACCTCGACGCGACCTCGAGGCGGCTCGTCCTCGACGGCCCGACGGTCGGTTACAGCATCGCGTACCCCCTGGGGGTCGCGGTGCTCATCGTCGTCATGCAGGTCGCCACGCACCTCCTCCGGATCGACCTCAAGGCGGAGCGGCAGCGGGCGAAGCGCTCCAGCGGGATGGGGAGCGACGACCTGCTGAGCCGCGAGGTGCGGGTGACGAACCCGCAGATCATCGGGAAGACGTACGGCGAAGCGCTGCTGACCGAAGTCACCGGGATGGTGTTCACACGGCGCCAGCGCGGCCCGAGCGTGGATCTCGTCGTCCCGGGGATGGTCTTGCAGCAGGGAGACGTCCTCGTCGGGGTGGGATCGCCCGAGGCGGTTCGCAAGGCCGAGCTCCTGATCGGCCCGCTGGTCCAGGAGCAGGTCGAGACCCTCTCCCCCGGCATCGAGTACCGGGACCTGCTGGTGCTCGACCGGAAGGTCGCGGGCACGGCCGCGGCGAGGCTGTCCGATGCCGTCGGCCATCCGGTGATCGTCAGCCGCATCCGCCGCGGCGGTGTCCAGATCACGCCGCACCCCGAGGCCGTCCTGGAGTTCGGCGACCAGATCCGGATCGTGACCCACAGGGACTTCCTGGACCGTGCGACCCGGGTGGTCGGCAACTCGATGACGGATTACTCCGAGGCGGACTTCCTCTCCTTCAGCTTCGGCATGATCCTGGGGGTGCTTCTCGGAACGGTTCCGATTCCGCTTCCCGGAGGCCAGAGGGTGACCCTCGGGCTCGCGGGAGGTCCGCTCGTGGTCGCGCTGATTCTGGGTCGTCTCGGGCGCACCGGGCCCGTCGTATGGACGATGCCCCCCAACGCGAACCTCACGATGCGCCAGCTCGGGATCCTGTTCTTTCTGGCCGGCGTGGGAACCCGCGCGGGCGGGAGCTTCGTCCACACGTTCCAGAACCAGGGGCTCGCGCTCCTCATGGTCGGTGCCGCGGTGACGCTGCTCTCCTCGTTGCTGATCGTGTTCCTGGGCTACCGGATCTTCGGCTACGACATGATCTCGACGTTCGGGATGCTCGCGGGGATCCACACCCAGCCGGCCGCGCTCGCCTTCGCCAACGCGCACACCGGCTCCGACCACCCCAACGTCTCGTACGCCGCGGTTTACCCCGTCGCGCTGATCGCGAAGATCGTCCTGGCGCAGGTGCTGGTGCTGATGGCGTTCTGACGCCCCGGCCGGGGCGCTACCGGTGCCGGGCGACGCCGACCCGAGGGCAATCGGCGGCCACCGGGCATTCCGAGCAGATCGGCGAGATCGGCTTGCAGACCTGCTGCCCGTGCCGGACCAGGATCTCGTTGATCGGGATCCAGTGCCGCCGGGGCAGCGCCGCGCGGAGGGCGTCCTCCGTCTCGTGGGGGTGTTTTGTCCGGACCCAGCCGAGCCGGTTCGAGATGCGGTGGACGTGGGTGTCGACGCAGATCCCGGGCTTGCCGAAGCCGAGCGTCACCACGAGGTTCGCGGTCTTGCGACCGACCCCCGGCAGATCGAGCAGCTCCTCGATCGTGTCGGGAACCGCGCCGCCGAGCCGCTCGATGAGTCTCCGGCTGATTCCGCGGATCTGCATAGCCTTCCTTCGATAGAAACCGACGGGGTACACGAGCCTCGCGATGGTCCGCGCGGGGAGCGCGAGCATCGCCGCCGGGTCCTTCGCGCGGGCGAAGAGCCGCTCCGTGGCCGGGCACGTGACCTCGTCCTTGGTGCGCAGGGAGAGCACGCACCCGATCAGGATCCGGAACGGGTCCGGGCCGTTCGCGTCCTTGAATCGGGTGATCTCGTACCGGCGCTTTAGCCGCCGGACGACCCGGTCCATCGTGGCGCGGCCCGGTTGAGAGCGTCCCGCGCCGGGCTCCCTCCCGGGGCCCTGTGAAGACCGCGACTGCCCTTCCGCCGCAGGCGCGTTCTTCACGGAGCGAGCCGGCGCGGTAGGACGCGCACCGGCGAGCGTGCCCCGGGAGGGAGCCCGGCGGGGGACGCGGCTCCGTCCGGTCAAGGCATCCACAGCAGGAGGACCTGCTCGACCGACAGATCGGACTTCCGCGGGCGAACGGCGACCTTCTCGACGGTCGCTCGGTCGCCACCCACGGCCAGGGTCGCGGCCTCCGCGTCGAACTGGGACTGGAGGTCCGCGAGGCGCTGCCGGAGAACCTCGACGCTCTCGGAAGCGCGCGCGACGTCCTGTCGCTCGCTCGCGACGCGGCCGGCGCCCCGCGCGGCGGTGGACGCACGTCCGATGTTCCCGGCGCTCAGGACCTTGCGGCCGAAGAGGGCGCCGAGCACGGTCGCGCCCACCGAGATCGCGGTTTGCACGGTCTGCTGTTGTACCTGCGCTCGCTCTCGCTCGACCCGCTCCTCGGACCTCCGGATCTGCTCCTCTAGCGCCGCGAGCCGGGGGGTGTAGGTCTTCCTGAGCCTCTCGACGTCGCCGTCCCTCCGCTCGCGGTCCGCCTCGGCCACGCGAACGCGGAAGTCCCCCTCGCTCTCGCCGGGCTTCGACACGAGCGCGAGCGCGGGACACCTCAGGAGATCGATCGAACGGCCCCGGTACAGCGACTCGGCGAGCTTCCGGCTCCAGGCCGGATAGCTCTTGGGCCTCGCCGCTTCCGCGGGGAGCGGCGCGAACGAGGCGCCGGACTCCGGCTCCCTGAGAAGGTCGAAATCTAAGGGGGTGGACGTGTCCGCTCCGTCCCACGGGTCGGGGGGGACATCGTGGCCGAGCCGCGCCACGACGGCCACGTCCTCCCAGAGGTCGACACCTGCCTCCGCGTCCACGTAGTGCAGCTTGCACGTGCCGAGGAGCGCCGGATGGTAGGCCACCGGCCCCTCTCGTGCCGAGAGGAACCGCTCCGGCACCTCGGTGGGGACCAGGGGGCGCTCGCCGCCGGCCCGCGCCGTAGGAGGCGCTGCGCTGGAGCGGGACGTCTCGGGAACGGTCGCGGACGCGGACGCCGGGGCACCAGCTTCCGCGCGGCCCTTCCGAGGCGCCATCAACTTCTGGATCTGCACCCTCGTCAGCGGCCCGGCGAGATACGAGAGCGTGAACCGGGTCTGGAACAGGACCGGCGCGTCCTCGTGAACGTCGTTCATCAGGAACACGCGGCTCCCGAGACCCGAGAGCATCCGATCGATGCGGGCCCGATCGAACCCCTTACCCGATGCCGCGGACGCTCCCTCGAGTCCGTCGAGCACCCGCATCTTGTCCCGCTCGGTCTGGAGCCGGCCCAGGAACCAGGTTCCGGCGTTCCCGAGCCCCTTGTAGTCCAGGTCGACCGGGTTCTGCGTGGCAAGCACCACGCCGAGACCGTAGGCACGGGCCTGCTTCAGAAGGGTGAGCATCGGGGTCTTGCTCGGCGGGTTCGCGGTGGGCGGGAAGTAGCCGAACACCTCGTCCATGTAGAGGATCGCGCGAAGCGACGTGGTCCCCGGGCGGGAACGCATCCACGCGATCAACTCGCCGAGGAGGAGCGTGACGAAGAACATCCGCTCCGCGTCCCCGAGATGCGCGATGGACAGCACCGCGACCCGCGGCTTCCCGTCCGGCGTGTACAACAGCCGCCCGACGTCGAGCGGCTCCCCTTCCATCCACGACGCGAACCCCGGCGAGGCCAGGAGGTTGTTGAACGCCATGGCGAGCGCCTGGCGCTCCCTGGCCGGGTAGAACGACTCGAGGTCCACGACGCCCACCCGCTCGAACGGCGGCGACTGGATCTGCCGCACCAGGTCGCCGATCCCGAGGTCCTTCCCCTCCCGCCAGGCGCGGTCGAGGACGGTCGAGACGAGGATGTGCTCGCGGCTCCTGATCGGGTCCGCCTCGATGCCGACCAGCGTGAGGAGCCCGGAGACCGTGGCCGTGATCCGCCCGCGCACGGCGTCCTCGTCCTGCGCCGCGCCCGCCGGCGGGGGACCGAGCGAGCGGAGGACGGAAATAGAGATCCCCGCGGAAGAGCCGGGCGTGTAGATCGCCGCATCGGCGGCATCGCGGAAGCGAGCGATCCGCGCGGGGCCCTGGCCCCACTCCGCGAGCCCCTTCCGCCACTTCTCGGCGGTCCTCGCCGCGAGGTCGTCCGGGGAGATCCCCTGCCGCGCCGCTTCCTCCTCGTCGATCCAGGGCCGGAAATCGCCGGGATCGAGCCTGGGAAACGTGAGGAGCAGGTTCCCCAGGTCCCCCTTCGGATCGATGGCGATCGCGGGGATCCCGTCGATCGCGGCCTCCTCGAGCAGCGCGAGGCCGAGGCCGGTCTTCCCGCTCCCGGTCATCCCGACGCACACCGCGTGCGTCAGGAGGTCGCGGGAGTCGTAGAGGAGGAGGTCGTCCTTGGGCCGGCCGGCATCGGGGTCGTAGAGACGGCCAAGGTAGAAAGCACCGAGCTTCTCGTAATCCTGCATGAGGCGCTCCGTTCGCTGGAGCGCGCATTGTAACCCGTGCCGGAAGGAGACTCCCTCCCAGGGCGCGCGCTGCTTGAAATCCCCCGGGCACCGGGGCGAGAATGAGCTTGGGAGGAGAGTGGCGGCATGGAGCCGCAGCTTCCATCTTTCTGGAGCGTGCCCGCCGCCGAGGCCCTGAGACGGCTCGAAACCGCCTCGGGCGGCCTCTCCGCGGCCGAGGCCGCCGACCGGTTGAAGCGCTACGCCGCCCGCCGCCTGGCGCCCAAGAAGCGCACGGACGTCTTGACGCTCCTTCTGTCGCAGTTCTCGAGCCCAATCGTTCTCATGCTCCTCGGCGCCACCGTGATCTCGGTCTTCCTGCGCGACACCACGGACGCCGCGATCATCCTCGCCATCGTGGCGGCCAGCGGCCTGTTGGGCTTCTGGCAGGAGCGGGGGGCGGCGGGAGCCGTGGAGAAGCTCCTCTCGCTCGTCGAGGTCAAGGCCCAGGTGCTACGGGACGGCGCGCCGCGCGACGTTCCCCTGACCGACGTCGTGCCTGGCGACGTGGTTCTCCTCTCGGCCGGCGCCACGGCCCCGGGCGACTGCCTGCTCCTCGAGGCACGAGACCTCTTCGTGGACGAAGCCACCCTCACCGGCGAGACGTTCCCGGTCGAAAAGTCCGTCGCGGTTCTGGAAGCCGGGACGCCGCTTGCCAAGCGGACGAACGCCGTTTTCATGGGCACTCACATGGTTTCCGGCACGGCCACGGCCGTGGTGGTGGCGACCGGAAGGGACACCGAGTTCGGCGCCGTCTCGGAGCGCCTCAAGCTGCGCCCTCCCGAAACCGACTTCGAGCGCGGGGTGCGGCGCTTCGGCTACCTGCTCCTGGAGGTGACCCTCCTGCTGGTGATCGGAATCTTCGCCGTCAACGTCTACCTCCACCGTCCCGTCCTCGATTCCTTCCTGTTTTCGATGGCGCTGGCCGTGGGCCTGACCCCGCAGCTCCTTCCGGCGATCGTCAGCATCAACCTCGCTCACGGCGCGCGCCGTATGGCCGAGCAGAAGGTGATCGTCAAGCGTCTTGCCTCGATCGAGAATTTTGGCAGCATGAACGTGCTCTGTACGGACAAGACGGGCACCATCACGGAAGGGATCGTCACGCTCCAGTCCGCCAACGACCTGGGCGGGCAGGCGAGCGATCGGGTACTGCTCTACGCCTTCCTGAACGCCTCCTTCGAGACGGGCTTCTCGAGCCCCATCGACGCCGCGATCCGTAATCACGGCCGCATCGACATCTCGGACTGGAAGAAGCTGGACGAGGTCCCCTACGACTTCCTCCGCAAGCGCCTCTCCATCCTCGCGGCCGGCCCCGAGGGCAACCTGATGATCACCAAGGGGGCCCTGGCCCAGGTGCTGGAGGTGTGCACCACCGCCGAGACCGCGGCGGGAGTCGCGGTGCCCCTCGACCGTGTGCGAGAGCAGATCGAGACGAAGTTCGCCCGGTACAGCTCGAGCGGCCAACGGACCCTCGGTCTGGCCTCCAAGAGGCTCGGATCCGAGGCCCTGATCGGCAAGGAAAGCGAAGCCGGCATGAGCTTCCTCGGCTTCATCCTGTTCTCCGACCCACCCAAGCCCGGCATCGAGGCGACCGTCGGCCGGCTGCGCGAGCTTGGCGTCAACCTCAAGGTCATCACGGGGGACAACGCCCTTGTGGCCGCCACCGTGGCGCGAGAGATCGGGCTCGGTGGCGCTGAGGTGCTTGGCGGGCACGAACTGAGGCAGATGAGTGACGGGGCGCTCCTCGCCCGGGTCAGCCAGGTCGACGTCTTCGCCGAGGTGGAGCCCAACCAGAAGGAGCGCATCATCCTGGCCTTGCGCAAGGCTGGCAACGTGGTCGGCTACATCGGCGACGGGATCAACGACGCCTCGGCGCTGCACGCCGCGGACGTGGGCCTGTCGGTCGAGAGCGCCGTGGACGTGGCCAAGGAGGTCGCCGACATCGTGCTGCTGGAGAAGGACCTGAATGTGCTGATCGATGGCGTACGGGAGGGGCGCACCACCTTCGCCAACACGCTGAAATACGTGTTGATGGCCACCAGCGCCAACTTCGGCAACATGTTCAGCATGGCCGGCGCCTCGCTGCTGCTGCCTTTCCTCCCGCTATTGCCCAAGCAGATCCTGCTGACCAACATGCTCACCGACATGCCGGAGATGACGATCGCTGGCGACAGCGTGGACGTCGAGATGCTGGCCCGGCCACGCCGCTGGGACATCGGCTTCATCCGATCCTTCATGCTGACCTTCGGCGTGTTG
>JBGQAU010000098.1:0-9151 GCA_041494445.1 Acidobacteriota bacterium | reverse complement strand
GTGGACCTCCGCGCCGCCGCCGAGCCCCGCGACCTGCCGCCGCAAGTCGTCGGGGAGTGGTCCGAGGATCAGGATCCGAAGACCCACGCTCGCCTCCGCCGGTGCCGCCGCGCTACATGCGGTCGGGCACCTCGATGCCCATCAGCCCCAGGAGATGCACCATTCCGTCGTGGTAGAGACGGACCAGCGCGGCACGCGTCTTCCGGACCGCGGGGTTCTCCTCCTGGGCCACCGGAAAGCGGTGATAGAAGGAACTGAACGACTGCGCCAGCACGTACGCGTGCTTGGCGACCGTCGAAAGCTCGAGGGAGTCCACGGCCTGGCGGACCACCGCTTCCACCCGGGACAGCAGCAGGGCGAGACTCCAGTGATCGGTCGCCACGTCCCCCGCGAGCGCGCCGAGATCGAGGGCGGCGGCGAGCGGCCCCGCCTCGGCCTCGTCCCGCCCGTACCGCTCGGCGACCTTCGCCAGGATGTTGCGCGCGCGAACCACGGAGTACTGGAGATACGGCCCGGTTTCCCCCTCGAACGCGAGCGCGTCGTCGATGTCGAACGCGACCACCCGGTTCCTGGAGAACCGAAGCATGTAGTAACGCAGCGCGCCCACGCCGATCCGGATCGCCGTGTTGCGCACACGGCCCTCGTCGAAATCGGGGTTCCGCTTGCGAACCTCCTCCTCCGCACGGCCGACGAGCGTGTCCACCAGGTCGTCCGCGCGGACCCCGAGCCCTCTCCTGCCGGACATCTCCAGAAAGGGCTTCGCGCGGTCCTCGCCCGTCAGCGGGCGTCCCGGAAACAGCGAGGCGACCGCGGAGGGAGTGAGCGCGACCATCTCGTACGAGAAATGAATCGACCGGTCCGCCTCCGCGGGATGTCCCAAGGTCCTCAGGCCCTGGGCCACGACCCGTTGGAGGTACGACTGGCGGGCATCGATGACGTTGTAGACGCGTCCGGCGTGACCGAAGGACGGGTGCTCGCCGACCCCCGCTCCGTGGGTCGTCGCCCAGACCGCGTACAGGGGGGCGGACGGGGCCCAGTCGAGCGGTTCGTACCGGAAGTCCCGATCGAGGAGGCCGAACTTCCACATCTGATACGCGATGTCTTTTCCGACGTAGGTGACCGTACCGTTCGAGCGGACGATCACCTTCTGGTCCTCTCCCGCGCCCTGCTCGACGCCGGGGAGATCCATCACCCAGCAGCCGCCGTTCTTTCCCCCTTCGAGGAGGCGGACCGCGCCGGCCTCCCTGAGGCGGGCGAACGCATCCTCCCAGAACCGGAGTGCGAGGATGTCGCTCTCCTTCGGGAGCAGGTCGTATCTGACGCCGATCCGATCCATGGTGGCGAGGTGGTGGCGCACCATCCGCCGGGCCACGTGGGCGGCCAGGTCCGCGACGGGGTTGCCGCCGGCCTCCATCGCGTGCAGCGTCTCCTCGCGGTGACGGAGACGCGAAGGGTCCTCCTCGTAAAACCGGGTGACCTCGGCGTACAGGTCCCAGGCGACGACGTCGAATCGCTCCCCTCGGGCTGCGAGCGCCGGATCGGAGTATCGCTCGCGGACCTCGTCGAGGGTCTCGCCACGCAGCACCCTAAAGCCCACCACGAGGTCGGCGACCTGCACTCCCGTATCGTCGATGTAGTTCTGGACCTCCACCGTCTCGCCGAGCCGCCTCAAGCACCGGACCAGCGTGTCGCCCAGGATCGCGTTCCGGAGGTGGCCGATGTGGGCCGCCTTGTTCGGGTTGATGTTCGTGTGCTCGACGACGGTCTTCGGCGCCGCGGCCTCGGTCCCGACCGCGCGGTCTTCCAGGAGCCAAAGACGAAGGAACGCGTTCCGGTCGAAGAAAGCGTTGACGTACCCGCCACCCGCGACCTCCACGCGGTCGATCCCGTTTCCCGGCTCGAAAGCCCGGGCGACGACTTCGGCGAGGGCTCGCGGCGGCTTTCGCGCCGTGCGTGCCAGCTCGAAGCACAGCGGGCTCGCGAGGTCGCCCTGCGACGCGCTCGGCGGGTAAGAGACGGGGATCGACGGCGGCTCGATCCCGAGCGCCTTCGAAACGGCGGCGCGCAGGGCCTCCTGAAACACTCGTTCGGGTGAGGTGCTGCCCACGTCTCGTTCCCCCGGGCCCACGGACTATACAACAGGGACGGAGGCCCCCTGCGCCCGGGACGGCTCGAGTCGTTGGGCCTGGGGCCGGGTCAACGCGCGGGCGCGGCGGGGCCGCTCGCGATGGACTCCGAGAAGCCGGACAGGCCCTCGGGAGTGACGGCTTCGATCCGGTAGAGGTATCGGACGCCCGGTGCCGCGGTCGTGTCGAGGAACTGGTACGCGGCGGGGGTGGTGGAATCGCCGAGGGACGGCACCCAGATCGGATTGATCCGGATCTCGCCGCGGGCGCCTTCGCGCCTGCGCAGCACGTTGAACCCCGCGAGCGCGCTCTCGGACGCGGTCTCCCAGGCGACGAGCACCCCTCCGGCGGGGGAATCGGCGTCGCGGACGTCGACGGCGGAGATCTCGCAAGGGTAACCGGGATCTCGATGCGCCGACCAGGTGTACCGGCGGGGGGAGCGGCCCTCGCCGTCCAGGTTTCTCACCAGCAGGATCGCCTCGGCGACCCGGTTCAGCGGGACCGTCACCTCGCCGCGCGCCTCCGCCGTGAGCGGGAGAGCGAGGCGCCGGACACGGCCGAAAGGATCCGTGAGCAGGAGGTCCGCCTCCCACCGGCTCCCGACCTCACCCTCGAACCGCACGTTCATGCCGCCGCGGTTCTCGGAGGGCCGGAACAGCACGTGAGCCGCGCCGAGGGGGGATACCGGCGGGTCCGCCTGGACCGAGAGGGCCGGGAGTCCTTCCACGGTGTCGGCAAACGACGGGGACGGTAGTCGGTCCGCGAAGGAGAAGTGGCGCCCGTCGGCCCGGCCGCCGGTCAGGACCGACCACAGGTGAAAGTCCCTGAAGGCCGAGGTGAACGGCTCACCGACGGCTCGCCGGAGCGCGCGATCGAGCGCTGTTGCGGTCGGCGCTCCTGTGGAAAGCTCCTCGATGGAAAGGCCGACCGCGGTGAGCCCGTAAGCCTCGTCGAGAAAAGCGAACCAAGCCGCGTTACCGGCGGCCAGGGCGAGATCGTCCGTTTCGAGCCCCGCATCGAGTTTCGAGAGCCGCTCGGCCAGCCGGGCGGTGACCCGGCCCTCGGGCCCTCCCGCAATCTTCAGGACCGCCCAGGTCGCGATGGCCTCGCCGAACGCAGCCGGCACCGCGGGACCTGCCGCGAGGAGGGTCGCGTGGGCGAACTGGTGCATCGCCGCGTTGCGGGCGGCGCCCGCGCCTCCCCGGGGAGCCGCCTCGATCATGAGGAGCGGCCTGCCGTCCCTGCGACCCGGCGGCACCAGATAGCCGTCGACCCCTCCGCCGAGCCTCGCAAGAACGACATCGGTCGGGCCCGGGGCAGTGAGTCCCATCTGGTCCACGAAGAGGCGCCGGGTGGCCGCGAGCCCGTCGAGGACGGCTTCCACCACGTCGGGCTGTCCGTCGCCGTCGCTGTCCGTCGGGTCCACGCGATCGGGCGACGTCCGGTCCACGCTGTACCGGATCACGGTCCCGTCGCGGTCCGCGATGCGGCGCTCGCCCAGCAACGACGATTCCGACTGGAGGAGCGCGAGCGCGCGCCGCACGGTCACGGTCCCGACGGCCGGATCCTGCCGCACCGACTGGAACAGCGGAGTGAGGCAGTCCGCCGGGTACGAACCGCCGCCGGAGAGAACGGCGAGCGATTGCGCACGGATCGCAGCGCGGGAGGCAAGGATCGAGTCGGCGCTTGCCGTGGAGAACGTCGCCGTGGTCGCCAGGAAGAAGAGGAGCGCCCCCGGTGCAAACCTTCTCCCCGCGGAGGTGGCAGACTTCGTCACCCTGCCTCCCGGCTCGCGGCGCGCATGATGGCTTCTCGCGCCGGAGACACCCCAATGATAGGCGGGATCGACCGTTCCGTCAAACGAACCCGTTGGAACGGTTCTAGTTACAAGCCGGGTCGCAACCTCAGCGCGCCTCGACGACGACCACCGTCACGTTGTCCTCGCCCCCGTGGGCGTTGGCGGCGCCGACCAGGGCGCGACACGCGGATTCCGGCTCGCCGCGGTGCCGCTCGACGAGGGCGCGGATTTCTCCGTCGCTCAGCATCGTGTTGAGCCCATCCGAGCAGAGCACGAAGATGTCGCCGGGGAGCATGTCCTCCACGGTCCGATCCATCGCGACGTCGGGGCGGCTGCCGAGCGCCCGGGTCACGATGTTCCTCATGGGATGCCGCTGAGCATCCTCGTCGGACAGGAACCCCAACTTGACCTGCTCGTTGACCCAGGAATGGTCGCTCGTGAGGCGCACGAGGCTCCCCCGACGGATCAGGTAGGCGCGGGAGTCGCCCACGTGCGCCAGAATCGCCCTCCCCCCGGCCGCGAGGAGCGCCACCAGCGTGGTTCCCATCCCCCGGTGCTCGTCGTGGAACTGGATCGAGTCGCAGATCCTTCGGTTCGCCTCGAGGACGGCGTCCTCGAGGTGCCGCGAGGCATCGTCCGCGTCCGCCGCGTCCGGGTCCCACCCGCCCTTTCGAATCGAGTCCTCGAGGGCCGCGATCGCGAGCCTCGAAGCGATCTCGCCCGCCGCGTGCCCGCCCATCCCGTCGGCCACGGCGTACAGGCCCATCGCCGGATCGACGAGGAACGCGTCCTCGTTCTTCTCCCTCCGGCGCCCGACGTCGGTGAGACCGTGCGCGGCCGGCTTCATCTCGTCCCTCCGCGCGGCGGGGTGCGCCGCGATTCCGAGGCGCGCCCGGTGCGCAACTCCTCGATCTTGAGGGAGGCTGCGGTCTGGGTGGGATCGAGCGCCAGGACGGCCTCGAGCTGGGACTCGGCCTCCTTGAACTGCCCGGCCTTGAGCTGCGCGAACGCCAGGTTCAGGCGGGCCTCGACGTAATCCGGGTTCAGCGCCGCGGACCGGCGGAACGCGCCGATCCCATCCTCGACGCGGTCGAGCTGGCAGAGGCAGATCCCGCGGTGGTTGTGAAGGTCGGCGAACTTCGGGTTGAGCGCCATCGACTGGTCCAGCTCCTCCAGTGCGTTCTCCCACTCCTCCGCCTTCAGAAACTGAGTCGCATTGCGGTAGTGCTCGGCGAACCGGTCCGGCGCCGAGAAGAACGCCTCGCTCAGGAACTCGCGCGATTCCTCGATCATTCCCTCCCTTAGGCGCAAGAGGCCCTTCTCGTACGGGTCGCGCACCTGCCGCAGCTTCAGCTCGAGAGCTTCCCCGAAGCGCTCGAGCGCCTCGTCCTCGCGTCCCTCGCCGAGCAGGCAGAACGCAAGCGCGACCTCGGCGTCGAGGTACCCGGGCTGGCTGGCGAGCGCGGCTTCGTACTCCCGGATCGCCTCGTCGTGGCGGCCCAGTTTCTGAAGCGCCCGCCCGTGCCGGTAACGGATGTCCGGATAGTCGGGGCTCACCTCGACCGCGCGAGCGAAGTCGCGCTCCGCGGCCTCGAGGTCGTCCTTTCCATCGAAGCGCTCCGCGGAGCTGACGAAGGTCTCGGTCAGGTAGTAGCGCGCGAGCCGGCGGTCGCTATCGGCGAGGGCCGGCTCGTCCCTCAGGGCCTTCCGAAAGAAGTCCACCGCCTGCTTGTACTCGTTGCGGTAGTAATGGTAGATCCCGGACTTCACGTGGTAGCCCCCCATGAGGTTCAGGATTTCCTTGAGCAGGCGCATCTTCGGTCTCCCGGGACCCGTTCACTTCCTGAACTTGTTCTGGTCCTTCTGCTGGTTTCTGAGCTCGAAGGTCCGCTTCGCGTTCCTCCGGATGATCTCCGGCACGTTCTTGTCCGCCAGCAGCCCCTTCAGGTCGCGATTCGTGAGACGGGGGACGAAATTCGTCGAGATCCCGGGGGGCGTGCGGGGATTCCTGACCAGGGTCGACACGACCGTGTAGTTCTTCGACCACTCGCGGCCGGAGCCGACCGCCCGGAGCACCTCGTCCGAGACGTTCCGCATCGCGGCGATCCTCTCGACCTCCTGCTCGGTCAGCCTCGGGTTCTTGAGGACCGAGAGCGCCACGACCTTGTTCGTGTCGCGGATCAGGATCGACCTCTCCTCGCGGCCGCCCTTCATGGCCAGCATCGCCTTCTGCCCGGTCATCAGCGTCAGGATCTTGTAGTACACGCTTCGGACCACGGGGTCCGCGGCCTTCTCGAACTCCTCGCCGTCCAGGATCTCGCTCGCGGCGAAAAGCTCGCCGACGTCCACCTGGAGGAGGCGTGCGACCTGCGCCGCGTCCACCTCGTCGATGACCGTCGGGCCGGCCGTGGAAGCGGCGTCCGCGTCGGCCGTCTCCTGGTCCTTGAAGAAATGCGCGAGGAGGTCGAGGATCCTGCCTCGCTGGTCCGGCCTGAGCGCCGGGTTCACGGTCAGCCGGTCGAGGAGCCCCGGACTCCCGAGCAGGCGCGTCTGGTTCGTGAGGACGAGATCGATTACCGAGGAGTTTCCTTCCGCCGCGAGCACGGCGAGCGCGTCGTCGGGGACCGCCGGGTGGAACGCGACGATCTCCGCCAGCGCTTCGTTCCTCGCCGCGGTCGGGGCGAAATGACGGAGCACCTCGCCGTCGCACGCGGGGTCGGAGAGGATCTCGCGGATCGCTCCGGCGGGCAGGCTCGCGAGGTTCTTTTCCGCCTCTCTGCGCACGCTTTCGTCGGGGTCTTTGCGAAGATGGAGGAAGAGCCTCGCGAGGACCGCCCTGGCGACCGGCAAGGCGCCGCGCGCAGCCGCGGCGCGCAGCGTCAGCGGGGCCGATCCGTCGAGGACCTTCCGCACCAGGGCGTCGGTGGGAGCAGGAGCGCTCAAGGCGTCCCTCCGGACGGCTCCCGTTCCCCCCCGGCGGCGATACGGCGGCCCGAGAGGGGCGTACCGTCCTCCCCGAGACGAACCGGCGCGGCGCCGTTGACCCCGACGCGCAGCGCGCCCGCGTCGTCGGCGTCGAGGACGAGCAACTCGCGGCAATTCACGTCCAGGAGGGCGCCTTGCGGGAGCGACTCGAGGGAATGGACGAGCCGGCCGTCACAGGTGATCGAACCTCGGACCGGGCGATCGATGACGATTCTCGCCGCGATGCCCTCGAGCTTGGACGTGCCGTCGGCTCCTGTCTCGCCGGAGGATCCTCGGATCGCGCCCTCGGAAAGCGGCGCGGCGGGAGGGCTCTCCCGGGGGCTACCCGCCTCGGGGGCGGAAACGCCGGCGCCCGCCGGCGAGGCGGGGCGCCCCCGCGCTCGGCGGTGGAGGAGCGCCGACACTCCCACGGCCCCCGCGATCGCGAGGAGGAGGATCACCGCGACCGTGACCCAAAGGACCCGCCGCGAGCGGGGCGCCTCGTTCGGAATCGTGGCGCGGCGAGGCTCACCGGCCGTCCGCCGGCCACGCTCCTTCTCCTTTTCCTGCGCGCGCGCCTCCTGGCGCAGGAGTTCCTCGAGGTAAGCCTCGACCATGGCTTCGGCGTCGATGCCGATGTACTGGGCGAAGGCCCGGATGAACCCCTTGTTGAACACACCGCCTGGGAGGTGCCGGAACTCGTTCTTCTCCAGCGCGTCGAGGTAGCGCAGGTTGATCTTGGTCGCTTCGGCGATCTCACGTAGCGAGATCTGGCGCAATTCGCGCTCGCGCTTCAGGTTCTCTCCGAAGGACGACAAGGACATAGGAGGACTCCGGGAGGGTCGGACCTGTCGGATCGACTCGACCGAAGAGGGATTGTAGGAAGCCGCGGAAGCCGCTGTCAACCGCCGGGGCCGTCCGCGAGACGGCGCTCGGCGCCGACTCTCACGATCCGAGGCGCTTCGCGGTCCTCCGCCAGCCGGACCAGATCCCGCCGGGACATCCCGCGGATCAGGCGCAGCGCGCTGGGAACGGGGGTCCTGGGGTTGCGGAGCAGCGCCAGCCTGACGGCGCGCCGGACCCCCCAAGAGGGATCTTCGGCGAGCGTCCGGAGCACGTCGCCGGGCGTCTTGGCTCCCGACGCGATGCGGACCGCGTCGGCCTCCACGAAGCGGCCGTTGCCGAGGAGCGCCCGGAGCACGGCTGCCTCCGTCGAGTCGCGAAGGGCTCCGATCAGGGCCCCGCTGCAGCGCCGGGCCAGAGAGACCTTCTCCCCGAGGGCCATCTCCTCGACGTCCGCCTTCAGGCTCTCCTCCGCCTGGCGGCGCACCGCGGGGCGGACGCGCACGTCCTCTGCGATCTCGGCGAGGTCCCTGCTGTACAAGTGGCGTGCCAGGCCGCGCGCGATCGCCGGGGGGGTGTTGAAGTGCCGGACGAGCCCGCACTTGACCTCGTGGAGCCGGGTCCATTCGCCGTTGCCGCCGATTCGCGCGAGCAGGGCGGCGGGAGCGGCGCGGTTCCGGAGCAGCAGGAGCACTTCGTCGGGGCCGAGTTCCGCATTCTCCAAGGCGCCCGCCAGATAGGGGGCCGGCGCCGACGCGAGGCATTTTCTCAGCTCGGCGGCCGAGGCGGTCCGCCCCCGCGCCCTGCTCGAGGCCGGGTGCGTCTCTTTCGAGGCGGGCCGGTTCGTCACGCGAGACAATATAGGCCCGACAGGCTCGTCGCGGCTGGTCGCGGGCACCGTTTCGCCCTATTCTGACCCCCGATGAGGAGGGGCGTGGTCGAGCGAAGCGAGCGCGGGCTCCTGGTCCTGGCGATGGCCGTGGCGAGCCTCTGCTTCCCGGTCGCCACGGGCCCCTCCGCGGCGCCGGACCCGGGTCCCAGCCTTCTGCTGATCACCCTGGACACGACCCGCGCGGACCACCTGGGATGTTACGGCGACCGGGATGCGGCGACCCCTCGTCTCGACCGGCTCGCGTCGGAGGGTGCGCTGGCGGAGCGGGCGATCGCCGCGGTCCCGCTGACGCTGCCGTCGCACGCCTCGATCCTCACGTCGCTCTACCCGCCGAGCCACGGCGTGCGGGACAACGCGGACTTCAGCCTGCCCGAGCGCGAGACGACGCTGGCGGGGCACCTCAAGGCTCGAGGCTACCGGACGGCGGCCGTGGTCGGCTCCGAGGTCCTCTCCGCCACGCAAGGGCTCGCCCGAGGGTTCGACCTCTACGACGAGCCGCGCGCGAAGCCGCGCGCGGCGGCGGGGGTG
>JBGQAU010000044.1:0-24591 GCA_041494445.1 Acidobacteriota bacterium | reverse complement strand
CCCGGGGCCTCGCGCACGAGCCGTCCGAACGAGTCGGCGCCCTCCTTTCGCACGAAATCGTCGGGGTCCATCCCGGAGGGCAGCTCCACGGCCCGCACGTCGAACCCCCGCTCCAGCAGCAGGTCGAGCGACCGCTGGGTGGCGGCGGCGCCGGCCGCGTCGCCGTCGTAGCAGACCACGACGCGCCCGGTGTAGCGGGAGAGCAGGCGCGCCTGGCTCGACGTGAAAGCGGTCCCGAGCGACGCCACCGAGTGATCGAACCCGGCCTGCCGGAGCGCGGCCAGGTCCAAGTATCCCTCGACCACGATCGCGCATCCCTCCCGGCGGATCGGCTCCTTCCCCTCGTCGAGCCCGTAGAGGTGATCCCCCTTCACGTACGCAGGAGTCTCCGGAGAGTTCAGATATTTCGGCTCGGCGTCCCCCAGGGCGCGTCCGCCGAAGGCCAGGGTCCGGCTCGCGACGTCCCGGATCGGGAACATCAGGCGGTGCCGGAAGCGGTCGTACTCGCCCGAGCCCTCCTTTCTCGGAATCGCCAGCCCGCCCCCGATCACCTCCTGAGGCTTGAAGCGCCTCGAGAGAAGATGTGTGCGGAGCGCCTCCCAGGCGTCCGGCGCGTAGCCGAGGCCGAGCCGGGAGGCGGTCTCGACGGAGATCCCGCGGCGGCCCAGGTACTGTCTGGCCGCGGCACCCGTCCCCTCGTCGAGCAGCTTGGCCCGGAAGAACGCCTCGGCCTCCCGGTTGAGATCGATCAGCCGGGCGCGGGCGTCGTTTTCCGGCCGGCGTGCCGTCGGAAGGGGCACTCCCCAGCGGTGGGCCAGGAGCTCGACGGCCTCGGCGAAGCCGATTTTCTCGTACAGCATGGCGAACTTAAAGATGTCCCCGCCGGTATGGCAGCCGAAGCAGTAAAACAACTGCAGGCCAGGATCGACCGAGAAGGACGGCGTCTTTTCCTGGTGGAAGGGACACAATCCCTTCAGCCGGGAACCTGCCGGCTTCAGGGGAACGTAATCCGAAACCAACCTTACGATGTCGCCGGCGCGTCGGACCGCATCGACGAATTCCTTGCTCATCGGAACGCCCAAGGGGCCACCTGTCGCGCCCGTCTCGCCGGCCGGGCTTCCCCGGCCGGCGGTCAGGGTGGGATCAAGCGTTGCTCTTCCGCTCCTGGGCCAGACGCTTGAGCAGCTTCTTGCGCGCCGCGAGAGCCTTGCGCTTCTTCTTGACGCTCGGCTTCTCGTAGTGCTGGCGCTTCTTGATCTCGGTCAGAATGCCCGACTTCTCACACTTTCTCTTGAAGCGCTTCAGGGCATTCTCGAGGCTCTCGTCCTCGCGGACCTTGATCAGCGGCATCGATCCGATCACCCCACTTTCGTCGCTGGATTCCGCGTCCCTTGGCGCGAGCCGGGACCGCCGCGTCGCAAAAGCGCTAGTCTATCCGACGCGACCCTCTCCGTCAACACTCGTCTCCCCGGTCCTCCGCCGCACAAGTCCAGCGAACAGTTGGGGCTACACCCTTCGGCGCGGCAACCACCGGCCCGCCCCTCCCCCCAGGGACGGCCCAGCCACACCGACCCACTTCGCGTCGAGCCCGATGACGCCTGTTATATATGGGTCGTGTGCAGCGTCGTCAAGGAGATTCAATGTGTTGACGACAATCTACCTTGCACTCAAGCAACGCTACTTTTTTGTTGCTCTTGACGGCCGGGCTTGATTGATCAGCGCTGCCAGGCAACCTGCACCGAACCCATTGTCAATGTTGACCACGGCGACCCCGGACGCGCACGAGTTGAGCATGGCCAGGAGAGCCGCCCAGCCACCGGCTCCCGTCCCGTAGCCCGTGCTCGTCGGCACGCCGATCACGGGACAATCCACGAGGCCCGCCACGACCGAGGGGAGCGCGCCCTCCATTCCTGCCACCACCACGATCACGCGCGCCCCCAGCAACGCCGTGCGGTGGGACATGAGCCGGTGAAGCCCCGCCACCCCGACGTCGTAGATCCGCCGGACCTCGTGCCCCATGACGCTCGCGGTCAGCGCCGCCTCCTCGGCCACGGGCAGGTCGGAGGTCCCCGCGCTCATCACGACGATCCCGGGGCGTCCCGGACGCCGGCGACCGGCGCGCAGGACGCATGCGCGGGCGGCGGCGTGGCTCTCGAGCCGGGGAAACTTCCCTGCGAGCGTCCTTTGGACCTCGGGACCGACCCGCGTCACGAGCACGGTCTGGCCGGCGGAGTGCAGCCCGCTCATGATCTTCTCGATCTGCTCGACGCTCTTGCCCGCGCCGTAGACCACCTCCGGGAAGCCGCGGCGAAGGGCGCGGTGCAGGTCCAGGGTGGCGAAGCCGAGATCGGCGACATGTCCGTGGCGCAGGCGCTCCATCGCTTCCGGGACGCCCACCCGCCCCGCGCGGACCCCGCGAAGCAGCCTTTTCAGGTCTTCTCTCTCCATCCGGGCCTCCCGCTTTTTCTTGACTCCCCTTCCCGCTCCACCCTAGCATGAGGCGATCAGGAGGAGACACCTTGAGCCGCATGTACCCCGATCGGCGTCCCCGCCCGGAGCGCCGTTCCCACGCCAGGTTCGACCGGCCGGTCGAGGTGCATGGAACCTCGGAGTCCGGGGACATCGTGGCGAGAATGGTCGCCAACGATCTCTCGCTCGGCGGGCTTTACTGCTCCTCGTCGCTGGACTTCCCGGAGATGACCCGGCTCGCCGTCCGCCTCATGCTGCCCGAGCGCCGCCCCGGGGCCGTGGAGTCGCTCGACGTCGAGGCGGTCGTGGTCCGGCACCGCGAGATCCCCTCCGCGCTCGGCGGCGGGCGCTTCGAGCTCGCGCTCTTCTTCTCGGGGATGAGCGACGCCCAGCGCGAGAAGCTGGCGCGGTTCCTCGCCCTCGCCTGATCGCGTTCATCCCCCTCCGCCGGAAACCCGCGCCGGACGCGGGTTTTCGTGCTCGCGCCCCTTGACACCGGTCGCCTTGCGGGGTGTAATCCACGAGGCGCCGCGGCGGTTCCGCGGCGACCCTACAACGGAAGGAGGTGAAAGAGGATGAACAAAGCGGCGCTGATCGGGAAGATCGCCGAGGACGCGGGCGTCACGCGGAGCGCGGCGGCGACGGCGATGAACAGTTTCATCGAGGGGATCACTCACTCCCTCAAGAGGGGCCAGAGGGTCACTCTCGTCGGATTCGGCACGTTCGCGGTGAGCAAGCGCAAGGCTCGCATCGGGCGGAACCCGCAGACCGGCGAGTCGATCAAGATCAAGGCCAAGAAGACCGTGCGCTTCAAGGGCGGCAAGCAGCTCGTGGACTGGCTCAACAAGTAGCGCTTCGGCCAACAGATCTCTATAACGGGGTCAGAGCTTGACTCTTGCCCGCGCGGCGCATCGCACGCCGCGCGGGCAAGAGTCAAGCTCTGACCCCGTTTCTCACTCCAGCACCAACAGCGTGGTGCCGGCTTCCACGGCACGCCCGGCCTCCACGTGGACGGCCGAGACGCGGCCGGCGCGCGGCGCGCCGATCTCGTTCTCCATCTTCATCGCTTCCACGACGACGAGCCCCTGCCCCACCGCGACCTCGTCCCCCTCGGCGACGAGCACCCTCGCGACCCTGCCCGGCATCACGCTGACGACGGCCGACGGCCCGTGCCCCGCGGCCCGGAGGTCTTCGCGGCCGCGACGCGTCGCGTCCGTCAGGGACACCACTCGCTGCGTCGCGCCGTGGCGCGCGTGATAGCGATTCCCCTCGCGCTCGACCGAAACCTCGAAGGAGCGGCCGTCCGTCAGGATGGAGTAGAAATCCGCCTCGAGCTTGCGGACGTCGACCAGCCGCTCGACACCGTCCACCGTGACGCGGAAGAGCGCGTCGTGGCGCTCCACGTCCACGTCGTACTCGCGGTCGCCGGCCTTGACGCAGATCTTCAACGCTTCCACCCCCCGAGGCCCGGCCGCTTCCACGCGGAGGCGCGCCGGCCCTCGGCGGTCCCGGCGCCTCGCGCCGACTCGGCCTCGACCCACCGGAAGTGCTCGAGCGCGACCGCCACCACGAAGATGTCGTCCAGCCACGGATCGTCGGCGACGCGGAGCAGCTCCGGGTGCTCGTCGAGAAAGGCGGTGCTGAGGTCGCCCGCCCGAAAGGCGGGGTGCGCCATCACTTTCCGGTGAAGGTTGATCGACGTCTCGAGCCCGTCGATCCGGTACTCGTCGAGCGCGCGGGCCATCCGGTCCATCGCCTCTTCGCGATCCCTCCCCCACGCGCAGAGCTTCGAGAGGAGCGGGTCGTAGTGAACCGGGACCGTCCACCCGGCGAAGGTCCCCCCGTCGTAACGGATGCCCGGGCCGGAAGGCGTCCTCAGGCCGCGGATCGTGCCCGGCGCGGGCATGAAGTTCCGCGCGGGGTCCTCCGCGATGATCCGGCACTCGATGGCGTGACCCCGCGGAACGACCTCCTCCTGCTCGAGAGGCAGGGATCCGCCGGCGGCGATGTCGAGCTGCGCCTTGACCAGATCCACACCGTAGACCAGCTCCGTGATCGGGTGCTCGACCTGGAGCCGCGCGTTCACCTCCATGAAGAGGAACGACCCGTCGGCCCCGCGGAGGAACTCCACGGTTCCCGCGTTGACGTAACCCGACGCGCGGGCGGCCCGGACGGCGAGGTCGCCGATCGAGCGGCGGACCGCGTCGTCCACGGCGGGGGACGGACACTCCTCGATCAGCTTCTGGTGGCGGCGCTGGATCGAGCACTCGCGCTCGCCGATGTGGATCGCATGGCCGTGCCCGTCGGCGAGGATCTGGACCTCGATGTGGCGGGGTCGCTCGACGTACTTCTCCAGAAAGACCGTGTCGTCGCCGAAGGCCGAGCGAGCCTCGCCCCGGGCCTGGGCCAGGAGCGAGGAGAGCTCCTCCTCGCGGCGCACGATTCGCATTCCCTTCCCGCCGCCGCCCGCCGCCGCCTTGAGCAGCACCGGGTACCCGATCCCGGCCGCGGCGCGCGCCGCCGCCGCGGGATCCTGGGGGAGCGCCGGCGAGCCGGGGACCACCGGCACGCCGGCCGCGGTCATGATCTCTCGCGCGCGGACCTTGTCGCCGAGCGCCTCCATCGCCTCGGGCGGCGGTCCGATGAAGACGATTCCCGCGTCGCGGCACGCCCGCGCGAACGCCGGGTTCTCCGCGAGGAACCCGTAACCGGGGTGGATCGCCTCGGCGCCCGACACCTCCGCGGCCTCGAGGATCCGGTCGATGCGGAGGTACGACTCCGCCGCGGGGGATGGACCGATCCGCCGGGCCTCGTGAGCGTAGCGGACGTGCAACGCCTCGCGGTCCGCATCGGAGTACACCGCGACCGTTCGGACGCCCATCTCGTGGCACGCCCTGATCACGCGGACCGCGATCTCGCCGCGGTTGGCGATCAGGACCTTGCGGAAGGGCGGGCCGACGCGCCTGGCCCGACCGGGGGCGGGCGCCGTCCCGGTCCCGGGCGCGCGCCTTCCCGTGGACTGCGGCTTCGCGGGCGTGCCCTTCTCCGGCGTTCTCGGCGAAGCGCCCCGCGCCGGCTTCCTCCGCCCCTCCAGGGTCGGCGCCGCCCTCCTCGGCTGCCGGCCGCGGCCGCTCACAGCGGGAGGTTCCCGTGCTTGCGTCTCGGGTTCTCGTCGCGCTTCCCGTCGAGCAGCCTGAGCGCCGCGATGAGCTTCGAGCGGGTGAGCGCCGGCTCGATCACCTCGTCCACGTAGCCGCGCTCGGCGGCCACGTACGGGTTCGCGAACTTCGTCCGGTACTCCTCGACCCGGGCCGCACGCACCTTCTCGGCCTCCGCCCCGGCGTCCTGGATCTCGCGGCGGTGGACGATTCCGACGGCCCCCTCGGATCCCATGACGGCGATCTCGGCGGTCGGCCAGGCCACGTTGAAGTCGGTCCTGATGTGCTTCGACGCCATGACGCAGTAGGCGCCGCCGTACGCCTTGCGGGTGATGACGGTGAGCTTCGGCACCGTTGCCTCGGCGAACGCGTACAGGAGCTTCGCGCCGTGCAGGATGATCCCGCGGAATTCCTGATCGGTCCCCGGAAGGAAGCCGGGCACGTCCTCGAACACCACCAGCGGGACGTTGAAGCAGTCGCAGAATCGGACGAACCGGGCCCCCTTCACCGACGCGTTGATGTCCAGGCAGCCGGCGAGCACCGCGGGCTGGTTCGCCACGATCCCCACGGGGCGCCCCGCGAGCCTGGCGAACCCCACCACCAGGTTCCGGGCGAAGTGCTCGTGCACCTCGAGGAACTTCCCCTCGTCCACCACCGCGAGGATCGCCCTCTTGATGTCGTACGGCTGGTTCGGGTTGGCGGGCACCAGCGAGTTCAGCGTCGCGTCGGCGCGGTCCTCGGGGTCGTCGGTCGGACGGATCGGCGGATCCTCCATGTTGTTCTGCGGCATGAACGAGAGGAGGTCGCGGACCACCTCGAGCGCGTCGCGGTCGTCCGCGGCGGCGAAGTGCGCCACGCCCGACAGGGTGTTGTGGGTCATCGCCCCGCCGAGCTTCTCCTTGGTGACCTCCTCGTGCGTCACCGCGCGGATCACGTCCGGCCCGGTGATGAACATGTAGGACGTGTCGCGGACCATCACCACGAAGTCCGTGATCGCCGGGGAGTACACGGCACCGCCGGCGCAGGGGCCCATGATCACGGAGATCTGCGGCACCACCCCGGACGACAGCGTGTTCCGGAGGAAGATGTCGGCGTATCCGGCGAGCGACACCACGCCTTCCTGGATCCGCGCTCCACCGGAGTCGTTGAGACCGACGACGGGGGCGCCGACCTTCATCGCCAGATCCATCACCTTGCAGATCTTGGCCGCGAAGGTCTCCGACAGCGAGCCGCCGAACACGGTGAAGTCCTGCGCGAAGAGGAACACCGGCCGTCCCGCGACGCGCCCGTGCCCCGTGACCACGCCGTCCCCGGGGATCCGCTGCTTCTCCATGCCGAAATCGGAGCAGCGGTGCACGACGAGCGCGTCCAGCTCCTGGAACGAGCCGGGGTCGCAGAGCGCCTCGATCCGCTCGCGCGCCGTGAGCTTCCCGTCCGCGTGCTGCTTCGCGACGCGGTCCGCACCGCCGCCGCCGCGCGCCGCCGCGTAGCGCCGGCGCACCTCCTCGAGCGGGTCCTGCGTCATGGTGCCCCCCGGCCTGAAGCGGCGCTGACCCGCGGCAGCGTCACGCGGCCGCCGGGTCCAGCGGCGCGCTCATTTCTTCTGCTTCTCCCAGTCGGCGAGGAACTTCTTCACGCCCGCGTCGGTCAGCGGGTGGTCGTAGAGCTGCATGAGGACCTTGTACGGGACCGTGGCGACGTCCGCGCCGCCGAGCGCGGCCTCGAGGACGTGCATCGGGTGCCGGACCGACGCGGCGAGGATCTGGGTGGAGAAGCCGTAGTTGTCGTAGATCGCCCGGATCTGGCGGATCAGGTCCATCCCGTCGTGGGAGACGTCGTCCAGCCTTCCGACGAAGGGGCTGACGAACGTGGCATCCACCTTGGCCGCGAGCAGCGCCTGCGTCGGCGAGAAGCAGAGCGTCACGTTGGTGTGGATCTCCTCGCCGCGGAGCGCCTTGCAGGCCTTGAGCCCTTCCCTGGTCATCGGGATCTTCACCACGATGTTGGGATGGATCGCGGCGAGCACCCGCCCTTCCTTCACCATCCCGTCCTTCTCGAGGGCGGTGACTTCCGCGGAGATCGGGCCGTTGACGATGCTGGCGATCTCGCGGAGGACCTGGTGGAAGTCCTTCCCTTCCTTGGATACCAGGCTCGGGTTCGTCGTGACCCCGTCCAGGATCCCGAGGCTCGCGACCTCCCGGATCTCCTCGACGTTCGCGGTGTCGATGAACAGCTTCATGTCGGATCCTCCGATGGGATCAGTTGCCTTCGTCCTCCGCGGCGAGCTCCTCGGGCCGCGGGGGCTCCTCGTCCTCGTCCGGCGCGGTGGCGACCGGGGCGGATTTCCCTTCCTCCTCGCGCTCCGCGGTGCGGATCGCGGACACGACGCCGTCCCCCTCGTCGACCTGGATGAGGCGGACCCCCTGCGTGGCGCGACCGATCCGGCTGATGCCGGAGGCGTCCATGCGGATGATCTTCCCCTGGGCGGTGATCAGGAGGATCTGGTCCTCGTCGGAGACCCCGGTCGCGACGACCACCCGCCCGTTCCGGGCCGTGGTGCGCATGTTGATGATCCCCGAGCCGCCGCGCCCCTGGAGGCGGTACTCCTCGACGGACGTCCGCTTGCCGTACCCCTTGCTCGTCACCGACAGGATGTCGGGCTTGCCGGACAGCACCTCCATCTCGACGAGCTGATCGGAGGGCGCCATCCTGATCCCGATGACCCCGCGCGCGGTACGGCCCATGGGCCGCACGTCCGACTCGCGGAACCGGATGGACTTGCCGGCGGCGGTTCCCATGAAGATCTCGCACTCGCCGTCGGAGGTCCCGGCGGCGAGCACCCCGTCCCCCTCGTCGAGGCTCACCGCGATGATACCCGCCTTCGTCGGGCGGCCGAACGCCGCGAGCGGGGTCTTCTTCACGAACCCCCTCCGGCTCGCGAGCGCCACGTACCGGTCCGCCGGGAAGTCGCGCACCGCCACCATCGCCGCGACCTTGTCGTCCGGCGAGATCCGGATGAGGTTCACCACCGCCTTCCCGCGTCCGGCGGAGCTGACGTCCGGGATCTCGTGCACCTTCAGCCAGTGCATCCGCCCCGACGACAGGAACACGAGGATGTAGTCGTGGGTGGAGGCGAGGAAGAGGTGCTGGACCGCGTCCTCGTCGCGCGTCGTCATGCCGATCCGGCCCTTGCCGCCGCGCCGCTGCGACCGGTAGGTCGAGAGCGCCGTTCGCTTGATGTAGCCGGTGTGGCTCACCGTGATGACGACCTCCTCCTCCTGGATGAGGTCCTCCACCGAGATCTCCTCGGTGTGCGCGAGGATCTCGGTGCGGCGCGGGTTGGCGAACGCCGACTTGATCTTCTCCAGCTCCTCCACGACCATCCGGAGCTGCAGTGTCTCGCTGGACAGGATCTGGCGGAGGCGCTCGATCAGCTGCAGCGTCTCCAGGTACTCGTCGACGATCTTCTGCCGCTCGAGCCCGGTGAGCCTCTGGAGCCGCATGTCCAGGATCGCCTGCGCCTGGACCTCCGAGAACCCGAAGCGGAGCCTGAGCGCCTCCTTGGCCTCCGCGGGGGTCTTGGACCGGCGAATCGTCTCGATCACCTCGTCCAGGTGGTCGAGGGCCAGCTTGAGCCCCTCCAGGATGTGGGCCCGCTCCTCCGCCTTGCGGAGATCGAACTGGGTCCGCCGGACGATCACCTCCCGGCGGAAGTCCACGAAGTACCGCAGCATCTCCTTGAGGGTCAGGACCTGCGGCCGGTTGTGGACGATCGCGAGGCTGATGACGCCGAATCCCACCTGGAGCTTGGTGAACTTGTACAGGTTGTTCAGGATCACCGCGGGCGTCTCGTCGCGCTTCAGCTCGATGACCACGCGGATGCCGTCCCGGTCCGACTCGTCGCGGATGTCGCTGATCCCCTCCATCCGCTTGTCGCGGACGAGGCCGGCGATCTCCTCGATGAGCATCGCCTTGTTGACCTGGTACGGCAGCTCGGTGATGACGATCGCCTGCCGGTCCTTCCGGATCTCCTCGACCGCGGCCCGACCCCGGATCCGGATGTGCCCGCGGCCGGTGGCGTACGCCTGGCGGATCCCCTCGATGCCGTAGATGAACCCGGACGTGGGAAAGTCGGGACCCGGAAGGACCTCCATCAGCTCGTCCAGCTCGACCTCGGGATTCTCGACGAGGAGCCGGATCGCGTCGGCCACCTCGCCGAGGTTGTGGGGAGGGATGTTGGTCGCCATCCCCACCGCGATCCCCGCGGATCCGTTCACCAGGAGGTTCGGGAAGGCCGCCGGGAGGACCAGGGGCTCCCGCTCCGAGCCGTCGTAGTTCGGGGCGAAGTCCACCGTCTCCTTCTCGATGTCCCGGAGCATCTCGTGCGCCAGGCGGTCGAGACGGATTTCGGTGTAGCGCATCGCGGCCGGCGGGTCGCCGTCCACCGACCCGAAGTTCCCCTGCCCGTCCACCAGAGGGCAGCGCATGGAGAAGTCCTGCGCGAGCCGCACGATGGTGTCGTACACCGCCTGGTCGCCGTGGGGGTGGTACTTGCCGATCACGGTACCGACGGTGCGGGCCGACTTCCGGTACGGCTTGTCCGCCGTGTTCCCGGTGTCGTGCATCGCGAACAGGACGCGCCGGTGGACCGGCTTCAGGCCGTCCCGGACGTCGGGAAGCGCCCGCCCGATGATCACGCTCATGGCGTAATCCAGGTAGGAGCGCTTCATCTCCTCTTCGATGTTGATCGGGAACCGGTTCTCGGTGGCTTCCATCTCAGATGTCCAGGTTCTTCACGTCCAGGGCGTTCTCCTCGATGAACAGCCGGCGGGGCTCCACCGCATCGCCCATCAGCACCGAGAAGAGCACGTCCGCCTCCGCCGAGTCCTCCACGCGGACCTGGAGGACGCTCCGCTGCCGCGGGTCCATGGTGGTCTCCCAGAGCTGCCCCGGGTTCATCTCTCCCAGCCCCTTGTACCGCTGGATCCCGAGCCCCTTCTTGCCGTCGTCCATCAGGTGGCGGTGGAACGCCTCCCTCGAATCGAGGCGCGCCTCTCCCTCCTTGTGGCTCACCAAGATGGGCGGCGGCGACACCTGGGACACCTGCGGGAGGAGCCGCCGGAGCTGGCGCATCTCCACCGCCTGCGCCATCTCGAGGTTGACGCGCACCTCGCGCTGCCCACGGGCGACCTCGCGGAGCTCCAGCTCGAAGAGCCCGTGCTCCTCGTCCCGGTCCGTCGAGAGCACCTGGTGGCCGAGCGCCTCGACGCGGGCCGAGAGGGTCTCGAGCTTGTCGCGGGTCTCGAAGTCGGCGCGGTCGAAGAGCCCGCACTCGAGGATCGCCTCCGCCACGTCCCGCCCCACCCCCAGCCGCTCCACCGCGCCGAGGTAGTGGTCCCAGTCGATGAGGGCGTTCAGCAGGTGGAGCAGCTCCTTTCCCTCGAACTTCCGTCCGGTGGCAGGCACCGACACGGTCTTGTTCTCGATCGCCTTGCGGACGACGTAGGCGGAGAGCTCCTTGTCGTTCGCGAGGTAGCGCTCCTCCTTACCCTTGGTGACCTTGTACAGCGGGGGCTGCGCGATGAAGACGTGCCCCTTCTCGACCAGGGCGCGCATCTGGCGATAGAAGAACGTGAGCAGCAGCGTGCGGATGTGCGAGCCGTCCACGTCCGCGTCGGTCATGATCAGGATCCGGCCGTAGCGGAGCTTCGCCAGGTCGAACTCGTCCTCTCCGATCCCCGTCCCGAGCGCCGCGATGATGGTCCGGATCTCCTCGTGGGCGAGCATCTTGTCGAACCGAGCCCTCTCGACGTTGAGGATCTTCCCCCGGAGCGGAAGGATCGCCTGGAACCGGCGGTCGCGCCCCTGCTTCGCCGAGCCTCCCGCCGAGTCGCCCTCCACCAGGAACAGCTCGCACTTCGCCGGGTCGCGCTCCTGGCAGTCGGCCAGCTTGCCCGGCAGCGATCCCGACTCGAGCGCTCCCTTCCGGCGCGTCAGCTCCCGGGCCCGCCGGGCCGCCTCGCGCGCGCGCGCGGCCTCGACGGTCTTGAGGAGGATCTTCCTCGCCACCTGCGGGTGCTGCTCGAGCCACGCCCCGAGGCGGTCGTTCACCAGCGCCTCGACCTGCCCTTTGACCTCGGAGTTCCCCAGCTTGGTCTTGGTCTGTCCCTCGAACTGCGGCTTCGGGATCTTCACCGCGATCACCGCGGTCAACCCCTCCCGGCAGTCCTCCCCGGACAACGCGATGTCCTTGGCGTCCTTCCCGAGGTTCGCCTTGGCGAGGTAGTTGTTCACGGTGCGGGTCAGCGCCGCCTTGAAGCCGACGAGGTGGGTCCCTCCCTCCACGGTGTTGATGGAGTTCGCGAACGCGTAGATCGTCTCGTTGTACGAGTCGTTCCACTGCATCGCGATCTCGAGCTGGACGCCGTTCTCCCCCGCCTCGAGGTAGATCGGCGGCGCGTGGAGGACCTGCCGCGCCTTGTTGAGGTGCTGGACGAACTCGACGATGCCCCCCTCGTAGTGGAAGGCGGTCTCGCGGACCTTCTCCGCGCGCTCGTCCCTGAGCACGATGCGCAGGCCGCGGTTCAGGAACGCCAACTCCCGGAGGCGCTGCGCGAGGGTGTCGTGCGAGAACACCAGGTCTTCGAAGATCTGCGGGTCGGGCACGAACGTGATCTTGGTGCCGCGGCGCTTGGAGACCCCGGTCCGCCGGAACTCCGTCGCCGGCTTCCCGCGCTCGAACTCCTGCTGGTAGGTCGCCCCATCCCGCCAGATCTCGAGCATCAGCCGCTCGGAGAGGGCGTTCACCACCGAGACGCCGACGCCGTGCAGGCCGCCGGAGACTTTGTAGGCGTCGTTCTCGAACTTCCCGCCGGAGTGGAGCGTCGTCAGCACGACCTCCGCGGCGGACTTGCCCTCCTGCGGGTGGGTGTCCACGGGGATGCCCCGGCCGTTGTCCACCACGGTGACCGAGTTGTCGCTGTGGACCACGACCTCGATGTGGTCGCAGTAGCCGGCCTGCGCCTCGTCCACCGAGTTGTCCACCACCTCGTAGACCAGGTGGTGGAGGCCCACGCCGCTCGTGGCGCCGATGTACATCGCGGGCCGCTTGCGGACCGCTTCGAGCCCCTCGAGGACCTTGATCTTGCTGGCGTCGTAAACGTCGGGGTCGTGGGTTCCGACCCCGGTCTGGCCGCCGCCCGGCACGGGGGCGACCGCGGGGAAATCGTTCTCGCTCATCCGACCTTCTCTCGGCCGTGGCCCCATCCATCCGGGACCCCATCGGGCCCACACGCGGATTCAGGGCGACGCGCCTCGATGCGGGCTCTTACTCCACCCGCGCTTCTCCTCCCTCCACGCGGTGTTTCCCTCGTCCGGGCCCCGTCGAAGTCCTTGCTCAAGGACCGTGGGACACCCGGCCGGCCCGCCCGGGTCTCACCGGCCTCAACGCTAGCACGGCCGTGCGAACCTGCCCACCCGGATTACAGGTTCCGGGGCATCACGATGTAACGGTACTCCATCTCTTCCGCGAGGCCCGGCCGGAATTCCACCGGAGCGTCCGCCCCCCGCTTGGCACGCTGCGCTTCCCCGTCGCCCGGGGCCGTGGGCTCGATCTCCATCTTCACCGACGGCGTGTCCACGACTGACAGGAAATCGAGGATGAACTGGGAGCTGAAGGAAACCTTCCGTTCCGCCCCGTCGTACTCCACGGGCAGCTCGTCGGCCGCCTCACCCAATTCCGTCCCGCTGCTCAGCTCCAGCTTGCCGGGGGACAACTCGAATTTCACCACCCGCCCGAAGCGGTCGCTGGCCAGGAGAGCCACGCGTCTCACGGCCTCCATCAGGCCTTCGGTCGGAAGGACGATGGAGGTCTGATAGGCCTTCGGCATCACCTGGTCGTACTTCGGGAAGTTGAGGACGGGGACGGTGGACGTCAGGATGTGCGCTCCCACGAGGAAGAATACGTGATTCCCCTTCGTGCCGAAGGCCATGTTCTCGCCGTCCGCGACCTCGCCCAGGAGTTTCTGGAGCTCCAGCAGGGCCTTCCTCGGGACGACCAGTCTCACCTCGCCGCCGGCCGGATCCACCGGGGCCTTCTGCGACACGAACGAGAGGCGGTAGCCGTCCGTGGCCACCAGGGTGATCTGCCCCTTCTGCACCAGAAGCAGCGCCCCCCTGAGGGACGGGTCCATCGACTCCATGCTCGCGGCGAACGCCACCCGGGCGATCATCCGGCGGAGCATGCCCCCCGGCACGTGAATCGCCTCCCCCGGGTCCACCTCGAGGAAGCTCGGGAACTCGTCCCGCGGCTGCCCCGCGATCTTGTACCGCGTCCGCTCGCACGAGATCGCCACCTGGCTTCTTTCCAGGACCTTGAACGTGACCTCCGCCCCCGGCAGCAGACGCGCGATCTCGTGAAGCTTGTTCGCCGGGAGCGTGACGCTTCCCGTTCCCTTCACCTTCGCCGCCACCTTGCCGCGGATGCTGATCTCGAGGTCGCTGGCGCCGACCTCTATCGCCCCGGAATGGGCCTCCAGAAGGAGGTTCGCGAGGATCGGGAGGGTTGCTCTCTTCTCGACGACCCCGGTCACGGTCTGCAGCTCACGGACCAAATCGCTTTTCTGGATCACGAACTCCATGAGAACCTCTCTTCCCGAAAGCCCGCCGTCTCCCCAAGGAGAGAGAAGACTAAAGCAGAATCCGTAGGGCGGTGGAAACTGTGGAAGTCGAGCCAACCGCCACGTTGTCCCTCTTTTGCGCTGTGGGCGATGCCGCTTGGCCTCGGGTCTAAACCGCGGTGTCCACCGCCCCACCGAGCTTATCCCCGAGGCGGCCGGGGATTCCACACCTTTTCCACCACAGCCGTTGTGGAAAAGCGGAAAACTCTACTTGAGCGACTGCATCAGGTTCTCGATCATCCGGTCGAATTCCTTCTCCTTCTGACGCTTGGCCTCGATCTTCTGGATGGAGTGAATCACCGTGGAGTGGTGCTTGCCCCCGAAGCGACGCCCGATCTCCGGCAGCGAGGATCCCGTCAGCTGTTTGCAGAGGTACATCGCGATCTGGCGGGGGAAGGAAACCTGGTGGCTGTTGTTCCGTGATTTGAGCTCGCTGACCTTGAGATTGTAGGTGTCGGCGACCAGCTTCTGGATGCTCTCCGCGGTGATCATCGGAGCCGCTTGGCTGAGGATGTCCCGGAGCGTCTCCTTGGCGAGCTCCAGCGAGATCTCCCGCCCGGACATCGACGCGTAAGCGATCACCCGGATCAGCCACCCCTCCAGCTCGCGGATGTTGGACTTGCTGTTCGAGGCGATGAAGAGCGCGACGTCGTCGGGGAGCAGGGTTCGCTCGGCCTCCGCCTTCTTTTTCAGGATCGCCACCTTCGTCTCGAGATCGGGCGGCTGGATGTCCGCGATCAGCCCCCACTCGAACCGGGAACGGAGCCGCTCCTCGAGCGTCGGGATCTCTCGCGGCGGGCAGTCGCTGGTGATGACGATCTGGCTCTGGGCGTCGTAGAGGGTGTTGAAGGTGTGGAAGAACTCCTCCTGGGTCCGCTCCTTTCCGGCGAGGAATTGGATGTCGTCGATCAGGAGAAGGTCCACGTTCCGGTATTTCTCTTTGAACTCCAGCGTCTTCTCGAAGCGGATGGCGTTGATCAGCTCGTTCATGAAGTGCTCGGTGGAGAGGTAGCGTAGCTTCACCGCGCCCTTCTTCAGGAGCCGGTTCCCGATCGCCTGCATGAGATGCGTCTTGCCGAGGCCCACGCCCCCGTAGATGTAGAGCGGGTTATAGGCGCGGGTCGGCTGCTCGGCCACGGCCATCGCCGCCGCGTGCGGGAACTGGTTGCACGAGGAGACGACGAAGCTGTCGAAGGTGTACCGCGGATTGAGCCAGGGCGCGGCCGGCGCGGCGACCGCCGGGAGCGCCGCGGGAGCGGCATCCCGGGCGGCCGCCGGCTCCCCGCCTTCCGCGAGGAAGCGCACGGTCATCCCCGGCCGCTCGATCTCCTTGAGCGCATCTTGAATGAGCGGAAGGAAGTTGGTGTTGAGCCACTCGGCGAACCAGGAGTTCGGGACGCGGACCGAGAGGCTCGCCGCGTCCTCGGTCAGAAGCTGCGTCGGCTTGAACCACGTGCTGAACGAACGCGAATTGACCTTGGACTCGATCCTGCCGAGCACCCGGTCCCACGTGTTCCCCAAGCTCGCTTCCAGCACCGCCGCCCTCCGGAGGAAGCCCGCCGAGCCCTTGATATCTCAGGGCTTGCGGCCCCTCGTGAACAACTATTGGTGCACAGGTTTTCCACAAGTGTGGAAAACGAGGCAACCCGCTAAGTCACGTCCGGACGGGAGGTTCAAAGCGATGGCTTCGGGGACGGCGTATACATTATGTAAACTTGATTCCTTCACGCGCCGAACCCGAGCGAACGCCACGACTTGAGGGCACACTGCCACGCCCTGGCACGGTACCTCGACCGCGGGCACCGCTCGTGTACCCCCCATGCTCCGACCTTTTGTCAATGGACTCGTGCCTAACGGGCGCGGCGAGACTACCACAGCGCGGAGGCGCGTTTCAAGCGCTCGCGATTCTCGTGGCTACGAGCCGGCCGGCTCGCCCGCTTGACAGTCCGCCGCGCCTTCCCTAACATGACCGCTTTCGTCGAGCAAGTCCCGAGGGTCGCACCAGATGAAGCGGACTTTTCAGCCGAACAACCGGAAGCGCAAGAAGACCCACGGCTTCCTGGTCCGGATGCGCTCCAAGGGGGGACAGCTTGTCCTGTCCCGACGCCGCAGGAAGGGACGCAAGCGCCTCTCCACCTAAGCCGCGAAACGGGGCCGCACGCTTTCCCCGAGCCTATCGGCTCACCGCGCGGCGCGAGTTCATCGCGGTCTACGAGAAGGGGCGCCGCGCGGGATCCGCGTCCTTCGTGATGTTCGCTCTGCCCAACACCGTCGGCCACTGCCGGCTCGGCATCACGGTCACCCGAAAGGCGGGATCGTCCGTGCAGCGGAATCGGATCCGGCGAGTCCTGAGGGACGTCTTCCGCCGCCACCGGGCCGAGTTGGCGCCGGCGCTCGACCTCGTGTTGAACGCGAGGCCGGGAGCTTCGGAGGTTCCCACCGTCGACCTCGATCGCGAGTTCCTCGACCGGTTCGCCGAGATCAGGCGGAGGTTCCGGCCGTGAGGCCCCGCTCCGTGCTCGTCGCGGCGTTCCGCGCGTACAAACGCTTCGTCTCGCCACTGCTCCCCCCGGCGTGCCGCTTCGAGCCGACTTGCTCGGAGTACGCCGCCGCCGCGGTGGAGCTTCACGGCATCGCGCGCGGAAGCGCGATGGCGCTCGTGCGCCTCCTACGATGCCACCCGTTCTGCCGCGGCGGCTTCGATCCGGTCCCGGGGTCGCGGCCCGGCGGCGCACACTGAAGGAGGACGACCCCGCTCCCATGGAGAAGCGCGCCGTCATCGCCATCGCCCTCTCGTTCGTCGTCCTCCTCGGGTGGTACTGGCTGTTCCCCGCGCCGAAGTCGCCGTCCCAGGGAGGCCCACCCGTCGCCGGCCGGACGGTCCCGGCGCCCCCGGCCTCGCCGGCCACCGCGAAGCCCGCCGAGCCCGCGACGGTCGAGCCCGCGTCTCAATCCGTCCCAGCGTCCCAGCCGGTCGCCGCCGAGAAGGCGGAAACGGTCCAAGCCGAGACCGACGCGTGCGTGGTCGTGCTGACCAACAAGGGCGGGCGCGTCGTCTCGTGGCGCCTCAAGGGTTACAGCGACTCGACCGGCCAGCCGCTGGAGCTGGTACCCGGGTTCGCCGAGCGCGAGGACCTGCTGCCGTTCGCCCTGGATCTGGACGACCCGGCGCTCGCGAAGACCTTGAACGGGGCGCTGTTCCACGTCGAGCGCACGCCCCTCCCGGCTTCGTCCGGCGCGCCGGGCGAGCGGATCCGCTTCTCGTGGGCCGACGGGAAAGGCATCGAGGCGGAGAAGGTCCTGGTCTTCCGGAAGGGCGACTATCTCGTCGATCTTTCGATCAACGTCTCGGATCGAGGCCGGCCGCTTCCGGCGCGTGTCACCTGGGGCCCGGGGTTCGAGGCGCGCGAACCGAGCCAGGCCTCCCGCCAGCTGCACTACACCGGGCAGGCGGTTTTCGACTTGGGCGGCGCGGTCACCCGGACCGCCCGCGGCCGCATCAAGCAGGACCTCGCGATCCCGGAGACCGGCGCGCTCCGCTGGGCCGGTCTCGAGGAGCAGTTCTTCGCCGCGTTGGTGCTGCCCGCCGCCGGACGGGCGGGCGCGGTGATCCGGCAGATCGTCGTCGTGCCGGAGCGGCCCGGCGGCGCCGCCGCGGACGCGAAGGAACCGAAGCCGGAGCCCCAGCTCACCGTGGCGGTGGGCGTCCCGCCCGGGGGGGCGCGCCTGTACGTGGGGCCGAAGAAGTACACTCTGCTCCGCAAGCTCGGGAGCGACCTCGACGCGGTGGTCTGGTTCTCCTCGTACTCGCTGATCTACGGGCTCGCGAAGTACCTGTTCCTAGCGCTCCTCTGGATCCACGATCATGTGGCCCCGAATTACGGCCTCGCCATCATCCTCGCCACGGTCGCGCTCAGGCTCCTGTTCTTCCCGCTCAACCAGTACTCCATGGTGAACATGCGGAAGATGCAGACCCAGATGCAGCGCATCCAGCCGAAGATCAACGCGATCAAGGCGAAGTACAAGAAGATGAAGGACGCCCAGGGCCGGGGGAAGATGAACGAGGAGATGATGGCCCTCTACAAGAAGGAGGGGGTCAACCCGATGGGCGGGATGTCGGGCTGCCTGCCGATGCTGGTCCAGTTTCCGATCCTGATCGCGTTCTACAACATGCTCACCGTGGCGGTGGAGCTCCGGGGGGCGCCGTTCGTGGGCTGGATCGGCGACCTGACGCTCAAGGATCCCTTCTACGTCACTCCGATCCTGATGGGCGCGACGATGTTCCTCCAGCAGAAAATGACGACCACCAAGGCCGGCGATCCGATGCAGCAGCGGATGATGACGATGATGCCCGTGGTGTTCACCGTGATGTTCCTGAACCTGCCGAGCGGTCTCGTTCTATACTGGTTCGTGAACAACGTGCTCGGCATCGGGCAGCAGTGGCTCGTCAATCGTCACATCGGCCGGCTGGAAGCCGCCGCTCAGGAGGCCTGATCCGGAATGGGCGTCGAGCGAGAATTCGAGGGTCGGGATCTCAAGGAGGCGCTCGAGAGCGCCTCCCTCGCTCTCGGGATCCCCCGTGAAGCGTTCGAGTTCCGGCTCGTGGACGAGGGTCGCCGAGGCCTGTTCGGACTCGGGGCGAAGCAGGTCCGGATCGTCGTGGAGGCGCCGGAGGACGGCGTGCCGGGCGACGTGGAGAAGCCCCGCGACGCCGAACCGGACGGCGAGGCCGACGAGGCCGCGCTGGGCTCCGTCGAGGAGACGCTTCGCCGCATGCTTCACCTCATGGGTTTCGACCTCGAGGTCCGGACCGAGGCGGCGGACAACGCGGTGAGGGTCTTCTTGGCCGGGCCGGACCGGCGCGCCCTCCTGCAGAAGGACGGCGAACTGGTGAGCGCCCTCCAGTTCCTTCTCAACCGAATGGCGCGGAGGGCCTGGCCCGAAGTCGGCCACGTCCTGGTCGAGTGCGAGGGATTTCGCGACCGTCGCGAGGAAGACCTCGTCGAGCTGGTCCGGGAAGTCGCTCGCCAGGTCGCCCGCACGGGCCGTCCCAAGAAGCTCCACTCGATGAACCCTTACGAGCGGCGCCTCGTTCACCTGACGGTTCGCGAGTTCCCCGAGCTGACGTCGCATTCGGCGGGCGACGGTTTCCTGAAGCAGATCACGGTGGCCCCCGTCGGGCACGGCGGCGAGGCCTGATCCGGGCTCCCGGCGGCCGAGTCCGCCATGCCGGAACCCGGTGCGTCCCCGATGCACGACCTCGACGCGACCCTCGTCGCCAGCGCGACCCCGCCGGGCCGCGGCGGCGTCGGCTGCGTCAGGATCAGCGGACCGGAGGCGGGGGCGGTGGCCGGGGCGCTCTTCAGGCCGGGTCGGGCCGGTTTCCCCGAGCCCGGGGGCCCGCCGCGATTCGGCCGGTTCCTCGGGCGCGACGGCCGCCCGGTGGATCACGGATTCCTGGTCCTGTTCGCTCCCGCGGCGTCCTATACGGCCGAGCCGGTCGCGGAATTGTGGCCCCACGGGAGCCCCGCAGTCCTCGCGGAACTCGTGGCGGCCGCGGTCGCGGCTGGGGCGCGCCCCGCCGGTCCCGGCGAGTTCACCTACCGGGCGCTCCGCCGAGGCCGCCTCGATCTGGCCCGCGCCGAGGCGGTGCGCGATCTCGTGGCCGCGCGGACGCTGTACCAGGCGCGAGTGGCCTTCGCACAAGCGCAGGGCGAGCTGTCGCGCCGCTTGCGGCCCGTGCGGGAAGCCCTGGCCGACGCGGTCGCGAGAGCCGAGGCGGCCGTGGAGTTCTCGGAGGAATCGGAGACGCACCTGCCGCCCGGCCGGCTCCGGCGGGAGATCGGGGCCGCTCGCGAGGAGGTCCTCGGCCTACTGGCCGGCTTCCGGACCGGCCGGGTCGCCCGGGAGGGCGCCTCGCTGGCGATCGCGGGGGCGCCGAACGTCGGAAAGTCGTCGCTGTTCAACCGACTGATCGAGCGTGATCGGGCGATCGTCGCGGCGACGCCGGGGACGACCCGGGACACCGTGGAGGAGTGCGTCGATCTCGAGGGGATCCCCCTGCGGCTCGTGGACACCGCCGGCCTCCGGGAGCTGGCGGACCCCGTCGAGGCGGAAGGCGTCCGCCGGGCCCGCGAGGCGGCCGAGGAAGCCGACCTGGTGCTGCTGGTGCTCGACGCCTCGCGAGATCCCGAGCCCCAGGAGCGCTCGGCCCTCGAGCGATTCGCGCAGGACGGGAAGCGCGAGCGGACTCTCGTCGCGCTCAACAAATCGGATCTCCCGGGAGCGATGGGGGCCCCGCTCCCCCGCCCCGACGCGCTCCGCGTGTCCGCGCTGACCGGTCTGGGACTCGGCGATCTCAAGGCCCTCCTCCGAGAGCGGCTCGTCGGCGGAGGGCCCGTCGAGGAGCCGGTGCTCACCGACGCGCGGCACGCGCGTGCTCTCGAGGAGGCCGTCGGGGCGCTCGACAGGGCCGCGCGGACCGAGGCCGCAGGGCTTTCCGAGGAGCTGACGCTCGACGACCTTCACGATGCCTTGCTCCACCTCGGGGAGATCACCGGGGAGCAGGCGCGGGCGGACCTCTACGACAGGATCTTCTCGACGTTCTGCATCGGCAAGTGAGCGGGCGAGGAAGGGGCAGTGGTCCACACGACGCGTGACGATCCGGCAACCGGGAGCCGGGTCGAGCCCAAGGACATCGAGGGGCGTGGCGCCGACGTCGTCGTCATCGGCGCCGGCCACGCCGGGTGCGAAGCTGCGCTCGCCGCCGCCCGCATGGGTTGCTCCACCGTTCTCGTGACGCTGAGAAGGGACGCCGTCGCGCGGATGTCCTGCAATCCCGCGATCGGCGGACTCGCCAAGGGGCACCTCGTGCGGGAGATCGACGCGCTCGGCGGAGCCATGGCGAGGCTCGCGGACGCGTGCGGGATCCAGTTCCGCCTGCTCAACAGGAGCCGCGGCCCCGCGGTCCGGGGACCACGGGCACAGCAGGACAAGGAGCGCTACCACTGCGCGATGCTCGCGGAGTTCCTGGCCACCCCCGGTCTCCGCCTCCTCGAGGGGGAGGCTTCGGGTCTCGTCGTCGAGGGGGGCGCCGTCCGCGGCGTGACGATGAGCGACGGTCTCGATCTCCGGGCCGGAAGGGTCGTGGTCACCGCGGGAACGTTCCTGCGCGGGCTTCTTCACGTCGGAGAGGAGCGCACGCCCGGCGGACGCGTCGGGGAGCCTCCGGCGAACGCCCTGTCCCAAGGCCTCGCCGCCCTCGGGTTCCGCATGGGACGGTTCAAGACCGGCACCCCGCCGCGCCTCCTCGGGGCGAGCGTCGACCTGCGCCGGTTCCCGGAGCAGCCCGGGGACGAGGAGCCCGTCTTCTTCTCCGAGGCTACCCGCGTCGCGGCGCTTCGCCAGGTGAGCTGCCACGTCGCCCACACCAACTCCCGGGTGCACGGCCTGGTGACCCGGAACCTCGACCGCTCACCGCTCTACACCGGCGCGATCCTGGGGCGCGGTCCGCGCTATTGCCCGTCCCTCGAGGACAAGGTGGTGCGCTTTCCCGACCGTGAGCGCCACCAGATTTTCGTGGAGCCGGAAGGGCTCAGAAGCCCGCTCCTGTACCTGAACGGTTTCTCCACGTCGATGCCGCCGGAAGTGCAGCTCCTGATGGTCCGCGCGGTCGAGGGGCTCGAGGAGGCGGAGATGGTCCGCCCGGGCTACGCCGTGGAGTACGACTACGTGGACCCCACCGAGCTTCGACCGACGCTCGAGACGCGCCGGATCCGCGGCCTCTATCTCGCCGGCCAGATAGACGGGACCACCGGTTACGAGGAAGCCGCCGGCCTGGGGCTCGTGGCTGGGATCAATGCGGCCCTTGCCGCGCGCGGCGAGGCGCCGCTCACGCTCGGCCGCGAGGAGGCGTACCTCGGCGTCCTCGTGGACGACCTCGTCACGAGGGGAACGACCGAGCCGTACCGGATGTTCACCTCGCGCGCCGAATACCGGCTGCTGCTCGGCGTGGATACCGCATCCCGGCGGCTCTCGCCGCACGGACTCAGGATCGGCCTCCTCGACCCGGCGCGCGCGCACGCGGCATCGGCGCGGTGGCGGGGTCTCGACGACGTGTTGCGCCGGCTGGAGGAGGAGCGCTTCGTCCCGGACGGCGTCACGCGCGGCGCGCTCGCCGTCCGGGGCATCCTGCTCGACGCGCCCATGCGCACCGCGGATCTTCTCCGCCGGCCGGAGATGGACCCCGATCGTCTCGCCGGCTTGAGCCCGGCCCTCGACGGGCTCGACCGGCGGGACCGGAAGCTCCTCGCGGAAACCCTGAAATACTCGGGGTACGTCGAGAGGCAGCGGCGCACCGCGGAGCGCGTCGCCCGTGCCGGGGAGCGGAGGATCCCCGTCGGGTTCGCTTACCGGGGCCTCGCGGGGCTGTCGCGAGAGCTCACTGAGAAGCTGGAGGCCGCGCGGCCCGAGACCCTCGGCCGCGCCTCGAGGATCGACGGCATGACCCCCGCGGCGCTGGCGCTCCTCGCGGTCCACCTCGAGCGGGCCGTGCCGGGGGCGACTTGAGCGAGGCAGGCGGGCCGTTCGACGGGCTCCCGCTCGAGGAGGCGATCGCGGCCCGGGCTGCCGCCGCGGGGATCGCCCTCGCCGCGCCCGCGGCCGTCGCGCTGGCGGTGCATGCTCGCGCGGTGCTGCGCGCGAACGAGAGGCTTCACCTGACCGCCGTCCTCGATCCCGGTGCTTTCATCGAGCGCCACATCGGGGAGTCCCTCGAAGGCGCGGCGATGGTCGATGCCGGCGCCATCGGGACGCTTCTCGACCTCGGGAGCGGCAACGGCTACCCCGGCCTGCCGCTTGCCGCCGCGAGGCCCGGCCTCGCGGCGGTGCTGGCGGAGGCTTCGCCGAGGAGGGCGGCGTTCCTGCGAGAGGCGATCGCGGAAGCCGGGCTGTCGTCGGTGCGTGTCATCGAGCGGCAGGTGCAGCGCGCTCAGGACCTCGAGGATCTGCCGGGCGGGATTCGCCTCGTCGCGACCCGCGCGACAGGCGGCTGGGAACGCGTCCTCCCCCGCCTCGCTCCCCTGCTCGTCCCCGGGGGCGACGTGCTCGTCTGGGCCGGAGAGGACCTGGAGACGGTCCGTCGCCGGGTCGCCTGGCGGCGGCTGGAGTTGGTCGAGCGACGCCTCCTTCCCGGGTGCCTGCGGTCGTGGGTCTGGCGGTTCAGAGGCGCCGGCTAGAACCGGTAGGTGAGGCTCAGCCTCGCGCTTCGGCCGTCCTGCACGATCACGTCCTGGACATGCTCGGTGGAGCCGGGCACCCCGTAGCGGCGGTCGAGGAGGTTGTAGGCGCTGACGGAGATGTCGAGTCCCTTGGCCAACTCCCGCGCGAAGAGCGTCGTGTTCACCACGAGGAAGCTCCCCGCCTTCCCGCCCGCCAGGGTGTTGCGGCGGCTCGTGAAGAGCGCTTCGACGCCACAGACGAGCTTCGAGCCGCCGAGCGGCGCGGAGAGGTGGAGCTTCGCGAGGTGGCGGGGCGAGTTCGTGAGAATCGAATCGTCCTCGTCGTTCGTGGTCTTCTGGAACGAGTAGCTGAGCCGGGTCTCGACGCCGCTTGGCCACCGCCGGTCCAGCGCCGTCTCCGCGCCGTGGGAGGACACGGACTCGACGTTGCGGTAGATCATCTCACCCAGGCCAGGTCGAGCTCCAGCGTGATGAGGTCTCTCGACCGGTACTTGAACGCCGAGGCGGAGAGCCGCACCCGACCGGGGAGGTCTTTCTCGATCACGCCCTCGTAGGTGGCGATCGTCTCGGGACGCAGGTCGGGATTGGGCGCGGAGGGGAACACCGAGTAGAACATCTCGTACGCGTTCGGCGCCCGGAACGCGCGGCCGAAGAGGAGCTTCAGTGCCGTCCGCTCACGCGGCTTGTAGACCAGCGCGACCCGCGGGCTCGTGGTCCCGCCGAAGGTCTCGTACCGGTCGTGGCGAAGGCCGAGGTTGACAATGATCCGCTTCGTTGGGCTGAACTCGTCCTGCGCGTAGAGGGCGAAAAATCCGGTCGCCTTCTGCGAGCGGAGGTACTCGAAGTAGGGGTCGAGGTCGTAGTTGTCCTGGTCCTGGCGGTAGTTGTCCCGGTACTCGGCGCCGGCGGTGAGGACCTGGCGCTCGAACGCACGGCTCGTCCATGTCGCCTCGGCGCCCCAGAAGTACCCGTCCGCGGTGTCCCTGTTGATGTAGGGCATAGGGGCGGCATAGGCATAGTCCCCGTAGTATCGATACCAGTCGTGAT
>JBGQAU010000094.1:0-10253 GCA_041494445.1 Acidobacteriota bacterium | reverse complement strand
CTGCGCCTCCGCTTCGCCTCGGGCGTCCCCGTCGCGTTCGTGAGCGCGCTGTCCGGGCAGCGCGTCGCGAAGCTTCTCACGCTCGTGGACGAGGTCCACGGACAGGCGGGGGTGCGCGTCCCGACGCCCGATCTCAACCGCTGGCTCCGCGAGGTCGCGACCGCCGAGCGTGCCGCGCCCGCGCGCGGACGGAGCATCCGTCTGTTCTACGCCGCGCAGACCGGCGTGCATCCGCCCCGCTTCGTTCTGTTCTGCAACGACGCCCGTCACGTGCATTTCTCGCTCCGGCGCCACCTCGAGCGGGGCCTGCGCGAGCGGTTCGGATTCGGGTGCGCCCCGATCCACCTCCAGTTCCGCAGCCGCCGCGAGGCGAAGCGCCGATGAACCCGCGGAGGCCGAGCCCGGCCGCGCTCCCCTTCAAGGCGTTCCAACATTTCCTGAAGGACGGCTGCCTCGACCACGCGGCCGCGATCGCGTACTACTCCCTCCTCTCTCTCCCGCCTTTCCTCTATCTCGTCGGGCTCCTGCTGCGCTGGATGCTACCGGGCCACGACCCGACCGGGCTCGCTCTCGACAGGGTCTCCGCCTTCGTCCCGCCAGAGCTGGCGCCTGCGGTGACGCGGCTCGGGCGCAGCCTTCCCTCGAGGGAGGGGATGGCCGTGGTGGCGATCCCGGCGCTCCTCTGGGTGGCCACGACCGCGCTCACCACCCTCGAGGGCGCGGTGAACGTGGCATTCGGCACCTTGCCGCGGCGGAAGTACTGGCTGTCGAAGCTCAAGGCGTTCGCCGGCGCATCGGGCGTGACGGTGCTCCTGCTCGGGACGCTCGCCGCCAATCATGCGGCCATCTGGCTCGATCGTTACCGAGCGCGCCTCGATCTCCCACCGGTCCTGGGCCCGGGCGCCGCCTGGGTGTCCTACCTCGCGCTGCTGCTCGCCGCCTTCGTCACGTTCGCCACGTTCTACAAGCTGCTGCCCCGCGGGAGGATCCGCTGGAGAAGCGCCGCGAGCGCGGCGCTGGTCGCATTGCTTCTGTGGGACCTCGCGCGCCGCATCTTCGGTTCGGTGCTGTTCCATTCGCCCGCGTTCGGCCTCCTCACGGGGACGCTCGCCGGGATCGTCGCGGTTCTCCTCTGGGTCTACACGGCCGCGGCCATCTGCCTCTACGGCGCCGAGCTTGCCGCGCTCCTGAACGGCAACCGCTGAGCCCCACGCGGGGCGGCGGGACCCGCGGACCCACCCTCGTGCGACATTCCTTGACCCTCCCGGGAGCGGGATATATGTTCAGGGTGGGTCGGGCCCTCGGGCCCGAGGTCCGCGAATTGCGGAGGGGGACGCCCGAGATGGTGCTCTTCAACTACTCCACGCGAGAACTGACAGCGAAGATCGTTTACTACGGACCGGGCCTCTGCGGGAAGACCACGAACCTGCAGTACATCCACGCCAACCTGCCCGACGGCGTGAAGGGCCGGATGCTGTCGCTCGCCACGAAGACCGACCGGACGTTGTTCTTCGACTTCCTCCCGATCGACCTCGGCGAGATCCGGGGCATGAAGACGCGGGTCCAGCTCTACACGACCCCGGGGCAGGTCTTCTACAACGAGACGCGCAAGCTGGTGCTCAAGGGAGCGGACGGGATCGTCTTCGTCGCCGACTCCCAGGAGCAAATGGTGGGAGCGAACGTCGAGTCGTTCCGCAACCTCGAGGAGAACCTCCGGGGCCACGGGATGCGGCTCCAGGACATGCCCCACGTCATCCAGTTCAACAAGCGCGACCTCCCGAATCTGGCGAGCATCGAGGAGGTGAACTCCGCGATCAACCGCTACAACGCGCCCTTCTACGAGTCCGTCGCGACCACGGGCATCGGCGTGCAGGACACGCTCAAGGCGGTCGTCAAGCTCGTCCTCCTGCACCTGACGCGGAAGTACGAAACCAAGTCCGATCCGCGCGTGACGTCCGCCGGTGCGGATCGCGCTCCGCGCCCCGCTCCTCCGCTCGCCGCAGCGCCGCAGCGGGTCCCCGCCGCGGAGGCCGAGCGTCCCATCATGCCGACGCGCGTGCCGTCCGACGCGCAATGGCCCGCCGCCGAGAAAATGCAGCCGATTCCGGTTTCGAGATTCGAGACGCCGCTCTCGCGCCCTGCCGTCATACGGCTCTCGGACGCCCCCGAGACGACGGGTGTCGAGGCGCGGCAGTCGTCGGCGCCCCCGCCTCCGGATTTCCGCGGCAGCCCCGGCGCCGGATCGACCGCGGAGGCGAACGGCCTCTCCTTCGACGCCGACGAGATCGACGGCCTGGTCGGCGAGGTCGAGGAACTCGGGGAGAACCCGCTCGCGTCGGACGACATCGACTGGATGCCGCCGCGGCACGAGCCGGTCGAGGCCGCCGAAGTCCCCGAGGAGGTCCCGGTCGAAGCCGTCGAGGAAGAAGTCCCGGTCGAGGCGCCCGCCCAGGAGCTCGCGGCCGCGGGCCCCGCGGAGATCCCCGTTCCGCGCGAGCCCCGGTTCGAAGTGGATCTGGGCTTCGATCCCTCCTGGCAACCCGGGGGACTCGAGGAGATCGAAGAGGTCGAGGACGCCGGGGAGCCGTCGGACTTCGTCCTGGAGCCCCTCGAGACCTCGCTCGAGTCGGAGGTCGTCGAGGAACCCGAGGTGCGCGACGAGCCGGTCGAGACGCCGCTCGAAGCGACGCCGATTCCGGTCCACCATGCCGAGGAGACTCCCGCGGCGTTCGAGGACGGGGCCGTGGTCCTCGAGGAGGTTGCGGGAAACGAGGAGCTTTTCGAGGATCCCGGCCTCGAGGTCGCGCGTCTTCGCGCCGGAGAGTCCCGGGAGATCCTGGTGCCGGTGGAGATCGTCGAGGGTGGCGCCGTGCGCAGGTTCAAGCTCTCTCTCCGCCTGCGGCTCGATCCCCTCGACTGAGGCCCTCCTCGCGCGTCGAGCGCTTCACGTGGAGAATGCTGGGGTGCGTCCGCGATGCGGCGCCCGCCCGGGCTGCGGGGAACACGGCGGGCTCGGGGCGCCCTCGGCGGGGCATGGGCGAGAACGCATGAGAGCCTCCTCGATCCGAAAGCTCTTTCTGGGCATTCCCGGGACCGTCTTCGCGGCGGGCGCGGCCCTCGCCTCGCCGCTCTGCCTCTACGAGTGGATCGCGCTCGCGCCCGTGGTCGCCGTGGCGCAGACCCACAGCGACGGCGGCAGGTTCGTCGAGGTCCAGCTCACCGACGTGTTCCGCGGCGGCCTGCCCGCGGGCAGCCGGCTGATGATCGACCTCAAGCGGGCGAACCGCGACCGGGAGGAAGGACGGCGGGCGCTCCGCCTCGAGGCGGACCGGAAGTACCTCGTCCTCCTCCGGCGCGACGGGACGCGATCGAGCGACGACCTCCCGGTGTTCGGCCTGGTCCGCGGGATCGAGGGCGCCCGCGAGCTCCCCGCCGAGGGGTCCCAGGCGGTCTTGGATGCGATCCGCCGGTTCGTCGAAGTGCAGGATCGGAAGGACGAGATCGCGGCGTGGAAGTCGTTCCGGGACATGCTGGAGGAGACGAACGCGATTTTCCTGGAAACCTCGCTCGACCTGTTTCTCAAGTTCCGCCGAGGAGATCTTGCTCTCCTGCCCGTGCTTCGACCCCTTCTCGACCACCCGCGGCCCGACCTCCGTGCCAGGACCGCACGGCTCGTCGGGCAGATCGTGGAGCATCGCGCGGAGGCGGAGATCCCGAACGAAGATGGGATCCTGGGCGAAATCTACGCCCGAGCGCGGCGCGACCCCTCGGCCGCGGTCCGCGTCGCGGCCACGGCAGCGCTCGGCGGGATCACGGGAATGGGACCCGAGGAGATCCTCCGAGAGATCGCGCGATCGGACCCGGAGCAGGCGGTTCGCTACGAGGCCGAGAAGGGGTTGTTCGAGAGGAAGGCGGGGCGGCGGCCCGGGGATTGAGCCCCGGCGATGCGGGGCGGACGCGCGGCAGGACGTTGACTCGGCGCGAACCGGTTCCTATGATGACCTCGGACGAGCGGGGCAACCCGCGCTGCCGCGGAGAACGCGTGATGGCGACGCACCCCTTCCAGAACTTCATGGTCCGTTACGGAGCCGCGGAGCGGATCTTCACCGAAGGCGATCTCGCCACGACCATGTTCATCGTCCAGTCGGGAAAGATCCGCCTGTTCAGGATGGTGGACGGGCAGAAGCGCGTGCGCGGGACCATGGAGAAAGGCGACTTCTTCGGCGAGATGTCGATCCTCGAGGGACTCCCGCGCACCGCATCCGCGGAGGCCGTGGAAGACGCGGAGTTGATCGAGATCAACAGCATGACGTTCGACAAGATGATCAAGGGAAACATCGAGATCGCGATCCGAATGCTGCGGAAGCTGTCCATCCGGCTCCGCGAGGCCGAGCGCCGGATCGAGAGCCTCCAGACCACGACCGGTCACCCGACCGCCGCCTTCCGGCCGCCGCCCACGGCGAAGCTCGACGCCACACGCGCGGCCGGCACGGGGCCGCGGCTCGAGACGGAGGAGGACGCGGTCGTGTTTCCCATCGAGGGAACCGAGACTCTCGTCGGGCGTCACGATCCGGTCACGGACCTCCGGCCGGACGTGGACCTCACGCAGGTGGACCTGAAGCGCAGCGTATCGCGCCAGCACGCGCGGATCGTGAGAACGGGCGAGGGATGGGTCGTGACGGAGGAGGTCGGCGCGCTGAACGGCACGTTCGTCAACGGCACCAAGCTCGTGACAGGGCGACCCCACCCGCTGGCGGACGGCGACCGCCTCGGCCTCGGCATGGTCAAGCTCGTGTTTCGCGGTTGAGAATACGATGCGCCGATCCCGGGTCCCGCTGGTCCTCGCCGCGGCGCTCCTCGCCGGAGCGGCGGTGCCCGACTACGGAGGCGAGCGCCTCCCGTACCACCTCGCCGTCCGGGTCGGCTTCGGGACGGAAGGGGGCTCGGCGAGCCTGAGCGACGACGCGGCGCGAGCGCTCGTCGCGGACCTCTCCGCCAAAGGGTGCTTCCGCGACGTCCTCCTCGCCCCGACCGAGGGCGCGCCCGAGACGGAATTGCTCCTCGAGGTGACGCTCTCCGACGTCCTCGAAGAGGTCCGGTACGAGCAGAGCCTCGCCGAGCGCGTACGGCCGAGAGACGCGGTGGAGGCCGCCATGGGGCGCGCGGCGCGCCTCTCGTTCCGGACGGACCTCAGGCTCGCGGCCCTCCCCAGCGGAGCGCTCGTGAGGCAAAGCGGGTTTCGCGTCGGAGCGGAACGGCGGCCCCGGACCCCCGGGGAGGACGCGAGAGAGGGGGCCCGAGCCGACGCGACGCTGGACCTCGCTCGCAAGGTGCGGTCGGACCTGTGCCGGGCCTCCGGCTCGAGGCTCAAGCGCGAAATCGAGGCCGTTCGAAGGGTGCCTTGAGGCTGCGGCTGCGTTGACCTGCCGCGGCCGGCGTGTTAGATTGCGCCGCCCGCAGCGCCGGGCGCGCGCGCCGCTAAGGTGTTGCCCATAGCCGGCGCCCCCGGGAACCGCCATGAGCCAACCGTCCCGCCCTCGGATCCTCTCCGGCATGAGGCCGACAGGGCCGCTGCACATCGGCCATCTCGTCGGGGCGCTGGAGAACTGGGTCTCGCTCCAGTCGTCCCACGAGTGCTTCTTCGCCATCGTGGACTGGCATGCGCTGACCACCGACTACGCCGATCCCTCCGCGATTCGCGGAAACGTCCGGGACATGGCTCTCGACTGGCTGGCCGCGGGGATCGACCCCGGCCGGAGCTCCGTTTTCGTGCAGTCCGCGATCAAGGAGCACGCCGAGCTGCACCTGCTGCTGTCGATGATCGTCCCGCTTTCGTGGCTCGAGCGGGTGCCGACCTACAAGGAGCAGCAGGAGCAGCTCCGGGAGAAGGACCTCCACACCTACGGCTTCCTCGGCTACCCGCTCCTCCAGGCTGCCGACATCCTGGCTTACAAGGCCGACGCGGTTCCCGTCGGGGAGGACCAGGTCCCCCACATCGAGATCTGCCGGGAGATCGCCCGGCGCTTCAACCACCTTTACGGGGCGGTGCTTCCCGAGCCGCAGGCCCTCCTGACGCCGACGCCACGGGTGCCGGGGCTCGACGGCCGGAAGATGAGCAAGTCCTACGGGAACGCCATTCTGCTCCGCGAGAGCCAGGCGGAGATCCAGGACAAGGTCCTGCACCGGATGGTCACGGACCCGGCGCGCAAGAGGCGCAACGACCCGGGCAATCCGGAGATCTGCCCGGTGTTCGATCACCATAAGGTCTTCTCGTCCGCCGAGCAGAGGGCCTGGGCGGATGCCGGGTGCCGCTCCGCGGGCATCGGGTGCCGCGACTGCAAGTCGGTCCTCGTGGACAACTATCGCGCCCGGCTCGATCCGATGCGCGAGCGTCGTGCGGCCCTCGAGAAGGAGCCGCGAGCGGTCGACGCCATCCTCGAGCGAGGGGCGGAACAGGCGCGCGCGGTGGCCGCCTCGACGCTGGCCGAGGTGCGCTCGGCCATCGGCATCGGCTGATGGGCGAAGGGCGTGACGCCGCTCCGGGAGGTCCGGGCGCCGCCATGGGCGACGACACGGTCCGGGTCAGGGTCGGCCCGTTCGAGGGACCGCTCGACCTGCTGCTCCACCTCGTCCGGATCAACGAGGTGGACATCGCGGATATTCCCATCCTCGAGATCACGGCCCAGTACAACGCCTACCTCGACCTCATGAGGGAACTGAACCTCGAGGTGGCGGGCGAATACATCGTGATGGCGGCGACCCTCATGCACATCAAGTCCAAGATGCTCCTCCCGGTGGAGCCGCTGCCCGAGGGAGAAGAGCGCGAGGACCCCAGAGCCGAGCTGACGCAGCAGCTGATCGAGTACCGCCGATTCAAGCAGGCCGCGGAGAATCTGCAGGCGATCGACAGCATCCGGAGCCTCATCTGGACTCGCGAGGGCTCGCCCCCTCCCGAGTTCGCCGGCGAAGAGCTCGTGGTGGCGGACCTGTACGACCTGATTTCCGCGTTCCGCAAGCTCCTCGGACGCCTGGACGACGAGTCGAGGCTTCGCCTCAAGAGTGACGACGTCTCCGTCGCGGACAAGATCGGGTGGCTCGCCGACCTCCTTGAGAGGTCGGGGTCCTTGAACCTCCTGACGCTCTTCGAGGACATTCCGGACCGGATCCACCGGATCGCGACGTTCCTCGCGGTCCTCGAGATGGTTCGACTGCGCCTGATCGTGGCGTTCCAGCGAAGGCTTCTCGACGAGATCTGGATCGCCCCTCGTGATTCCGCCGGCCCGGAGGATGGCGCATGAGCGACGGGACGAAGGACCTTCCGCCCGACGACTTGCTGGTGGCAGCCGTGGAGGCGGTGCTGTTCGCCGCCGGGGAGCCGGTTCACCCCCGGGAGATCGCCGCGGCATTCGAGGGCGAGAGCGCCGAGCGGATCGAGGAGGCGATCGAGACCCTGTCGAGGCGCTGCGCGGCGGGCGCCGGCGGGCTGCAGGTGGAGCGCGTCGCGGGCGCCTTCAGGCTCGCGACCCGCCAGGAGGTGGGCGCCTTCGTCCGCCGCTTCTTCAAGCAGCGCAACCGCACTCGGCTCTCGCCGGCCGCGCTCGAGACGCTGGCGATCGTCGCGTACCGGCAGCCGGTGACATCTCCAGAAATCCAGTCGATTCGCGGAGTCGACCCCGGCGCGGCGCTCAAGAATCTCCTCGAGAAGAAGATGATCCGGATCCTGGGCCGGAAGAGGGTCGTCGGGAACCCGCTCCTCTACGGCACGTCCCGTCAATTCCTGGTGCACTTCGGCCTCAACACGCTCGAGGACCTCCCTTCGATCGAGGACTTCGAACAGTTCCTGGGAGCGCTCGATGGGATGCCCCCCCTGCTGTTCGGGGCGGGGGAGGGCCGCGTCGACCCCGACGAGGCGTCGCCGGACGCGACGATCGCCGAGGAGGGGTCCGTCGGCGAGACGGTGGAGAGCGAGGAACTCGGGGAGGGTGGGACGGAAGGGGGTCGACTCGAGCCCGGCGGCGGCGATCCGCGGACGGACGCCTGATGGAACGTCTGCAGAAGGTGCTCTCGCGTGCCGGGATCGCATCCCGCCGCGCTTCCGAGCGGCTGATCGTCGAGGGGCGGGTCGCGGTGAACGGCGCCACGGTCACCCAGCTCGGCACCTCCATCGATCCCTCGCGCGACGTCGTGAGGGTCGACGGCAAGCGGGTCCCCGCGCCGCCGGCCTCCCACACTTTTCTCGTGCTCAACAAGCCCCGCGGGTACGTGACGACCGCGCGCGATCCCGAGGGGAGGCCGACGGTGATGGACCTCCTGCGGGAGGTCGGCAAGCGCGTGTATCCGGTCGGACGGCTCGACTACGCCAGCGAGGGGCTGCTCCTGCTCACCGACGACGGCGATCTCGCCCGCGACCTGATGCGGCCCGCGAGCGGCGTTCGCAAAACCTACCTGGCGAAGGTCCGGGGGCGGCCGGCGGCGAAGGACCTCGAACGGATGTGCCATGGCGTGGTGGTGGCAGGCCGCCGGACCCTTCCCGCGCGCGCGCACGTCGTCCGGCCCGGCCCGAACTCGTGGGTCGAGATCACCGTCGTCGAGGGACGCAAGCACCAGGTTCGGATGATGCTCGAGGCGATCGGACACCCGGTCCAGCGGCTTCGCAGAGTCCGCTACGGCGGCGTCGAGATGGGAGACCTGCCCTCCGGGCGCTTCAGGGCTCTCACTCCAGAGGAAGTGAGACGTCTCCGCGGCGCCTGCCGGGCGTCGCCCGCACGCCCCGGGAACAGAAAATCCGGTTAATCCCCTGAAAACGCGGCGGTTCTTGACACGGGCCGCCCTCTTCTCTAGGATGGTGCCTTTGTTGGCGCGCCGTGCGCGACCGGCAGCCCGGTCCATGTGACCCGGCAACTCGGGGGACTTTCGCGAAGGCAGGCGCGAAGACCCTTCCAGGAGGTAGGAACGCAGATCATGGATACCCAGCAGCAGCCGCCCGACGTGAACAAGGACGCCATCGCTCCCGGGGAGCAGGACGAGAGTGCGAGTCCCGCGGAAAACGCAGCGATCGAGGCCGACGCGGCCCAGACCGCCGAGGCCGCGGAGGACGCCGAGGATTTCGGCAAGGCCTTCGAGCAGTGGGAAGGCGGTCTCAAGCCCCTGAAAGAGGGCGAGGTCGTGCAGGGCCGCGTCATCAAGATCCTCGACAAGGAGGTCATCGTCGACATCGGTTACAAGTCCGAGGGAGTGATCGACATCGACGAAGTCCGGGCGCCGGACGGCACCCTCACCGTGAAGGAGGGCGACCGCGTCGAGGTTCTCCTGGAGAAGACCGAGAACAACGACGGCTACGTGGTCCTGTCCCGCGAGAAGGCCGAGAAGATGAAGATCTGGGACGAGGTCGAGCGGGCCTTCGAAACGGGCGAGCCCGTGGTCGGCCGCGTCATGGACCGGATCAAGGGCGGCCTCAAGGTGGACATCGGGGTTCCGGCTTTCCTGCCGGGATCTCTCGTGGACGTGCGCCCCGTGCGGAACCTGGACGCCCTCAAGGGGCAGCAGTTCCGCATGCGCGTGATCAAGGTCAACAAGCGCCGCGGCAACATCGTTCTCTCGCGGAAGGCGGTCCTCGAGGAGGAGAACGCCGAGAAGAAGAAGAAGACGCTCGCCGATCTCGAGGAAGGGAAGGTCCTGCGCGGAGCGGTCAAGAACCTCACCGAGTACGGCGCGTTCATCGACCTGGGCGGGATCGACGGTCTATTGCACATCACCGACATGGCGTGGGGCCGGATCAGCCACCCCTCCGAGAAGTTCCAGATCGGGGACGAGGTGGACGTCATCGTTCTCAAGTTCGACCGCGAGCGTGAGCGGGTCTCGCTGGGATTCAAGCAGCTCCAGGAGGATCCGTGGGAGAGCGCGGCATCCAAGTACCCGCCGCACACCCGGATCCGGGGCAAGGTGGTCAGCCTCACCGATTACGGCGCCTTCGTCGAGGTCGAGGAAGGAATCGAGGGGCTCATCCACGTCTCCGAGATGTCCTGGACCAAGCGGGTGAAGCACCCCTCGAAGATCCTTTCGGTGGGAGATTGGGTCGAGTGCGTGGTCCTCGAACTCGACCAGGAGGGGCGGCGCCTCTCGCTCGGCCTGAAGCAGACCGAGCCGAACCCTTGGGACCTCATCGACACGAAGTACCGGGTCGGCGACCTGATCCGCGGCAAGGTCCGCAACATCACCGATTTCGGGGTCTTCGTCGAGGTCGAGGAGGGGAT
>JBGQAU010000144.1:0-3466 GCA_041494445.1 Acidobacteriota bacterium | reverse complement strand
CGAGGAAAAAATCAAGCTCTGACCCCATCGGGAGTCCAGGATGCGGTTCTTCGTCACCGGCAGACGCGGGCAGCTCGGGTCGGCCCTCGCCCGCGTGATCCCCCCGGGATCGTTCGTCGGGACCGACCTGCCCGAGCTCGACATCCGCGACGCGGAAGCGGTGCGCTCCGCGATCGCCGCGGCCCGGCCCGACGTGGTCATCCACTGCGCCGCCATGACCGACGTGGACGGCTGCGCGAGAGATCCCGCGCTCGCCCACGCGATCAACGCCGACGGGACGATGCACGTCGCGCTCGGCGCGGCGGCGGCGCGTGCCGGCCTCGTCTACGTCGGCACCAACGAGGTGTTCGACGGGACCCTCGACCGGCCGTACGTCGAGACCGACCTCCCGAACCCGGTCAACGCCTACGGCCGCTCGAAGCTCGAGGGGGAGATCGCCGCGGCCCGCCACCACGGCGCCCCGTGGATCGTGCGGACCGCTTGGGCCTACGGCGCCGGGGGCCGGAACTTCGTGCACCGGATCCGCGAGATCGCGGACGCGAAGGGGGCTCTCAGGGTGGTCGCCGACGAGGTCTCGTGCCCGACGTGGACCGACGACCTCGCCGCCGCGATCCTGCGCCTCGTCGAGCGCGCGCCCGCCGGCGTCTACCACCTCGCCGGGCTCGGCAGCTGCTCCCGCTTCGAGCTGGCGAAGGCGGTGCTGGAAATGACGGGGCGCGGTCACGTGCCGGTCGAGTCGATCACGAGCGCCGAGTGGCCCCGCCCGAGCCGGCCGCCTCTCCGAACCGCGCTGGACGCGGGGAAGGCGGCGTCGTTCGGCGTCCCGATGCTCCCTTGGCGGGAGGCGCTGGCGCAGTTCCTCGCGGGAGAGCGCTGAAACGGGGCGGCCGGCCTTCGACGCACCCTTGCCACGATCCGGCGCGCCACCTAAACTCGGGCGCTCATGAGACATGGCTTTGCCGGGATCGGGCTCGCCGCGGTGCTGGCGCTGGGGTTGGCGCCCGTCCGCGCGGAAGGACCGCTCGAGCCCCCGGACCTCGCCCGGTACCTCCGCTGGGGTCCGGTCCGGGCGAGGCCAGGGTTCGTGCTCACCCACCTCGGGTACGACGGGAACATCTTTTACAACCCGCGGCGGCCGGCGGTCAGCGATACCACCGCGACGCTCTCGCCTCGCCTCGAGGGCGTGGTCCTCTTCGGCCACCGCGCGTTCCTGACCTTCACCGAGCAGCTCGACTGGACGATCTACAAGACCTACCGCGACCAGAACTTCCTGAACCAGCTCGGATCGGCCCGCCTGACGGTCCCCCTGAAGCGGCTGGGCTTTTACGTGGACGCCGCGCTGAACGACACCAAGGAGCGCCCCGCGGACCAGCGGGACATCAGGACGGACGTCAGGGAGCGACGCCTCGGCGTGGGGATCCTGGTCCAGGCGGGCTGGCGGACCGACGCCGAGATCGGGGTCGTGGGGTCGTCGTTCGAGTACAGCGACCCGAACTTCCCGACCGTGGGAAACCTGCTCGACCGGACGGAGCGGGGCGCGCGGGCGCTGGGGCGCTACCTGGTGTTCGGCCGGACCCGCCTCACCCTCGAGGTCTCGGAGAAGAGCGTCAACTTCAGGGATCCCGAGAACGGCGGGGACGGCCGGCAGTCCCGGGTCCTCCCGGGGGTCGAGTTCGGCCTCGGCGGCCGGCTCACGGGAACCGCGAAGATCGGCTGGGCGAGCCTCGAGCCCAAGGCCGCCGACCTCCCCCGATTCTCCGGGACCGTGGGCGAGGCGAAGCTCGGGTACCGTCTCGGCGCCGGGACGACGTTCGAGGTCGGAGGGAGGCGCGACGTCGGCTTCTCGATCTACCTCAGGAACGGCTACTACCTCGACACCAACACGAACGCCCGCGTGATCCAGTACCTGAGCCGCGTCTTCGGCGTCGAGGCCGGGGTCACGCGGGAGCGCGTGTCGTTCCCCGCCGCCGCGGACCGCCTGGACCGGATCGTCCAGTACGACGCCGGGGTTCGCCTAAGGCTGTCGGAGAGCGCGCTCGGGCGCAAGGTGGAGTACTCGCTCAAGGTCACGCGATGGAGCGTGGCCTCGACGGTGCCCGGACTCGACCAGTCCCGCATCGTGGCCGGGTTCGGCGCGGTGATCGGATACTGAAGGAATGGTGCCGGTTCCCCGCCGTCGGCTATACTCTGGAGTTCGAACATGAGAACCTTCGCGAAGATCCTTCTCCTGGCCCTCGCGGCGCTGCCGGCCGCCGCCCTCGCGGCGGATCCGCCGAAGAAGCCTGAGGGTCCGCCCGGCGAGACCGTCCTCGATGCGCATCCGCTCCCGAGGGCCGAGACCGTTCCGCCCGCCGGCTCGCTCCTCCGCCGCGGCGGGTCCGACTACAGGATCGGGAGGCAGGATCTCCTCGACATCAACGTCTTCGACCTCAAGGAGCTGGACCAGACGGTGCGGGTGGCCGACGACGGCTCGATCACCCTTCCGCTCCTCGGGCGCCTCGATGTCGCCGGACGGACCAAGGGGGAGCTGGAGGCGCTGATCGCGAAGCTCCTCGAGGAGCGCTTCGTCAGGAACCCGCAGGTCACGATCTTCGTGAAGGAGTACGAATCGAAGAAGGTCGCGGTCAGCGGCGCCGTCAAGAAGCCGGACACCTACGAGATGCTCGGCGAGAAGACGCTGCTCGAGATGATCTCGAAGGCGGGCGGCCTCGACAAGGACCTCGGCAAGGAGATCATCATTTTCCGGCAGGACGAGGACGGCTCGACGCGGCGCCTCGCGGTGGACCTCGACCGGCTCGTGTACGAGGCCGACCCGTCGCTGAACGTGCCGGTCGAGCCCGGCGACATCATCTACGTCCCGAGCATCGAGAAGGTCCGGATCTTCGTGAGCGGGGCGGTCAAGAACCCGAACCTCTACGAGGTGCCGCGGGCCGAGCCGGTGACCGTGCTCAAGGCGATCACGCTGGCGGGCGGGACCACGGACCGGGCGTCCGAGCGGCACGTGCAGGTCATCCGGACGGGCGCCGACGGCGGGCGGAAGACGATCCGCGTGGACCTTCGCAAAATCAAGCGGGGCAAGGCCGAGGACCCGGTCCTCCAGAAGGACGACCTCGTGCTGGTGCCCGAGGCGTTCTTCTGATGGACGAGGAGACGCTCGGCGGCAGGCACCTCCTGGAGTACTGGGCGGTCGTCAGGCGCCGCCGGCACGTCGTCTACCTCGCCGTGGCGGCCGCGGCGCTCGTGGCGCTCGTCGGGTCGTTCCTGGCGACCCCGCTCTACCGCTCCACCGTGACGCTCGAGATCGAGCGGCAGAACCCGGAGATCCTGACGTTCAGGGACGTGAAGTCGGTGGACTACGCGTGGTCCGCCTACACCGACTTCTACCAGACCCAGTACAAGATCCTCGCGAGCGATGCGGTGGCCCGCCGCACGGTGGCGCGCCTGGGCCTCGTGAACCACCCCGCGT
>JBGQAU010000124.1:0-5710 GCA_041494445.1 Acidobacteriota bacterium | reverse complement strand
TCACCGCGGCCGTCGCGCGCGATGGCCGCGGGCAGGAAGATCCACCAGGGAAAGAACCCGCCGAGGAACACCGGCACGAAGAACAGAAGGGACTCCCGATGCTCGGCCCGCGAGGACAGGAAGCGCGCGAGGTGCTGCTTGACGACGAAGAACTCCAGGAACTCGGGATGCCGGACCTCGACCGCGACGAACCAGGGCAGCACCATGACGGCCACGAGCAGCGTTCCCGCGCCCCATCGCATCTCCCGAAGCGCCCGCCACTGCCGCGCGGTCACCGCGTAGGCCACCGCCACGAAGACCGTGAGGACCAGCCCGACCGGACCCTTGGCCAGCGTCGCCGCTGCCGAGGCCGCCCAGAACACGAGATACCGCCGCCGGCTCCCCGTCTCTGCCGCCTGGAAAAACGCCACGAGGGCCACGGTCATGGCGCAGCACAGCAGCATGTCGGTGGTGAGCAGCCGTCCCATGGCGAAGTAGCCGGGGCTCGCCGCGAGGATTGCGGCGCCGGCGAGGCCGGTCTCCCGGTCGACCGAACGCAGGCCGAGGAGGAATACCGCGCCGATCCCGGCGAGCGCGAGCAGGGCCGTCGGAAGCCGCCCGGCCAGCTCCGAGAACCCCAACAGCCGAAACGACGCCGCAGTGCTCCAGTACAGGAGGGGCGGCTTCTCGAGGTAGGGCGCTCCCCCGAGACGCGGCACGATCCAATCGCCCGAGCGGACCATCGCCGCCGCGACGGACGCGTACCTCCCCTCGTCCGGGTCCCAGAACGCGGTGCCGCCGAGTTGCACGAGGTACAGCGCGGCGATCGAGCCGAGAACGAGCGCCGTCACCGAGCGCTCGCGCCCGGTCATCGCGCCGGTCCCTGGCAGGCGACACGGCCCGCCCGCCCCGGCAACTCGCCCCAGACCACCTCGGCGCGCGGGAGGGGCGCGGCAACCGGCGTGACCGCTCGCCGGGCGACGTCGCGGAGCCTGACGAAATCCGCGCCGCGCGCCCGCCAGCGCCGGAGAAGCCCCTCGAAGAACGCCGCGTGGGCCATCCCCTCGGTCTCGGCGTGGACCGTGAGCACGTTGAGGCGGCCCTCGCCGAGCCGCCGGTCGAAGAACTCGACGAGCCCTTCGCGCGCCGCCTCGGCGGTCCCCAGCACCTCGTCCAGGGTGGGAAGGGTGGTCGGGATCTCCGGCGCGCGAAACGCTTCCCCTCCGGCGGTGGGGAGGTACGGGCAGATCCCGCGCGTGTCGCTGTGGTAGACGAGCCCCAGGTCGTCCTGGATCCTCAGGCTCGTCGCGGTGCACTGCCAACCGGGCGCGGCGGAGCCCTCGGGGACGCGGCCGAGCGCCGATCGAACCGCCCGCAGCCCCTTCTCGAACTCCTCGCGGGCCTCCAGGGCGTCCATGCTCGCCAGCCCGTCGTGCCAGCGCACGTGATCCCAGCCGTGCGGCCCGACCTCGTGCCCCTCGGCCTCGAGCGAGCGCAGGAGATCGGGGAAGGCCGAGCCCACGAGGCGCGAGGGGAGCAGCGTCCCGGACAGGATCGTGCGGAGCCCGTACGTGCTGGCCGCCCTCGTCCTGAGCATCTTTCGCAGGAACCCCTTGCGGGTGAGCACCCGCAGGATCGCCCTCCCCGAGCGGTCCGGCCCCATGGTGACGAAGAACGATGCCCGCAAGCCGGCCTCGCGGAAGATCGACGCGAGGCGCGGGATCCCCTCCCTGGCGCCGACGTGGGTGTCCACGTCCACCTTGATCGCCACTTCGGTGGCGCGGTGCGGGGAACTCACGGCGTCGGCGCTCCGAGCAGCGCGCCGGTCGGAAGGACGGCGCCGGGACGGTCCTCCTCCCCGTCGAGTTGGCAGACGTCGAGCCGGTACACGCCGTCTCCGGTTCCGATGAGGGCCGCGCCGCGGCCGCGCTCCGCGCCGATCACCCTTCCGGGCTCGCCCCTCGGGCCCTCGGCCGACAGCGCGCGCCCCTTCCACACGTAGAGTTTCCTCCCGCCGAGGGACGTGAACGCGCCGGGGTACGGGCGCGTCACCGCCCGGACGAGGTTGTGGATCTCCACCGCGGAGCGGCTCCAATCGATCCCGCCGTCCTCGGGCCGGCGTCCGCGGCAGTAGCTCCCGCGGGAGAGGTCCTGCGGGATGCGAGGCGCCTTCCCCTCGCGGAGCAGCGGAAGCGTGTCCCTCAGCAGCTCGCGCCCCGCCGCGACGATCTTCCGAAAGAGGACCGGCGCCGTGTCCTCGAACTCGATCGGGACCCGCCGCTGGGCGACGATGTCCCCGGCGTCGGGCTTGGCCGTCATGTAGTGCAGCGTGACGCCCGTCTCGGTCTCCCCTTTCGCGAGCACCCAGTTCACCGGGGCCCGCCCGCGATACCTCGGGAGCAGGCTTCCGTGGAGGTTCAGCGCTCCCAGCGGCGGGATCGCGAGGATCGCGGGAGCGACCATCCGGCGGTAGTAGAACGAGAACAGGATCGTCGGCTCGAGGAAGCGGATCCTCTCGACCCACTCCGGCCGGTTGACGTCGTCCGGCGCGAACACCGGCAGCCCGCGGGCGGCGGCGAGGCCGGTCACCGACCCGAACCAGACGTTCTCCCCCGGATCGTCCTCGTGGGTGATCACCGCGAGGACCTCGTCCCCGTGCGCGAGCAGCTCCTCGAGGCCCGCGCAGCCGACGTCGTGATAGGCCAGGACGACGGCGCGCAGCGGGGGTGCTTCAGCTTCCATGGCGGTAGATGCGCCGGACGACGAACCGGGGCCGCCGACGCACCTCGAAGTAGATCCTCCCGATGTACTGGCCGATCAGCCCGAGCGCCAGGATCTGCAGGCCGACGAACAGGAACAGGATGGCGAACAGCGTGAACAGCCACTCGGCCTCGGGTCCCACCACCAGCCGGCGGACGAACAGGAAACCGCCGAACCCCATTCCGAGGACGGCGATCAGCCCTCCCAGGACGGTCACCATCCGGATCGGATACAGGGAGAATCCGGTGATCAGGTCGAACGCGAGATGGAACAGGCGCCTCAGGTCGTACTTGGACTTCCCCCCGGCCCTGGCGGCGTGGCTGACCGGCACCTCCTTCACGGAGTGCGCGAAGAGGTTGGCCAGGGCGGGCACGAACGTCGCGTTCTCGCCGTAGCGACAGACGTTGTCGACGATCTCCCGGCGGTAGGCCCGGAGCATGCAGCCGTAATCCCTGAGCTCCATCCCGGTGGAGTTGCTGATGATCCGGTTGATGATCCGCGACGGGATCCTGCGGGCGAACGAGTCGTGACGGTCCATGCGCACGCCGCCCGCGACGTCGTGCCCCTCCTCGATCGCGGCCACGAGCTTGCCGATCTCTTCCGGCGGGTTCTGGAGGTCCGCGTCGAGCGTGATCACGATCTCGCCGCGCGCCTGCTCGAACCCGGCCAGGATCGCCGCGTGCTGTCCGAAGTTGTGCGCCAGCTGCACCACGATCACGCGGTCCGTCCCTTCCGCCAGCGCGAGCAGCATCTCGAGGGAGCGGTCACGGCTCCCATCGTCGACGTACACGACCTCCCACGTCCGCCCGATCGCCTCGAGCGCCGCGTGGAGCCGCCGGTGCAGCCCGGCGATGTTCGCCTCTTCCTCGAAGACCGGCACCACGGCGGACAGGTACGGCGCGGGACCGGCCGCCACCGCGCGCTCACCGCTTCGCGTAAGGCCCTCGCCCATTCCCGTCACCTCCGGTGCGTCCGGACCACCTTCCGCACCGCGCGCGCCACGTCGTCCACGTCCCCTTCCGTCATGCCGGGAAAGAGGGGTAGCGACACGATGCGCTCGGACACCGTCTCCGCCTCCGGGAAGTCCCCGGGGCGGTACCCGTACCGCTCGCGGTAGTACGGCTGGAGATGCACGGCGAGGAAGTGGAGGCCCGTGCCGACGTTTTCGCGGTTCATCGCCTCCATGAAGCCGAAGCGGTCCACGTCCAACCGGTCCACGTCCACGAGGATCGTGAACAGGTGCCACGCGTGACGGGCGGGGTAGCCCGCGGCCGCCGCCGGGAGGCGGATCTCGTCGACGTCGCGGAGCGCGTCGAGGTAGCGGGCCGCGAGATGCGCGCGTCGCTCGTTCAGCGCGTCGAGCCTGCGAAGCTGCACGAGGCCGATCGCCGATTGGATGTCCGTGAGGTTGTACTTGAACCCCGGGCGCAGCACGTCGTAGGCCGCCCCGGCCCCCGGACCCTGGCGCTGCCAGGAATCGCGCGTGATCCCGTGGAACCGCAGCAGGCGAATCCGCTCGGCGAGGGCGTCGTCGTCCGTGGTGATCATCCCGCCCTCGCCGGTGGTGAGGTTCTTGATCGCGTGGAAGCTGAACACGGTCAGGAGGCTCAAGCTCCCCACGGGGCGCCCGCCGAAGGCGGCCCCCGCGGCGTGGGCCGCGTCCTCGATGACCGGGATCCCGCGCTCGTCCGACACCGCCCGGATCGCGTCCATGTCGCACGGGAGCCCGGCGAAATGCACCGGGACGATCGCACGCGTCCGCTCGCTCAGCGCGTCCCGGAGCCGCCCGGGGTCGAGGTTGTGCGTGCCCGGCTCGATGTCGACGAACACCGGGCGCGCGCCCACCAGCTCGACGAGGTTCACCGTCGAGGCCCAGGTCATCGGGCTCGTCACGACCTCGTCGCCGGGGCCGATTCCGAGGGCGAGAAGCGAGAGATGCTCTCCGGCGGTCCCCGAGGCCACCGCGAGCGCGTGACGCGCCCCGGTACGGACGGCGAACCGCTCCTCGAACTCCCGCGTCCTGGGGCCGGTGGTGATCCAGCCCGAGCGGAGGCATTCGACGACCGCCTGGACCTCGTCCTCCCCCAGGGCGGGCCGGGAGAACGGCAGGAAGGTCAGACGGGCGGGCTCGTGCCTCATGGGTGATCGCTCCCCCGCGCCGGCAAGGTCAGTCGATCTTGAATCCCAGCTCGATCGTCACCTGGTACTCGGAGACCTTCCCGTCGCGCAGGGCGCCCCTGAACTCCACCACCTCGAACCACGAGGCCCCGTGAATCGTCTCCGCGGCCTTCGCGGCGGCCGCCTCGATCGCCTTCTCGAAGCCCTTGGAGGAGCAGCCGACCAGCCGGACCTTCTTGAACACTTTGTCGCCCATGCGGATCCCCTCGCTCGTCAACCCTCCCCGGCGGGGCGCCGGGGGGGCGCGGCAACCGACAGTCTAACGCGTAAGGCGGGGGCCGAGAACCGCGGCTCGCGAAGGAGCCTTAGCCCGTTCCCGATCACGAGAAGCGATGCTCCCATGTCGCCGGCGATCGCCGCCCAGAGCGACGCGTGGCCGAGATACGTCAGCGCCACGAAAACCGCCTTCACCCCGAGGGCGAATCCGATGTTCTGCCGGACGACCCTGAGGGCGCGCCTCGAGTGGTGGATGAGCCACGGGATCCGCTCGAGGTCGTCGGACATGAGCGCCACGTCCGCCGCCTCGATCGCCGCGTCGCTCCCCGCGGCTCCCATGGCGATGCCGATGCCCGCGCGCGCCATCGCCGGCGCGTCGTTGACCCCGTCGCCGACCATGGCGACGTGTCCGAAGCGCCGCACGAGATCCTCCACCACCCGGACCTTGTCCTCGGGAAGAAGCTCCGCGTGCGTCTCGTCGAGCCCGGTCTCCCGGGCCACCGCCTCCGCCGTGGCGCGGTTGTCCCCTGTGAGCATCACGACCCACTCTATCCCGGCGGACCGGAGGTCCTCGACG
>JBGQAU010000019.1:0-41118 GCA_041494445.1 Acidobacteriota bacterium | reverse complement strand
GCGCCGCCTCCTCCAGCTCCGCCCGGGTGATCGCCTCCTTCTCGAGCCGGTCCCGCCGGATCCGGCCCCCCTCGATCAGGACGTCCTCCTCCCCCTCGACGAGCCGTTCCAGCCGCTCGTGCTTGAAGAGGAACCGCACCACGATCCAGATGAGCCCGAGGAGCGTCGTCGCTCCGACGAGGCCACCGGTGACCGAGTTGTCGTTCCCGATGATCGAGTTCTGCACGGTGTTGGACAGGAGGAGCAGGACCACGAGGTCGAACGGGTTGAGCTGCGCCAGCTCGCGCTTGCCCGCGAGCCTCAGGCCCGCCACGAGGAAGAAGTACACGACCACCGGACGCAGCACTTTCTCGGCGAGCGGCAGCCCCATCTGGAACATGTCCTTGAGCATCGCGCTATCCATGGCTCACCCTACCAGGGGCTCGACCAGCGGGTACCGAGCCCCGGCCCGTACAGGATCGCGTTGAGCAGGAGGCGCCGCGTCCCCAGCATCCAGCTCCGGAAGTCCGGGTCGTCGAGGAACAGGATCACCTGACCGCGGCCCACTCCCTCGCGGGTGGCGTACGCGGTCTTCGCGAGCCGCCCGGCCGCCTCCGGCCACAGCAGCCCGCCGAGGTGCAGCCGGTCGAGACCGGCGAACCGCGCCGCGACCTGCACCGGCGGCTCGGCGACGAGCGTGTCGCGCGTCTCGAGGAGCACCGCGAGGTCGTCGCGCCCGATGCCCCAGTCGATCCAGACCTCGGGGTCGAGGTCCACCCTCAGGAGCGCGCCGCGCGGCATGAACCGCCGCAGCCGCTCGTCGGCGCGCTCGAGGTCGGACGCCTCCGGCCGCTCCTTTCCCGGCGGCAGGACCGGTTTGAGCCAGGCGGCGAGGTCGCGCGGCCGGTCTCCTGCGGGCGTCCCCTGCGGGAAGCCCTCGGCGAACGGCTTCGCCCCCGGGCCCAGCAGCGGCGCCACGTCGTAGGGGGAGGAGGGTGACGGCGGCATCGCGGCGGTCCTTGCCTTCGCCGCGGCTTCCTTCGCCGACTCCTTCCCCTGCTCCTTCGCCGGCTCCGCCGGGCCCGCGCGCACGCCGGATGCCTTGAAGAACCCCGCGGCCTCGACGGTCTCCGCCGCGGGTCCGAGCACGATCGGAGGGAAGCGGTCGAGCGCCTGCCGCCTGGGCCTCGTCTGCGTGAGCCCGGTCTCCTTGTCCGCCAGGAAGTCGGCGCCGCCGCCCATCCCGATCGCCGTCCCCCCTGCTTCGATCCATCGCTTCAGGCGCTCGATTCCGTCCTTGTCGATCCGCTCGCGGTACCCCCCTTCGCGCCATCCGGAAGGCGGGAACACGAGGACGTTGAACCGCGCGAGGTCGACCTGGTCGAACCGGGACAGGTCGAGTCCGGTGAACCGAAGCGGCACCTCCACGTCGAGGAGCCTCCACAGGCTCCCGTACGAGCCGGACGATACGCCATTGCCCGTCCAGATCCCGGTGCGCGGCGCCACCAGCGGGTGGAAGTAGTTCCCCCCGAGATCGGGTCCGTCCTCGGACTTTGCCGTCGGCACCTCGCGGACGGCGATGTTCCACCGCGACGCCACCTGCTCCATCTGTGCGGCGAGGTCGGGCGGGTTCCCCTCCCGCTTGATCAGCACGGCGCCGCGGTCGTACGCCCTGCCTGCGACGCGGAACGGCTTCTCGGCGACCCGCGCGGAGACCCCGCGCTGCACGAGGTCGGCGAGCGCTGCCACGGAGCGGTCGGAGGTCCCGTCGAAGAGGTACCCGAACGCGGGCTCCGCCTTGGCGATCGAGCCCCTGGGCTCCTGCGCCTTCTCGTCCCGCCAGTCGCCGGCGGGCTTGGCGCCGGCCCAATAGGCTTCGATCCCGAACGCCAGCGGCAGCGACCATGCGGTCGTGTCGTAGATTCGCGTCCCCTTCCCGCGCTCGAGCCACTCGCGCTCCTCTTTGAAGAACCCCGCCTCCATCGGAACGTGCGGGTCGAGGAGCGCGCGGGCGAGCGGCTCGGCCGGCTGGTCGAGCGGCACCATCCACGTCCCCGCGGGGAGGTCCATCGCCAGCGTCTTGCCGGTCCAGGCGTCGCGCAGGCCGGAGGCCGTGACCGGCGCCGCGGCCCTCAGGACCTCGATCCCCTGGTCGCGGAGCAGCGCGGCGAGGTGGTCCGCGCGGTCGGGGTACCGCCCCGGCGGGAGGATCCACGCTCTGACCGTTCCCTCCGCCCCCTTCCGCACCGCCTCCCGGCGCGCGGCCAGGAACTGCGTCATGAAGTCCCGCCGATTGGCCGCGAGGGTCTCGAGGTTCGCGACGGAGCTCGTGAGCTGGTGCTCCACGGTCTCCGCGTACGTCCGGACCGTGCCGGTCCGCTGGCGCACCAGCGTCCCCTCCACCCCGCCCATCTCGTACAGGATGCCGACCGCGCCGAGATAGGACGCCCAGGAGGAGCCGTAGCCCGGGAAGAACTCCTCGTTCCACTCGCCCGTGTAGTAGGCGTGGCCGCGCGCGTCGAGGGCGCGCGCCTGGTCCGCCGCGAACCGGTCGGCCCACCCACTCAGGTACGCGGGCTTGAGCGGATTGAAGGGGGCGCGCGCCGGAGCGAACAGGTACGTGTCGTCCGCGCCCATCTCGTGGCTGTCCACCATGAGCTGCGGGTTCCAGCCGGCGATAGCCGCCGCCCGCCGGCTCTCCGGCTCCACCATCGAGATCCAGTCGCGGTTCAGGTCGTAGAGGTAGTGGTTGCCGCGCCCCCAGGGCCAGACCGCGGCGTGGGAGAGATCCTCGGAGTCGGGGTTCGGTACCGCGTGGGCGAAAGCGGCGGTCATGGACAGGAACCGGGCGCGGCCGTCGGGGTTCTCGCACGGGTCGATCAGGACCACCAGCTCGCGTCGGAGCGCCTTCGCCCGCTCGTCCTCGCCGGCCACGAGCCAGTACGCGAGGGCGATCGCGGCGTCCGCGCTCGACAGCTCGTCGCCGTGGATCGCGTACGCCATCCACGCGACCGCCTTGGCGGACTCGGCCGCCGCGGCGTCGTCCTCGGCCCGTCTCCCCCTGGGATCGGCGAGGCGAGCGTGCTCGGCGCGGAATGCGTCGAGCCGCGCCATCGTCGCCTCGTCGCTCACCGCGAGGACGAGGAGAGGCCGGCCCTCGCGCGAGCGCGCGTACTCCAGGACCTTGGCGCGCGGGGAGGCGGCCGCGAGCGCGGAGAAGTAGCCCGCGATCTCCTCCGGCCGGAGCGGCCGCGAGCCCGGCGCGACGCCGGTGGCGCGCTCCGGCGACGGCACCCCCTGGGCGTACGCGGCCCACGGAAGTAGCGCGGGCTCCGCCGCCGCGGCGACGCCCCACGACACGATTCCCGCGAGAGCGATTCCCAGCTTCGAGCTCGACATCCCGATCCTCCTTCCCGACCGGGGAGCTCGTCTCAAGCCGACGCGTTCCCCGGGAACATCACCTCCAGTGCGACGTTTCGCGGCCCGTTCTCGTCGCACACGGCGTACTGGCCCGACGTCCCGGCATAGAAGGCGGCTCCGGCGTGCTCCCCCCCGGCGTTCAGCACGTAGAACTGAAGATTGAACGCCGGCAGCCCGCGCGAATTCAGGAGGCGCTTGGCGACCGTCGAGGCGCGGACGCGCTTGAGCGCCTCGACCGCCGCGTCCTTCGGGCTCATCCCGCGCCGCAGGCACTCGACGATGAAGAACGTCGACAGGCCGTACAGGTTGGCCTCGCCGCGACCGGTCGAGCCCGCGGCGCCCGCCTCGCCGTGCACGTAGAGGCCGGCGCCCAGGATCGGCGAGTCGCCGACGCGCCCGGGGATCTTCCACGCGAGCCCGCTCGTGGTGGTGGCTCCCGCGATCTCCCCCTTGGGCGACAGGGCGTCGCAGTTGATCGTCCCGTAAGCGTGATCGGGGTCGAGGAGCCCCTCGGCGATCATCTGCCGCCTCGCTCGATCGGCGGCCTCGGAGCGGCGTTCGGGATCGAGCCAGTGCTCGGGGTCGGTCCGGCGCTTCCACTCGAGCCAGAGGGCGCGCGACTTGTCGGTGTTGAGGTCGTCCTCGATCCTGAACCCCATCCTCTTTGCGAAGGCCTGGGCGTCCCTGCCGACCAGGAGATGGTGGTCGGTGTGCTCCATCACCGCCTTCGCGACCAGCGACGGGGTCCGAACTCCCTCGAGCGCAGCGACCGCCCCGGCCTGCCGCTTCGACCCGTGCATGCACGAGGCGTCGAGCTGGACGACGCCGTCGGCGTTCGGTAGACCTCCGTAGCCCACGGAGACGTCCTCCGGATCCAGCTCGACGATGTTGACCCCCGCGAGCACCGCGTCGAGGACGTCCTCACCGCGCACGAGCCGGGCGAACGCCTCCTCGACGCAGGTGTGCGGCCCGCCGTTCTTGAACCTGTTCCCGTTGGCGGAGGCGACGACGAGAGGCTTCGGGCCGCGCGGCGCGACCACGGCGGGTCCCTGGGCGAGGAGCGGCGCCGCGGCGACCGCCGCCCCCGCGACGGCGCTTGTCTTGACGAACTCCCTGCGGCCGATCTTGGGGCTCATGCGAGATCCTCCAGGGAAGGCTCGCAAGTCTCGCCCCGGGCGGTGAGCACGTCAAGACGGAGGCTGACCGGCCGGTTTGCGAGGCGCTCTCCCGCCGTTCCCGCTTGACCGCTGGGCATGCGGGGCATTAGGTTCCCACCTTGGAGCGGACGCTGGCGTCCGGGGCCGCGGTGTGAACGTCCCCCCGGAGGGTGGATCCCGATGAGCGCGTTCAAGCAGATCTTCGTGCTGTTGGGCCTCGCCGCCGCGCTTCTCACGCCGGGACGCCTCGACGCGGCGACCGCGGCCGAGCAGGCCCGCGACCTCGCCACCCACGGCAAACGCGACGAGGCAGTTCGGCTGCTCCGGGATCGCCTGGCTCAGGCGCCGGACGATACCGACGCCCGGACGATGCTGGGGATCGTCCTTTCCTGGGAAGGCAAGTACGACGACGCGAGGAGGGAGCTGGAGACCGTCCTCGACGAGAACCCGACGCACGCCGACGCGCTGCCGGCCCTTACCCGTGTCGAGCTGTGGTCGGGCAACCCCTACCGGGCCGAGCGTCTGGCGCGCAGGGGCCTCGAGAAGGAGCCCGACGACCCCACCCTGCTGGTGTGTCGCGCCCGCGCGCTCGACGCCATGGGCCGGCAAGCGGAGGCGGAGAGCGAGCTCCGGCGGGCGCTGGCCCGGGATCCGGACAACAAGGAGGCCAGGGACCTTTCCGGGAGGTTCCGCGATGCGCAGGCCCGCTGGCAGGCGGGGTTCTACCACACCTACGACCGGTTCACTCCGGACACGAAGCCTTGGAACGAGAGCCAGCTCTACCTCAAGCGGCGGACCAACTTCGGCTCCCTGATCGGCCGTTGGTCCCACGCGTGGCGGTTTGATTCGCAGGACGACCTGATCGAGGTCGAGGCCTATCCTTCGATCCGGACCGGCACGTACGCTTGGCTCGACGCCGGCTACTCGCCGAACGCCGACCTCTACCCCAGGTACCGGATCGGCGGAGACATCTACCAGAGCCTTCCCGCGGCCTTCGAGGCTTCCCTGGGGTACAGGCGCCTCCACTTCACGAATGGCGACGTCAACATCTACGTGGGCTCGCTGGGCAAGTACTACGGCTCGTGGCTGATCACCGGCCGCCTCTTCGTAACTCCGGGGATCGCGGGAACGTCGCGGTCCTACTCGCTCGGTGCGAGGAACTACTTCGGTAGCGGCCTGGGGTATTACGGCTTCCGCTACGGATGGGGGCGCTCTCCCGAGATCCGCAGCGCCAACGAGCTCGAGACCCTGAGCTCGCGGACGATCGCCGCCGAGTTGATCCTGCCGCTGCCGCGTAGGTTCGAGCTCGATCTTCGGACCAGCTGGAGCCAGGAAGACCGGGTCGCCCGAAGCGACCTCCACCAGCTTTCGGTCGGCGCCGGCCTTTACTACTCGTTCTGACTCCCGTGCTCGACTCGCCCGCCGTCAGGATCGTCCTCGCCGCGGGCGTCCTGGCGCTCTTTTACTGGAGCCTCTTCACCGGGACCGCACCGGCCACAGCACCGGTCGCTCCCGCGGAGGGTCTCACCGCCGAGGGAACCAGAAGCCTGGCCGAAGCGACCAAGGAGCTGGTCCGGAGCGGGGGTTACGGGAAGGCCCTCGACCCCGCCCGCAAGCTCCACGAGGCTTACCCCGCCAACCACATCTACATCGACCAGCTCGCCACGGTGTACCACCATCTCGGCCGGCCGAAGGAGGAAGCGGAGCTCTGGGAGGAGTACCTCCAGAAGGCGCCCGTCCCCGACGAGGCCTGCCCGCAGGTCGGCCTCGCCTATCGGGCGCAGGGCCTCGAGGAGAAGGCGCGCGACGCGTTCTCTCGCTGCCTCGATCTCGACCCGAGCAACCCCGATTTCGTGCTCCACCTGGCGCTGTCCTACGAGCGATCCGGGCGCGGCGACAAGGCCCGGGAGCTGTACGAGCGGGGCCAGGCACTCGCGCCCGGCTACACGGACATGCGCCTGGGCCTGGCACGAATCGACCTCCGGGCGGGCCGCATCGACAGGGCCAGGGAGGCCGCGCTGCGCGTGCTCGAGCGGTCCCCCGACAACGTCGACGCGCTGCTCGTCGCCGGGCTCGCCAGCCTGCGTAGCGGCGCGACCGACGAAGCCCGGACCCACCTCGAGCGCGGCGTGCGCCTGGCCCCCGAGTACGCGGACCTGGTCCTCGCCTTGGCCCAGACCTCCGTCCGGCAAGGACGGGTGGACGAGGCCCTTCGCGAGTACGCGAGGGTCCTCGAACTACGGCCGGGCAACTCCGAAGCGCTCGAGGCGCGCGCGCGGCTCGCCGGGCGGGCGCCGTGAGCCGCGTCGCGTTGGTCGTGGCGCGGTCCGCCTTCGCGGCTTTCTGGCTGCTCACGGCCGCGTATTGCGTCATCGCCTACATCCCGTTCACGTACGTGCAGGTGATCCAGTCCGACGTCGTCCCGCTGCTCGGCACGTTCGCGAGGCTCCACCCGTACCTGTTCTGGGCGGCGCTGGCGGCGGCGGCGCTCACGATGCGCGAGGACGTCCGCCGGCCCGCGACACGGCTCGTGGCCATCGGCTTCCTCGCCGTCTCGGCGGCCGCCGGCACTGCGCTTCTGGTCCACCCCCTCTTGACGTCGTTGGCGAACGATGCCTCGAGTCTGCGATGGGCGCTCGTCGCCCTCGTCCCGATGGTCTGGCTCACCGGGATCGACGTCCTGGGCCACGGGACGCGCGTCTCCTGGGGGCCCGCGTCGGCCGGGGAGGATCGTCGCCTCTTCCACGCCTGCTGGATGTCGGCCCTTTTCCTCGCCTGCGTCTACGGCGCCGTCTTCCAGCTCCGGTTCGGGGCGGACCTCGCCGTGATCGGGCTTGGCACCAAGGAGCGCCTCGCGGCGCTCGTCCTCAGCCTGGCCTCGCACCTCGTGCTGCTGCTCGCCGCCTTCGCGGCGATGGTCCTCGTCCGGTCGATCGCGGCCGTCTTCGCTTCTCCCCCGCTCGTGGAGCTGCTCCTCTTCTTTCTCTCGGCCGTCCTCGTCCTGGCGGCCGTGCTGCGGAACGTCGTTCTTGCCGCGGTCTCCGTCGGCGGCCGGACGGCGGCTGCCGTCGCCGCCGCGGTGGCCTTCGCGGCCGTCTCCACCCAGGCCGGGCTCGCCTGCCGGATCTTCGCGGCCCGGCGTGGAACCGCCGGGAGCGGGCTCGAGGTGCTTCTCTCCCCGCTCGCGCCGCCGCGCGAGATCCCACGGCTGGCGCATGTGCTTTGGATCGCGGCTCTCGCCGTCGGCGGCTTCGCGCTCGCCGTCGGGACCGCCGTGATGGACTGGAACTACCTGCTGCAGAAGGTGAGCGCGCTACTCGTCTGGCTGCTCGTCTTCGCCGCATTCCACGCGGTTGCGCCCGCGGCTCCCGCCAGGCCGAGGGCGACGGTCGGCTTCCTTGCCGTGGCGGTGCTCTCCCTCGGCGCCTACAAGGGTCTCGAAGCCGGGCGCGTCGCGGCCTGGATGGGCGGAGGCCCTTACGCTGACCTGTCCACCACCCTCGCCCGCTATGCCGGCCACGACCCGTCGTTCAAGGTCGCGCACGACCTGCTGTCGCGACCTCGCACCGCCGTGCGCGACGACGCCGAGTTCTACCGCTACCTTCAAGCGCACACCAACATCCCGAGGAGCGTCCACATCGAGGCCGCTGACGTGACCTTCGTTCCTTCGATCGTGCCGTCCCCCGCGCCGAAGCCGAACATCTTCGTCTTCGTGATCGACTCCCTCCGGCGGGACTACCTGTCCGCGTACAACGCCGCAGTGGGGTTCACACCCGCGATCGGGGAGTTCGCGCGTGACAGCGTCGTCTTCACCAACGCCTTCACACGTTACGGCGGCACGGGGCTATCGGAGCCGTCGATCTGGGTCGGCGGGATGATCCCGCACCAGCAATACCCGACTCCCTTCTATCCCATGAACGCGCTGGAGAAGCTGCTCGAGGCCGAGGGGTACCGCTGTTTCGTCACTCTGGACTCGGTCCTGAAAATCGTCGTGAAGCCCTCCCCTGCCATCGTCGAGCTCGACCAGGGGGTCCTGACCCACGCGCTGAAGCTCGGCCATTCCGTCGAGGACCTCGGAGCGCGCCTCAGCGCGGGAGAAGCCGGCGAGCGGCCCGTTTTCGCGTACACCCAGCCGCAGGACCTTCACGTCTCCACGATCACGCGCGAGGGCCCCTCCGTTCCGCCGGGCGAGTCGTACCCTGGCTTCCACGCGCCCTATGCATGGCGGGTCCGGAGGATCGACACGGCGTTCGGGGGATTCCTGAGGACGCTCCGCGACCTCGGGCTGTATGACAACAGCATCGTCGTCCTGACATCCGATCACGGAGACTCGTTGGGCGAGGAGGGGCGCTGGGGGCACGCCTACACGCTCTTCCCCGAGATCCTCCGGATTCCGCTGATCGTCCACCTTCCGTCCGCCTTTCGGTCGAGGATCGTCGCCGACCCGGCGGGCCTGTCGTTCCTGACCGACATCACGCCGAGCCTCTACGCCCTACTGGGCCACCCTCCTCGACCCCGGAGCGGCATCTTCGGGCGCTCGCTCTTCGCGTCGAGGCGGGAGGACCTGCCCTCCAGGGACCGGGCGCTCGGTGCCTTCCTGGCGGCTTCCAGCTACGGGCCCGTCTACGGGATCCTCCGCGCGAACGGCCGGAGCCTCTACATCGCCGATTCGGTGAACTACGAGGACGATCTCTTCGACCTCACCACCTATCCCGGCGGGACGCCTCCCGCGCTCACGGACGCGCAGCGAGCTCTGTGCCGCAAGTCCATTCGCGAAGGGATCGAGTCCATCGAGGCGTTCTACGGCGTTCCCGGCGTGCGGTAGCTCCTGCCGAAGACTCCTCACCTCGCCCTGCCGGAGTGCGGGACCGCCTCCGCCGGCCGCCTCGAGCGGAAGCCCGCACGGTCCATCCGCCCCCAGGCGCGGCGGCGCCGGACGACGTCCCAGAACGCCTTGACCTTGAACACCGCGTTGATTTGGCGGTAGCCGAAGTTCTCGAGGATGCCGAACACCACCAGCTTCGTCAGGTCGAGCCAGCCGGGATACCGGCGGAAAGAGATCTCCTCGAGCAGGATCGCGGCGATGGACAGGAAGACGCCGTACAGGACGGCCACGCCCAGGAACAGGAGGAAGAACTCCAGGTTCAGAATGCCGAGAAGGTACGAGAGCACCACCGCCGCGTAGCCGAGAACCTCGACGAACGGCCCGAACATCTCGAAGAGGAAGAAGTACGGGAAAGCGAACAGTCCGACGACCCCGTAGCGCGGGTTGAACAGCATTCGCTTGTGGGTCCACAGGGTGCGGACGAGCCCGCGGTGCCAGCGGTTCCGCTGGTGGTTCAGGACCCGCAGCTTCTCGGGGACCTCGGTCCAGCAGACCGGGTCCGGCACGAACACCACCCGGTACTTCCGCTTCATGCGGCGCATGTGCTCGTGGAGGCGGACCACCAGCTCCAGGTCCTCGGTGTCGGTGTCCCTGGAGTAGCCGCCGATCTCGACGACAGCGTCCTTCTTGTAGATCCCGAACGCCCCGGAGATGATCAGGAGCGAGCGGAGAACGCTCCACCCGACGCGCCCCGTGAGGAACGCGCGAAGGTACTCGACGACCTGGAAGATCGGGAGCGGCCGGTCCGGCAGCTCGATCCGGACCACGCGCCCCTCGCGGACCTCGCATCCGTTGACGACCCTGACGATCCCTCCCGCCGCCACCGTCTCGGCCGGGTGCTCCATGAACGGCTTCACCACGCGGAGCAGGGCGTTGTCCTCGATGATCGAGTCCGCGTCGATGGAGCAGAACAGCGGAAAGCGGGACAGGTTGATCCCCGCGTTCAGGGCGTCGGACTTCCCGCCCTTCTCCTTGTCCACCACGGTGAGGTTCGCGTGGGCCAGGGACCCGAACACGCTGCGCACCGGCTCGGTGGGGATCGAGCGGCGGTACACCCGGTCCATCCGCCTCAGCTCGAATGCCTCCACGAGGCACTTCAGGGTGCCGTCGGTGGACCCGTCGTTGATCACGACGATCTCGAACTCGCCGTAGTTGACCATCATCAGCGAGCGGACGGTCTCGACGATGGTCTTCTCCTCGTTGTGCGCCGCGACGAGGATCGAAATCGGCCAGGTCATCTCGGACTGCATGATCTGGCGGTAGTCCGAGAAGAACGTGCGACGGACGAATCGCATCACCTCGACCAGCGACACCAGGAACAGACCGAGGTAGATGCTGTTCAGGATCAGGAAGTAGACCAGGACGAAGACGTTGAAGGCCACGACGCCCCATGTCAGCCAGGCCATCCAGCTCATCGCCCCCCCCCCGCCTGCTGCACGGCGAGGCCGAGCATGCCGGCGAGCGCCTCCCTGACGCGGACATCGGGATGGGTTTCGAGCAGCTCGCGGAGGCGCCCCATCTGCCCGACGCGCACGAACCTGCGGATCAGCGACTCCGCCGCCTCCCGCTCGGGCCCGTCGGACCTCCACAGGAGGTCGACCTGACGGTCGAGGACGCCGGACTCCTCGAGCATCAGGACCGCCTGGTGCCGCGCGTAGATGTCGCGGTCGTCGAGCATGCGTTCGAGCGCCTCGGTCCCCTTCGGGCCCATGAGGCGCATCGCCTCCGCGGCGTTCGCCCTGACCCACCACTCCTTGTCGCGCATCGCGCCGGACAGCTCCGGGATCGCGGGGAAGTGCCGGATCCTGCCGAGCGCCTTCGCCGCCATGGCCTTCACCGGCCACTCCGGATCGGAGAGGGCCTTCTGCAGGACCGGGCCGCAGTCCGGGTCCCCGATCGCGCCGAGGGCGTGGCAGGCGCGGGCCCGCACGTCCCGCTCCGGGTCGGAGAGCCTCTGCCGCAGCCAGCCGACCACGGAAAGACTCCGGATCCGGCCGAGGATGTCCAGCGCGGCGAGCTTCGCGTGCGTGTTCATCCGGTCGAACTCGGCGACCAGCTCGTTCACGACCTCTTGCTTCATCCCCGCGAGGATGTCGGCGATCCTGATCGTGGACCAGCGGTTCGGCTCGGAGAGGGCGTGAATGAGCGGCCCGATGGCCGCCTTGCCGCCCACGAGCCCCAGCGCCTTCGCGGCCCGGATCCGGACCTCGGGCTCCGGGTCGGAGAGGACTCGCACGAGACGATTCGTCGCGCGATCGGCTCCCGCGATCCCGAGCCTCTCCGCGGAGTCGGCGCGGCGCCACCAGCGGCGGCTCCCGAGCCCCGCGAGGTAGCCGTCCACGTAACCCAGCTCGTCGATGGCGCGGCCGAGCCGCTCGCGCTCGACACCTCGCACCCGTTGCGCGTGGTCCAGCAGGATCTCCTCGACGACGCGCCGATCCCGGCGGCGGAGCCGTCCGCCCAGGGCAGGAAGCAACGACCGGTCCTCGCCATGCGCGTACGACAGGATCTTGGGCTCGAGCGCTCGTCGGCGCGCTCGCCCCCAGCTCTCGCGGGCCTCTCTCCACGCCTTGTTCGCCACGATCGCGAACGTGAGGAAGAGGAAGGTCCCTCCGATGGACAGGATCGCAGCGGTCAGCACGCCGTACATCAGCCGCGCCCTCCTCCCCTGGCCAGGAGCTTGCGCACCCTCGCGAGGAGTTCCCTGGCGTTGAAGGGCTTCACCACGTAGTCGTCCGCCCCGGTCTCGAGGCCGCGGACGATGTCTTCCTCGCGGTCCTTCATGGAGACGATCACGATCGGCACACCGGTCAACGACTCGTGGTTCCGGATCGCCTGGATGATGTCGAAGCCGTCCCTGTACGGCATCACGAGGTCGCTCACGATCAGGTCCGGCTTGAGTCTCGTGGCGATCTCGAAGGCATGCTCGCCGTCCGCGGCCACCAGAACCTCGTACCCCTTTTCGCCGAGCAGCGTGGCCATGAACCTGGCGGCCACGGGGTCGTCGTCCGCAACCAGGATGCGCACTCGGGCCGAGCCGGCGGTCATGCGCGGCCCGCGAGGCTCGGATCCCGCCGGCCGGAATCGCAAACCGCCATGAATATGTATGAACACGCGTTTGACATATCAATATGGCCAGTCTTCGACAACTCAAATATAGACACGGGATACATAACTGCAATCTCGGAGGTGAGATCCCATGGTGGGAACCGCCGCGCTTGACCCCGACGCGGGCGGCCACGATACTACAGAAAGCCTCCTCTGGAGAGCCGTCTCCATGGTTCCCGAGGATCTCGCCGGTTGGGTCGCCGTCAACCCTCTCCAGAGACTGGGCCCCCTCCAGGTCCGGCGCGCGCTGCGCGAGTTCGGGAGCCCCTCGGAGGTCGCGTTCCGGGTGCCGCCCGCGCAACTCGCGGGGGCGCTCGGGCTCAGCGACGGAGGGGCCGAGACGATCACCGAGAGGCGGAGGGGGCTGAGGCGGCGGGCCGAGGAGGAAATTCGAAGCGCCGAGCGGCTGGAAATCCGGCGGCAGAACCATCGCGGTCATGGGAGCGGGATTTGACTGCCCATATCCTGCGGAGAATCAAGATCTGTTCGACAAGATTGCCGAAAACGGCGCCATCATGACCGAATTCCATCTGGACATGGGCCCAAGAGGCGAAAACTTTCCCACGAGGAACCGGCTGATCGCCGGCCTCGCCGCCGCGGTGGTCGTCGTCGAGGCTGCCGAGCGGTCCCTGCGGCCTGTCTATTGGCAATCCCCGTCGCCGGGCTGGATGACGCGGGCTCTGCCGGCCGATTCCGAACCGTAGGAGCTGTTCTCGATGCCATTGAAGTACTGCACGGCATAGAAGAACACGTGTCCGGACGCCGGAACCGCGGTGTCCTCGTACCCGACGGTCGTAGTGCTGGTGGTGGCATGCTCGATGCACACCACCTGAACGAGGTCGATGTTCGAACCGTTGACCCTCAGGTTCGCAAGGTCGCCGCGGATCACGTCGTAGTACTGGGCGCCCTCCACCGGGCCCCAGATCGCCGTGGTGTCGGTACGGCCCGACATGATGAGATTCAGCGGCTCGACCGCCATGTCCGTCATGTCGTGCGGCACCGTGACCATGGAGGACGCGTTGGCGGCGTTCCCCGAGATGTCGGACGCCCGATAGGTCATGGTGTAGACGCGCCCCGAGCCTTGGCCGTCGCGCTCGGCGCGGAGCAGGATCTGGAAGTCCGGGGTGCCGATCGATGTGCCCTGGATGTCGTCGGTGGTCTGGCCGTCCCCGCCGCCCTGAGCGTCATCGGGCTCGTTCGAGACCACGGCCGTGAGAATGATCGACGGATTGGGGTCGCAGATATCCGTGGCGACCACCGTGTTGTTGACGGTCGACATCCTGTGGTTCGGCGGCCACAGCACGCTAGGGCTGGGAACCACCGTGAGGACCGGAGGAATCGTATCGCGCACCGTGACCGCGGTCTGGCAGCTGGACTGGTTCCCTGCGGCGTCCGTCGCCGTGAAGGCCACGGTGGTCGTGCCCAGGGGGTAGGAACTCGAGGCGTTCGCGCCGTTGGGCGTGTACGTGTTGGTGATCGCGAGGTCACTTGGCTGGCAGACGTCGCTCGCTGTCGCCGGGGGCAGGACGACCGCCGACTGGAGGTTGGCCTGGCACTCGACCGTCACCGCGGTCGGGCAGATGATTGTCGGCGGGATCGCATCCCTGAACACGTGACCGCAGCCCGTTGTCCCGTTGCAGGTGTCTTCCGTGCAGACGTCTCCGTCGTCGCAAAGGGCGTCGCCACCATTGTCGGTGACCCCGTCGCAGTCATTGTCGATGCCGTCGCAAACCTCGGAAGCGCCAGGGTGGACCGCTGGGTCAGCGTCGTCGCAGTCACCCTGGCATTCCGTGAAGCCATCGTCGTCGTTGTCCATGATGGGGCCGAGAACGTATCGGCCGCCCGTGTTGAGAGGGCTTTGGTTGTTCGGGTAGACTTGCCCACCCCACACGATCATCGCGGTTCCAGTCCACACGGCGGCGTGCCCTGTGCGACCTACCGGTGCATTGGTTGCCGAGACTTCGGTCCATGTGTCATGCACTGGATCGTACCGTCCACCCGAGTCGAAGCCGCTCGACGTTCCTCCTCCCCAGATCACCATCTCTTGGCCGGTCCAAACGGCGGCAGTCTTAGTGCGCGGGAAGGGTGCGCCGACCGTCGAGGCCGGTGTCCAGGCATCCGTCGAGGGATCGTAGCGGGCGCCGATGTTGATGGCCGATCCATAATTGCCTGTCCCACACCAGACGATCATCTCGCGTCCGGTCCACACGACAGCGGCCGCGGCGATCGGCGGAGCGCCGACGGTCGAGATGGGGGTCCAGGCATCCGTGGCCGGGTTATAACGCGCGCCTCCGCCTACGCTGAACACGATCATCTCGCTCCCGGCCCAAACGGCCAGGCCGCTGCCCGGTGAATCCAGCGTCGAGACCGACCGCCACGCGTCGGCCGCCGGGTCGTATCGGCCGCCTCCGTTCTCGCCCCAGAAGATCGCCTCGCTGCCCGTCCACAGCGCGGGGCCCAGGCACGGCTCGTACGGCCAACATTGAGAATAGGAGGGTGGACCTGGATTTCCTTCGGTCGCGATGGGCCACCAGAGGTCCGTCAGCGGATCGTACCGGCCTCCGGTCGCGCTCCAGCCATCCCACCAGATGATCTCCTGCCCCGTCCAGACCGTCGTCCCCGCGATCGGTGCATGAACGGGACTCCACGTGTCGATGACCGGGTCATAGCGATCCGTCCCTGTGGGAGTGTCCCAGCCACCCCAGGTGATCATGGAGACGCCCGCCCAGACGGCGGAACCCCACGGGGTTCTCGGCGCCTGCATCGTGGAGATGGGCGTCCAATTATCGTTTACGGGACTGTACCCTGCGCCGCGGTTGATCCTCGACCCCCCGCCGTCAGTTCCCCCCCACACCACCATGCTCGTTCCCGTCCAGACGGCAGTGGCGTTAAGTTCCGGACGGCCACCCCAACACGCGCTCGCCAACCGCCAAGTGTCCGTCTCCGGATCGTAGAGATGGACCCTGCAGTTGCCGAAAACGATCATCTCTGTTCCGGTCCACACGGGTGGGGCCCCGAACCACGGCGGAGCGTCCACGGTCGAGATGGGGGTCCAGGTATCCGTGGCCGGGTTATAACGCGCGCCACCGCCTCCGCTGAACACGATCATCTCGCTTCCGGTCCAGACGGCCGCGGAGTAATAACTCGAAGGGGGTGCGCCGAGCGTTGAAACCGGCGTCCAGGTGTCTGTGGCCGGGTTATAGCGTGCTCCACCGTCGCCGCTGAGCACGATCATTTCGCTTCCGGTCCAGACGGCCGCGGGCCGGTAGTAACCCGGAGGGGGTGCGCCGAGCGTTGAAACCGGCGTCCACGTGTCCGTGGATGGATCGTAGCGACCGCCGGTGTTGAGGTAGCCGCCGGCGTCCCAGTTGGAGCCACCCCAGACGATCATCGCTTTTCCGGTCCATACCGACGAGTGGCCTGAACGCGGAATTGGCGCTCCGACCGTTGAGATCGGCGTCCAGGTGTCCGTCAAGGGATCGTAGCGCGCACCGTCGGCGAGAATCGCGAAGGCTTCTGGGGGCCAATTCCGCTTGTGCGCGCCACCCCAGATGATCATCTCCCGGCCGGTCCAAACCGCGGAATGCCCGTAGCGTGCAAGGGGCGCATTGAGCCGAGACGTCGCCCGCCACGTGTCCGTCGCGGGATCATACCGTCCTCCCGTCGCGAATGAATAGACCTCGTCCGATCCCCCCCACACGATCATCTCCGTGCCGCTCCAGACGGCCGTGTGTCCGGACCGCGGGTCGGGGAGGACATCGAGGAGTCCGTTGTCCCAGGTACCGGCGGGATCGCAGAAGAGCGCCCCGGGCGCCGGAACGGCCGACGTCCTCTCGTCCCCTTCCTGGGCGGCCGCCGCCCGGACGACGCTCTCGTCAATCCCGACCGAGGCTTTGCGCCACCAGTCTTCCAAGCCGACCTTGGGTACGGAGTACCGCGCCAGCCGGATCGCTTCAGGCCGCGCTTCGATGACCACGTCGAAGACGAACGTGGTCCGCTCCTCCCGAACCTGACCGGGCTGGCCGGGCGTGGGAGGCAGATCCAGGATGGCTCGCTCGAAGTCCTCCGGGGTGAGATCGACGCGCTCCGGCGCCGACGTCTTTAGCGGCGACTTCGCGGTCTCTTCCTCGATGGCCTGCTTCCCCTCGTGTTCGCCGCGCCGGAGAAGAAGATCGGCCCGCGTCGCACCGCTGGGGATCGATGAAGCGGAGAGAGCCGTGAGGCCGTCGCGGATCGCCTCGGCCTTTCGCCTGGCGTCTCCGTGGATCGATTCGTCGAACGCGAAGAAGTTCCCGACGAGGCGGTCCACCAGCGCCGGCCGGGCCAGGCATTCCTCGATCAGGAAGGCATCGTTGCCCAGCGCCGCGTATAGCTTGCGAAGCGTGTCCGGCATGACGGTGCTGCGAGACATGCGCTCCATCTCGCGGCGCAGGGCCACCTGCGTGACGGGAGTCCGCCAGAACCTCTCGAGGGCGACCGACTTCTTCAGGTAGTCCCGGACCTTCCCTTCCAGATGAGCTCTCGGGATCACCTCGCCGATCGGCCTCGTCCCACCCATCGCGGCGTAATAGACGCGATCGATGCTCTCCTGGGCCCGGACCCGCTCCTCGAAGGTGAGGTCGCGGGCGAGAGCGGTCGGCACGGCGAGCCACACGGCGGCCAGCGTGATCGCGAGAGACACGACTACCTTTCGCATTGGAGCCCTCCCGAATGCGTGCACATACCCTACGTACAGGCCGGGGACGTCGGAGTCAAGCGATTATTTTTCAGCGGGTTCCAGCTTGGTAAGAAATGGGATGGGGATTGTCCGCTTTCCGGTGACCACCGCCCGCTGCCCCGGCTGCGTGATCGACCACATCAAGGCGTATCTGGACTCCTCCCGCAAGGCCTCCCCGTGAACGACGCGGATAGCGAATGGAGCCGACTGCAGTCGTATCTCCGGCCTCATCGTGGGAGCCCCAGGGCTCCGGGCCAAGATGGAGAGTCGCGCGCGGGGAACCAATCGCTGAAACCGACCTCGTCGGGCCACCCTGATGTTCGGTTTCCCCTCGCGCCGGTCAGGACCGGTTCGCCATCTCCTCGCCGTTCTCGAAGCAGCCCATGGTGAGCAACCTGTCTTCCTCCTTCGGTGGGTTCGGGTCTGGTCCCGGGTCAAGCCGCAGATGGAACTTGTTCCGTGAACTCGACGTCGCGTCGCCACACAGCCCACACGATACGCGCGAGCTTGTTGGCAAGCGCGATCGTTGCCTTGTTGTGACCGCGGAGCTGCTCGATGCGCAGCGCCCAGGTCCGTAGCCGGTCGGGCGCCTTGCGACACTTGGCCCTACACAGAACAGCTCGGGCGCCATGGGTGAGGAGCGTGCGAATGTAGACGTCCCCGCGCTTGCTGATCGCGCCGAGGCGGCGCCGCAGGCCGCTCGACCGTTCTCGCGGTGTCAGGCCGAGGTAGCTGGCGAAGTGACGGGCGGAGGGAAAACGGCCGACGTCCCCGACGAAGGCCAGGAGGGCCGTGGCCGTGATCAAGCCGACGCCTGGGATGGTGCGCAGCTTGTGAACGACGGGAAGCTGGCGAGCCAGGGCTCGGAGTTGGTGTTCGACGGAGAGCATGCGCCGTTCGAGTTCGAGGATCTCGGCCCGGGCCTCGTCGAGGGCGGGCCGCACGGAGTCGGGGAGGCCGGACTCGGCGTCCTCGAGCAACTCCTGAAGCCTCGGAACGACCCGGGTCGAGCCGAGGGGGATGGCGATGCCGAACTCCCTGAGGAGCCCGCGCACGGTGTTGATCCGCGCAGTGCGAGCGACCAGCCAAGCCGAGCGAAGGCGGTGCAGGGCGGACAGAGCCTGTTGGTCGAGGGACTTCACGGGCACGGGTTGGATCTGTTCGTTGCGTTGGGCCTCAAGCAAACCCTTGGCGTCGGAGCGGTCGGTCTTGTTGCCTGTCACGTAGGGACGGGTCCGATGCGGCGGCAGGAGCAGGACGCGGTGTCCGAGACTCTCGATCTGCCGAGCCCAGTGGTGGGCCGAGCCGCAGGCCTCCATGAGGACGGTCGCCGGCTGCCGTTCGGCGAAGAACCGCAGGAACGCGCCACGCGACAATCGGTGCCGCTCCGTCACCCGGCCAGGGTGATTGGAAACAGCAATCTCGAAAACGGACTTGGCCACGTCGACCGCGATCATCGTATTCTTCATCTCGGACTCCTCCTTCCCCTCAACGGGTTCTTGTGCGAGGCGACTTTGGCACGACGACGATGCCGATCAAGTCGCGGGAGGAGTCCATTCCATCACTGAAGGAGGGCGGCGCGGACCCGCCGTGCACAGAACCGGTTGTGTCTCGAACGACGCGGCCTTGACCGAATCTCGCGCGGACCCGATACTACGCCCGCCTCCTCGGGAGAGCCGAACATGCCCCCCGGGGAACTCTCGGACTGGATCGCGCTCAACTCCCTCTCCGGCGTCGGCCCCACGATCGCACGTCGCCTCCTCCAACGGTTCTCCGACCCTGGCGTGATCGCGTACCGGCTCGGCGCCTCCGACCTGCGCTCTGCCGGGGGTCTTCGGGACGACGCAGTCGGCGCCATCCTGGCCTCGCGGCCGGGGCTCAGAAGGCGGGCCGAAGAAGAGGTTCGCGCGTGCGAGCGGCTGGGAATCCGGCTCCTCACCCCGGGTGATCCAGGCTATCCCGCTGAGTTCGAGGTCCTGCCGGACGGCCCGGTCGTGCTCTACATGAAGGGCGCCTTGACCGATGGAGTCGTTCGAATCGCGGTCGTCGGCTCGCGCCGCGCGACGGCATACGGGCGTAGGGTCGCGACGGGCCTGGCGTCGGGGTTGGGGCTGCAAGGCGTGGAAATTGTCTCCGGTGGTGCCAGGGGAATCGATACATGTGCCCATCTCGGTGCCCTCGAAGCCGGCGCCAGGACGATCGTGGTCATGGGATCGGGCTTTCGGCAGCTCTATCCGCCAGAGAACGAGGATCTGTTCGACAGGATTGCCGAAAACGGCGCCATCATGACCGAATTCCATCTGGACATGGAGCCAAGAGGCGAAAACTTTCCCAGAAGAAACCGGCTGATCGCCGGCCTCGCCGCCGCGGTGGTCGTCGTCGAGGCTGCCGAGCGGTCGGGCTCCCTGAGCACGGCCGGACATGCTCTGGAGCAGGGGCGCGAGGTCATGGCGGTCCCGGGCCCCGTCTCCTCGGAGCAGTCGGCCGGGTGCCACCGGCTCATCCAGCAGGGGGCGAAGCTCGTCCACTCGGTCGGCGACGTCCTCGAGGAACTTTCTCCGATGTACTCGGCCGCTCTGGCTCCCAAGGTCCCAGCTCCCGAGGGAGATCCCGGCCCCGACCTGGCCGGGATCGGCCCTGACGAGGTCGCGGTTTTGGCCCTCTTGGATGATCCGGAGCCGGTCCAGTTGGACGCCTTGGCTGACAGGGCCCCATTCGGGATCGCGCGGCTCCAGACGGCGCTCTTCGGCCTCGAGGTCCGGGGCGCGGTTGAACAATTGCCGGGGCGGTACTATCTTGCCCGCCCCCGGAGGGGTGCCTGAAACATGGGACGCGCGTTGGTCATCGTCGAATCGCCAGCCAAGGCGAAGACGATCAACAAGTTCCTGGGCAAGGGATACGTCGTCAAGGCGTGCATGGGGCACGTGCGCGACCTTCCCAAGCGAAGCCTGGGGGTGGACGAGCGCGACTTCTCCCCGACTTACGCGGTGCTGCCGGAAAAGAAAAAGACCCTTGCCGACCTCAAGAAGGCCGCGAAGACGGCGAGCGCCGTCTTCCTGGCCCCGGACCCCGACCGCGAGGGCGAGGCGATCTGCTGGCACCTCAAGGAGGAGCTGCAGCGCGAGACCGAGGCCCCTTTCTTCCGGGTGATGTTCAACGAGATCACCAAGCGGGCGGTCCTTGGTGCATTCGACGCCCCGCGGGACATCGACTCCAATAAGGTGGATGCCCAGCAGGCTCGCCGGATCCTGGACCGGCTCGTCGGGTACAAGATCAGCCCCCTGCTCTGGGACAAGGTCCGGCGCGGCCTGAGCGCCGGCCGCGTCCAGAGCGTCGCGCTCCGCATCATCTGCGAGCGGGAGCGCGAGGTCCGCGGGTTCGTGCCCCGGGAGTACTGGTCCGTTCTCGTGCAGCTCGAAGGGAGCGAGCCGCCGGTGTTCCAGGCCCGCCTCGTGGCGCGGAACGGCGAGAAGGTCGAGTTGGCCTCGAAGGACGAGGTCATGGCGGCCCTCGCCGCGCTCGGCTGGAGCGTCCGCGAGGCCGCTCCCCCGGAGGGAGCCGCGCCCGGCGTGGTCGTGCTCGAGGCGGTTCCCTCGGACGGCAGTCCGATCCCGTTCCGGGTCGCGCGGGTCCAGTCCCAGGAGAAGCGGAAGAACCCGCCGCCGCCGTTCATCACCTCGAAGCTCCAGCAGGATGCCGCCCGCCGGTTCGGCTTCCCGGTCGCGAGGACCATGCGGCTCGCGCAGGGGCTCTACGAGGGGCGCGAGATCGGCGAAGCGGGGACCGTGGGTCTGATCACCTACATGAGGACCGACTCGACCCGCGTCTCCGAGGAAGCGATCGACGCGGTCCGCGGCTTCATCGCCTCGACCTACGGCCCCAACGCCCTGCCGGACCGGCCGCGCCGGTACCGCCCGGGCAAGCAGGCGCAGGAGGCGCACGAGGCGATCCGCCCCACGTCCCTCGAGCACACGCCGGACCTCGTTCAGGCGTTCCTCGGTCGCGACGAGCTCAGGCTCTACACGCTGATCTGGAACCGGTTCGTCGCCTCCCAGATGGAGGCGGCCCTGTTCGACACGACGCGCGCCGACATCGAGGCCGGGCCGTACACCTTCCGGGCCTCGGGGTCGGTGCTCAAGTCGCCGGGGTGGCTCGCGGTCTATCACGAGGCGGTGGACGAAGACACCACGGCGAAAGACCGGGGGGAGGAAGAGGCGGACGAGGAGGAGGAGCGCCGTCTCCCGCCGCTCCGCGAGGGGCAGCCGCTCGACCTGCGATCGCTCCTTCCGCGCCAGCACTTCACGCAGCCGCCCCCGCGGTTCACCGAAGCGACGCTGGTGCGGGAGCTGGAAGAAAACGGTATCGGGCGCCCCTCGACCTACGCGAGCATCCTCTCGACCATCATGGACCGCGACTACGTTTCGAAGGAGCGGGGGCGGTTCAGCCCGACCGAGCTGGGCTTCCTGGTCAACGACCTGATGGTCGCGTCCTTCGGCGACATCGTGGACGTCGGTTACACCGCGCGCATGGAGGAGGAGCTGGACGAGATCGAGGAGGGTCGGCTCCGCTGGACCGACGCGCTCCGGGAGTTCAGCGAGAAGTTCGAGCGCGACCTCGCCCGCGCCCGCGTCGAGATGCGCGACGTCAAGCGGGAGGCGATTCCCACCGACGTCTCGTGCGACAAGTGCGGCAAGCCGATGGTGCTGAAGTGGGGGAGGTTCGGACAGTTTCTCTCCTGCTCCGGCTACCCCGAGTGCAAGAACACGCGCGAGGCCAACGGGACGAAGCCGGTCACCGAGGAGGACCGCGCGACCCTGCCCGCTGCGGCCAAGGCCGCGCGCGCCGCGGCCGCGCCGGACCCGGTCGAGGCCGAGGCCGAGCCGTGCGAGAAGTGCGGCAGCCCGATGGTGCTGAAGCGCGGCCGGTTCGGGCCCTTCCTGGCGTGCTCGGCTTACCCGGAGTGCCGGAACACCCGGCGGATCCGCTTGAACCCCGAGGGGAAGGCCGAGGCGACGCCGGACGTCCTGCTCGACGAGAATTGCCCCCGCTGCGACTCGAAGCTCGCCAAGAAGCAAGGCCGCTTCGGGGAGTTCGTGGCCTGCTCCAGCTACCCGAAGTGCCGCTACATCAAGATGAAGGACACCGGGGTCGCCTGCCCCGATTGCGGCAAGGGACGCGTCGTCGAGCGGCGGAGCAAGCGCGGGAAGGTGTTCTTCGGGTGCGATCGCTATCCGGACTGCAGCTTCGTCCTCTGGAATCGCCCGGTCGCCGAGGCGTGCCCGCGGTGCGGCCGACCGTACCTCGTGGAGAAGGCGAGCAAGCGCGACGGCCGCCGCCTCGTTTGCGATGCCGAGGGGTGCGGCCACTCCGCTCCCGTCGAAGGCTGACCCGCCGCGCGGCTCTGGTAACATGGCGCCGTCCGCTGCGCCGTCTTTCGCCTCCGAGGGATTGTTGCCCGTCGAAGCCCCGGACCGTCGCGACCTTCGAGCCGAGGCGAGAGCAAGGCCCGGCCTCGGCCTCCTGCTCCCCGGCACGCTCGCCCTCGTCGCGCTGGCGGTGCCGCTCTTCTTCTACGGCCTGGGCTCGGTGGGGCTTTTCGACCCCGACGAACCTTACTACGCGGTGCCCGCGCAGGAGATGCTGCGGACGGGGACCTGGGCCTGCACGGTGTTCCACGGCCAGCCCTGGTTCGACAAGCCGATCTTTTTCTATTGGATGATCCTCGCGGCGTACCGGGTGATGGGGGTTTCCGAGACGGCGGCCCGGATCGGGTCGGCGCTGGCGGGGCTCGCGGCGGTCCTGGCGCTGTTCTGGGTGGCGCGGCGCGGGCGGCTGCGCGAGCGCGGCGCGTTCGTGGCCGCTCTGGTGCTGGCCGCCAATCTCGAGTATGCGCTCCTCGCACGGGCCGCGATCACCGACATGACCCTCTCCCTTTTCATCACCCTCGGGATGCTCGCGGTCGAGCGATACCTGGCGCGGGGACGCGCGCTCTTCCTGGGGCTCGCCGGGGCCGCCTTCGGCCTCGCGGCGCTGACGAAGGGGCCGGTCGGGTTCCTGCTTCCCGGGGTCGCGCTGGCCGCATACGCCGCGCTCGCGCTGCGCTCCGACCTCCTCCGGCCGAGGGCGCTCCTCGCGGGGGCCGCGGGTGTCGCATTGACCGCCGCTCCCTGGTACGCGTACATGTTCTCGGCCCACCGCGCTCTCCTGCTCGAGACGTTCATCGGCAAGGGGAACCTCGGGCGGTTCGTCAGCCCGGAGCACCCGTCCTTTCCTCTCTACTACGTCGTCGTCCTGGCGGTCGGCCTCTTGCCCTGGTCCGGCGCGCTGCCGGCGGCGCTGATCGCGGCCGCGCGACCTTCGGCCTCGGTCGCGGAGCGCGGACCCGGGAGGGAGGCGGGCCCGCTGTTCTTGCTGTGCTGGTTCGTCGCCGTGGTCGCGGTCTTTGAGGTGACGGCGAGCAAGCTGCCGACGTACGTGCTGCCCGCGTTCGCCCCCGCCGCGCTGCTGATCGGCGGGTACTGGGACCGAGCGCTGCCGGGCGGCGCGGGTCGGCGGCCGGCGCGGCACGCGATCCTGTCCGCCGGGCTCGGCCTCGCGGCGACCCTGCTGTGGGCCGCGGCCGTCGCGGTCACGCTGCGTGACCCGGTTTGGGCCGATGCGAGGGTAGGCGCGATCGCATCCTCCGCGGTGCTGGTGGCGGCATCGATCGTGGCGCTCATCGCGGTCCTTCGCGGCTCCGCGCCCGCGCTCGTCGCCTCGCACGCCGCGGGCGCCACGGTGGCGATGCTGATCGTGGTGGCTCTGGCGCTCCCGCGGCTCGAGCTGACTCGCTCGGCGCTCCCCATGGTCCGGGACCTCGAGCGAGAGGGGATCGCGGCGGACGTCGTGGGCGTCGTGGTCGCCAGGGACTGGTACGGCTTTGATTACTACCTCGGAAGAAGCCTGATCAGGACGCCCAGTCAAGATCTGGCGAGGAGCGTCGCCGAGCGGCCAGGCGGGATCTGGATCGTCCGCAGCGACGAGCGCGAGGCGATCCTGGCCAAGCCCGCGCTCGTGGGAGCGACGGTGCTGACGGGGCCGATCTTCTCGGCCGTGCGCCTCGCGCTCGCGCCGCCCGGCCCCGGGAACGACCGATGAGCCTCGACGGCGGGGCCTCGCCCGCGCGGACGCTGATCCTCCCGGTCTACAACGGGGAGGGGTTCCTGGAGGGGAGCCTGCGTCAGGTCCACGCGTGGCTCGCGGCACAGCCGGAGCCGTGGGAGCTGCTGATCGTGGACGACGCGTCCACCGACGGGACCCCGAGGCTCCTCGACGCCTTTCTCCAAGCGCACCGAGGGGAGTCGGTGGAGAGGATCCGCTTCGCGGGGAACCGCGGGAAAGGGTTCGCGATTCGGGTCGGTCTCGAGCGCGCGAAGGCACCCTTGGCGCTCTTCAACGACTGCGACCTCGCGTACCCGGTGGAGAACGCCTCGCGGGTGGTGGCCGCGCTCGAGGCCGGCGCCGACGCGGCGATCGCCTGCCGCGTGCTGCCCGACAGCATGTACGTGATGAGCCCGTCCTTCTTTCACTACCTCTACACGCGGCACGTGTTGGGGCGCGCCTTCAATCTGCTCTGCCGCGTCCTCACCGTCCCCGGGATCCTGGACACGCAGGCGGGACTCAAGGGCTTCCGGACGGAGACGGTGCGGCCGGTTCTCAGACGGCTCGAGATGGACGGGTTCTCCTTCGACGTGGAGCTGCTGCGCGCCCTCATGGACCGCGGCGCGCGCATCGTCGAGGTGCCGGTCTCGTTCCGCTACGACAGCGAGCCGAGCACCGTGGCCTTCGTCGTGGACTCCGCCCGGATGTTCCGCGACCTGGTCCTCATCCGGGCCCGCTCGCTCGCGGGACGGTACCGACCCGACCCGGCGCGAGAAGCGCCCCCTCGGCTCGTGATCCACGCCGACGACTACGGGCTGGCGCCCGGGATCAACCGGACGATCGAGGCGGGGCTGGCGTCGGGAGCCTGGACCAGCGCTTCCATCCTCCTCGGCACCCCGCACGGACCGGCGGCGATCTCGTGGGCGGCGGCGCACCCGGAGTTCGATTTCGGCGTCCACCTGAACGTGACCCGCGGGCGGCCGTTGCTCCCTCCGCGCGAGGTGCCGAGCCTCGTCGGCGCGTCCGGGGAGTTCCATTCCTTCGGGAGGTTCCTCGCGCGGCTATTCTCCCGCCGGATCGCCGCTTCGGAGATCGAGGCGGAGTGGCGAGCGCAGGTCGGCGCGGTGAGAGAGGCCGGCGTCGCCGTCTCGCATCTCGACAGCCACCAGCACGTCCACCTCGTCCCGAGCCTGTTCTCGCGCGTGATGGCGCCGCTGGCCCGCTCGCTCGGGCTCAGCGTGCGCGCGATGGACGGGCCCTACCGGGGCGGCGGCGCGCGCGCGAATCTCAAGGGATCGCTGCTCGCGCTGGCGAGCCGCATCGACCTCGGGCGCGCCGGACGCTCCCTCGCGCCCGCGCGCGGGTTCGGCAACGCGCTCCTCACGCGGCCGACCCTCGACGTCGTGCGTGGGGCGATCGACAGGATGGAGCCGGGGCGGACGTACGAGATGGTCGTCCATCCCGGCGAGGTGGACGACGCGCTGCTGGCGACGGGTGACGACTACCACGAGGGGCGATGCGCCGAGCGCGCGCTCCTCGAATCCGAGGAGCTGCGCGCAGTGCTGGGGATCGCGGGGATCGAGCTGGTGGACTTTCGCGGGGTGAGAGGGTAGGGAGCCGAGGTGCCAGCGGCCTGCTTCGGGGTAGCGGGCGCGTCGGCACCCTCTCACCGCTTCCTTCAGGGGCGAACCGCCCGGAAATCTCCCGCCAAGATCACTGTCGCCAAGATCACTTGACGTTTTCGCGAATTTGTAATATACAGTTATATGAAAATACAAACCTAGAGGAGGCTCGACGTGGCCGCAGTCAAGATCGGCGCCAGCCGTCAGGTGGCGATCCCCAAGAAGCTCCACGACGAGCTGGGGCTCTCCCCGGGCGACTACCTCGAAGTGGAGCGCCAGGGCAACCGGATCATCATGACGCCCAAGTCCCTGGTCGAGAAGCGCCTCGCCGAGGCTCTCGATGACGTGAAGCATGGGCGCATGGGCGGGCCGCACGACACGGTCGAGGACTTGATTGCCTCGCTACACGGCACGCACCGACGGAGAAGGGCCAGCAAGCGAAGCGCTTGATGCAAACGCGCGAGACCAGCCGGTTCGCAAGGAGCTACGGGGAGGCCCCACCTGCCATCCAGCGGGCGTTCGACAAGCAGGTTCGCCTGCTCGTCTCCAACCTCCGCCACCCGTCGCTACGCGCAAAGAAGTATGACCCGGGCCGCGGTATCTGGCAGGCTCGCGTCACTCGTGGGTGGCGTTTCTACTTTTTGATCGAGGGTGAGGCGTGCATCCTGCTCGACATCATCCCCCATCCGAAATAGGTCCCGTCAAATTTCCGCTCGCTCGGGCCCTCGTCCAAATCGAGAAGCCCCTCGGTGGTAACAACCTGTTCGCAGTCCCTCTTCCAAGTTGCCGGACGCCGGGGCTTTCGGCGGATCCCTCCCGATGGAGCGGTTCTCCTCTCCGCTCGTGTATTTGCAACTCCAGGCAAGAAGGATGGAAGGGTATCTATTCACAGTGCGAGACTTACGCTACATCTCTCAGGAGGTGAATTCCTCCCCCGGGCTGCGGACAAGTTCGTCTTTGTAGATGGAAGGCGAACTCGGAGAGCCGGGACCTCAGCTCACCCCCTCCACGGCGGCGGCTCGGCGCAGTGAACGTGGTTGGCGTCGAGCCAGGCGTCCACCGTCTCGTGGAGGCGCTCCGTCCGATAGAGGAACCAGCGATCCCGCGCCGCCTCGTCGGCGCGAAGCTCGTCCCGGAACGCGTTCAGCGGCGCGGGCCCGTCCAGGGATTCTCGGAGCTTCCCCAGGATGCCGGGGTCCAGGTCGTCCGCCTCCTCGACGAAGCCCACCATCCAGTCGACTTCGTCTTCCTCGTCGGGCGGGTCGATGTAGAGTCGGGTGGTCGCCTTGCGGGACGGCGCGTCTTCCCTGCCGTCGTCGTCGAGGAGGTCGTTGTCGTCCTCGAACTCGGCCTCCTCCCCTTCCCCCTCGAGGACCACCTGGCCGGTGACGAGGTCGAGGTAGTACACGAGGTCCTCGCGCTTGTTGTCGAAGGCGGCCTCGATCTCGTCCCAGTCGATCTTGATCGGCTTTCTTTTCATGGGGGTGTTTCCTGGTGACACCGGCCGGGCGATTCCGCTTCCTGGCAGTGTGCAGGACCCTCCTCCGTACCGGGGAACACCCGGCTTATATAAACCGCTCCGGATCGCAAATCAAGCAAATCAAGCGGTCGCCGGGTTCCGGTCATCGTCCAGGACCAGGCGGGGAAGGGCGGGGTGGATCCTGGAGACGATCTCGTAGGAGATCGTGCCGCACCAGGTGGCGATCTGCTCGGCGGTGACCCTCTCCTCCCCCTGCCGCCCGAGGAGGACCACCTCGTCCTCCACCGCCACGGCCGGGACGTCGGTCACGTCCACCATGCACATGTTCATGCAGACGCGGCCGCGCACGGGCGCCCGTCTCCCGTGCACCAGGACGTGGGCCACCCCCGACAGCCCCCGGTCGTACCCCTCGTAGTAGCCGACCGGCAGGACCGCGATCCTGGACGAGCGCGTCGCCCTGTAGGCGCAGCCGTAGCCGACGTATCCCCCCTCCGGAACGTCCTTCACCTGGGCGACGCGGGTCTTCCAGGACAAGACCGGCTGCAAGTCGAGGGACGGCTTGCCGCGCTCGAGGCAGGAGACGTAGGTCTCCCGGGACGGCCAGAGGCCGTAGAGCGAGATCCCGATTCTCGCCAGGTCCAGGTGGGTCCGGTTGAACAGGAGCGTGGCCGCGGAGCAGGCGGAGTGACGGATCGGGACCGGTCGCCCCGGTTCGCGTACCGCCTCGGAGATCCTCTGAAACGCGGCGATCTGTCCCTCGGCGAAGGAGTGGTCGGTCGTGTCCTCGATGTTGGCGAAGTGCGTCGTCAAGCCTTCCAACTCGAGCCACTCGGAAGCGCGGACCCTGCGGGCGAAAGCCGGGACGTCCGCTTCGGGGATCCCTTGCCGGTTCGTCCCGGTCTCGGCCTTGAGGTGCACTCGCACGCGGCGGCGGAGGCGCGTCGCGCAGCGCTCCAGCTCCTCGACGGCGGCGAGGTTGTACACCACCGGCCGGAGGTCCCGGGCGACGACCTCCTCGAGATCCCCCAGCCGGACGTACCCCATCACGAGGACCGGCCCGTCGTGCCCGGCATCCCGCAGCCGAACCGCCTCGTCGAGGTTGTTCACGCAGAGCCAGTCCGCACCCGCCGCGCGCGCGATCGCCGCCGCCTCCAGCATCCCGTGGCCGTACGCGTTGGACTTGACGACGGCGCCGAGAAGCGGCCCCGCCCCGAGACGGCGCCGGAACTCCGAGACGTTGCGCCGGAGCGCCCGCGCGTCGACCTCTACCCAGTTCAGCACGGGGCGATCCCCCTCCCCCGCGGCCGTCGGTCCGGCCGGCGCTACCAGAGGACGTACGCGCCGTCGCGGATGACCGTGGTGCGCTTCCCGTCCGCCGCGACCAGATCGGCGCGGGCGATGCCGATCGGGTTCCCCTGCGCGTAGACGATGTCCTGGTGGACCACGGTCGCCGGGCTCTTGAACGCGGCGACGCCCCAGACTCCGCCGAGGTGGTCGCTGCGCCCGAACGCCCAGTGGAAGCCCGCCTTCTCGTCCTCGAGCACGTTGCCGGTCACGATCGCTCGCTCGTTGCAGCCGAACGCCAGCTCGGCGATGTTCCCGCGCGCGGGGTCCTCCGCGAAGTAGCCGCGGTGGCGCTCCGCCGCGGGGCCGGCGCCGATCACCTCGACGATCCGGTTCGCCTCGACGCGGAACACGACGGTCTCTCCCCCCTGGCCTACGGGGAGCTCACCGGCGGTCCTCGACGGGATACCCGGCTTCTCCCCCTCGTACGGAACCTCGAACGTCTCACCGGACGGCAGGTTGATCACCGGGAGGTCGTCGTTCTTGTCGCGGTGCAGGTAGCCGTCGTCGGACTCGCAGGTGCGGAACCGGAGGTCGAAGAGGCAGCGGTGGCCGGTCGAGAATTCCACCTCCGCGCGATCGGCGGTCAGGAAGACCTCCTTCAGGATCCGGCACCGCCGCGCGACCTCGCCGTAGTCCGCGGCCAGCGAGGCCTGCTCCATCCTCTTCATGATGCCCGGCATGCTGGCCGCCCGGAACACGTCGGCGCCCGGCCGGCGCTTGCAGACGTCGATGAGCGGCGCGGTGGCGGAGAACTCCGTCAGCGCCAGCACCAGGCTCACGTCGTCGAGAAGCGAGGCGATCGGGACCGTCGTCCCGCCCATCTCCGCGTTCGCCGAGAAGCTCGCCCCGTTCGATCCGGTCGCCGGGTACGCCACGAGCGGGAGCACCTCGAATCCGATCCTCCGCCCCAGCCTCACGAGGCCCTCGCGCCACTCTTCCGCCATTCGACGCCGCTCCTCCCAGGCCGGGTCGTCGGGGCAGGACGGCGTCGGCAGATCGATCATCACGGCGGCCCGCTCGCCCGCCACCGGTTCGAACACGTCCACGAGGAACTTCTCAAGGTCGAACGCTTGAGCCATCGCTCCCCTCCCTTCGTACCATTTCGGGCTTAGGGCGCCATCCTAGCCCCGTAGCGGGTCGGGTCGCCAGCCCCGCCGTTGCGCGCCCCCCGCCCGATCTGCCATGATCCACGCTCTGGCCGCGGGCCCCTCCTGGTGGCCCGCCCCGGGGGGACGGGAGCGCGATGAAGACCATGCTCGTCACGGGGGGCGCGGGGTTCATCGGCTCGAACTTCGTCCGCCACGCGCTCCGGCGGACGGGCGACCGCGTCGTCGTGCTGGACAAGCTCACGTACGCCGGGAGCATGGAGAACCTGGCGGATTGCTCCGCCGATCCCCGTTTCGCGTTCGTGCTGGGGGACATCGCGGACCGCGAGGCGGTGGCCGCGGTGTTCCGGGAGCACGGTCCGTCGTCCGTGGTGAACTTCGCGGCCGAGAGCCACGTGGACCGCTCGATCGACAGCCCGCGGCCGTTCGTCGAGACGAACATCGTGGGGGCGTTCGAGCTCCTCGAGGCGTCGCGTCGCCACGCCGCTTCCCTGGACGAGGCCGGCCGGCGCCGGTTCCGGTTCCTGCACGTCTCCACCGACGAGGTGTACGGAAGCCTCGGGCCCACCGGACTCTTCACGGAGGAGACCCCGTACACCCCCAATTCGCCGTACGCGGCGTCGAAGGCGTCGGCGGACCATCTCGTCCGCGCCTTCCACGAGACCTACGGCCTCGCGACGATCATCACCAACTGCTCGAACAACTACGGCCCTTACCAGTTCCCGGAGAAGCTCGTTCCCCTGATGATCCTGAACGCCCTCGAGGGGAAGCCGCTCCCGATCTACGGCGACGGCGGCAACGTGCGCGACTGGCTTTACGTGCTCGACCATTGCGAGGGGATCCTCCTGGCGCTCCGGGAAGGCAAGCCGGGGGGAAAGTACAACCTCGGCGGGAACAACGAGCGGCGGAACGTGGAGATCGTGGACCGGATCTGCGAGGTGCTCGATCGCGAGGTGCCCTTAGCGTCGAACGCCGCGCTCTCGACGCGCGGCCTCGCCACGTACAAGGCGCTCAAGACGTTCGTGCCGGACCGCCCGGGGCACGATCGACGCTACGCGATCGACGCGACCCGGATCCGCGAGGAGCTCGGCTGGAGGCCGGCCCACGATTTCGAATCGGGGATCGAGGAGACGGTCCGCTGGTACCTCTCCCACCGCGAGTGGTGCGAGAAGATCCAGGCCGGCCGGTACGCCCGAGAACGGCTCGGCCTAAGGACGGCGCCCGGCCAGGAGAAGAAGGCATGAAGGGGATCATCCTCGCCGGCGGCTCGGGGACCCGGCTGCACCCTCTGACGAGGGCGGTCTCCAAGCAGCTCGTCCCGATCTACGACAAGCCGATGGTGTACTACCCGATCTCGACCCTGATGCTCGCGGGGATCCGAGATATCCTCGTCATCACCACGCCGCAGGACCAGGACGCCTTTCGGCGGCTGCTGGGAGACGGAAGCCCTTTCGGCCTCAGGCTTTCCTACGCGGCGCAGCCGCGCCCGGGAGGGCTCGCCGAGGCGTTCATCATTGGCCGCGAGTTCGTGGGCGGGGACCGGGTCGCCCTCGCGCTCGGCGACAACGTGTTCTTCGGGAACGGCCTGCCCGAGCTGCTGCGCCGAGCCGTCGAGCGGGACGTGGGGGCAACCGTGTTCGGCTACCAGGTCCGCGACCCGGAGCGGTATGGAGTCGTGGAGTTCGACGCCGAGGGCCGGGCCGTGAGCCTCGAGGAGAAGCCGGCGCATCCCCGCTCCTCCTGGGCAGTGACCGGGCTTTACTTTTACGACCACCGGGTGCTCGACATCGCCGCCGCCCTCAGGCCCTCGGCCCGCGGCGAGATCGAGATCACCGACGTCAACAGGATCTACCTCGAGGCCGGGACGCTGAGCGTGGAGAAGATGGGCCGGGGGTACGCCTGGCTCGACACCGGGACCCCCGAGTCGCTCCTTCACGCGTCGAACTTCATCCAGACGATCCAGGAGCGGCAGGGACTGATGATCGCGTGCCTCGAGGAGATCGCCTACACGATGGGATTCATCGCCGCGGACCGGGTCCGGGAGATCGCCGCCGGGATGCGCGGCAACGCCTACGGCCAGTACCTTCTCCGTCTCGTGGAGGGCGAGCCTTGAGCCGAGGCGAGACGCCGCGCCCTCACGCTATAGTGCGGACATGAGCGAGCCGAGCGTCTTCGCGGCGCCGATCGAGCTCTTGAAAGAGTGACCCGTGCGTGGGCCGGGCCGCCTCGCGATCGCGGGCACCTTCGCCCTCCTGACCCTCGTCTGGGGCACGACCTGGGCCGCGATAAGGATCGGGCTTACGGGGATGCCGCCGTTCACCGGCGTCTCGCTCCGCTTCCTGGTGGCCGCATCCGTGCTGTTCCTGCTCTCCCCCGCCGTGGGGGTCCGCTACGGCGGGAGCGCCATCGAGTGGCGGCTGTGGCTGATCAACGGCGCTCTCTCCTTCTGCGTCTCGTACGGCGTCGTGTACTGGAGCGAGCAGTGGATCCCTTCGGGGCTCGCGTCGGTGCTGTTCGCGACCTTCCCGCTCTTCGTCGCGATCCTGGCCCACTTCGCGCTGCCCGCGGAGCGGCTCACGACGAGGGCCGTCGCGGGGATCCTGACGGGATTCGGTGGCGTCGCCGTGATCTTCTCCGAGGACTTCTCGCTCCTGGGAGGCCCGCGGGTGGCTTTCGCCTCCCTCGTCATGCTCGCCTCTCCGCTCGTCTCGGCGGTGGCGTCGGTCGCCGTCAAGCGGTGGGGGCGGGACATCCATCCGGTGTCGATCTCGGCGGTCCCGATGGCGATTTCGGCGGTGGTCATGGGGAGTGTGGCGCTCGTCGTCGAGCGCGGCCGCGAGGTGAGGTTCGACGCCGTTTCGGTCTCCGCCCTGCTCTACCTGGCGCTCTTCGGCTCGGCGCTGACCTTCAGCCTCTATTACTGGCTCATGCGGCACATCACGGCGACGCGGCTCTCGCTGATCGCGTATTCGACGCCCGTGATCGCCGTCGCCGTGGGCGCGGTCTTCATGCACGAGCCGGTGACCGTCCGGACGTTCGCCGGCTCCGCGCTGGTCGTGGCGGGAGTGGCGCTGGCGGTCCACGCGCGGCATCCCGGCAACGCTCCGCCGATGGAAGTGGAGCCGTGAGCCGCCTACCGCCGCTCCGGATGCGCTCGGCGGACCAGGCGTCGGACTCCGGCCCCGGCACACTAGCGATCAGGCATGGGATGTCCTAGATTATGGGAAGAGGGGAAGTCGGTGCGGCGGCTGGCGCTGCCCAGTGGAGTTTGAACTCGTGAAAGCCCATGCGATCGTCCTGCTGGCAGCGTTTCTCCTCGGGTCCGCGGGCGCTCTCGCGCAGACGCCCGCGAATCCGCCCGATCAGCCGCCTCCGCCCTCGCAGCCGGCCCAGCCCGCGCCACCCGCTCAGCCGGAGCAGCCTGCCCAGCCCGCGCCATCCGCACAGCCGGAGCAGCCGGGGCAGCCGGGGCAGCCCGCGCCGGCGCAGCCGCCGGATCCCCTGCTCGAGGCCGCGAAGGAGGCGTTCAGGAAAGGCGAGTACTCGACCGCGCTCGATTCCTCGAAGAAGGTGCTGGAGGGGAAGCCCGAAGACCTCGAAGCTCTCTACGTCGCGGGAGTGTCTTCCCTGCGCCTGAGCCAGTACGACCCTGCCGACGCCTACCTCAACAAGCTGCTTCAGCTCGAGCCCAGGATGCCCAACATCCTCTTCCACCTGGGGCACCTCGCGTTCGCCCGGGCCGAGGATCTGTCCAAGGAGGGAAAGGCAGAGGAGGCGAAGGCTCAGTACACCGAAGCGGCGAAGAAGTTCGCGGCCGAGCTGGAGCGCGAGCCCGGGCAAGTGCAGGCCCTCCGCGCGCGCGCGCTGGCCCTCGCGAGGGCCGGGGACGTCGATGGCGCGATCCAGGCCTACGAGGCGACGATCGCCGCGTCCCCCGAGACGCTCACCCCCTACCTCGCCCTGGGAAGCCTCTACGCCGAGTTGGGCCGTGGTGACGATGCGATCAAGATGCTCGAGCGCGCGCCCAAGACCAACGTCAAGGCCGCCGCCGACGGCGCCTTCGCGATCGCGCGAACGCTCTATTCCAAGGAGAAGTACGCCGAGACCCTGACCCTCATCCAGAAGATGCAGGAGATGTCGCTCGACTCGCGGCCGCTTCGCGGGTTGATGTCGGCGACCTACGCCCGGCTGGGCAAACTCCAGGAGTCGGCGCAGGAGCTGTGCAAGTTCATGAGCCTGAAGCCTCCCCCCGAAGAGTCCTCGACGCTCGGCGAGATCCTCAAGATCGCGTTCGGCGGGAACTGGGCCGAGGAGAAGGCGCCGAAGCTGATGCCGAAGGAGACGATACCGGAGCTGGACCGCAAGTACTCGCCCAGGTACCCCCCCGAGGCGCGGAAGGACCGGATCGAGACGCAGGTGATGCTCATGGCCCTGGTAAAGGCCGATGGAACCGTGGGCGACACGTGCACCGTCCCGTCGGGTGTGCTCGAGCAGCTACGAATCTACGGAATCGAGCAGGCCGCGATCGAGTGCGTCAAGAAATGGAAATTCATGCCGGCGAGGAGGGACGGCGCGGCGGTCGACGCCTACTACCCGGCCGTCGTGGCCTTCTCGATGCGGTGATCGACGCCGGCTAATCCTGGAAGCGGAGCGCTCCCCCGAGCTTGCGCGCGATGCGGTCGCGGATCCAGTGGCCGTCCCACCACTCCTGCGGGTCCACCGGCTGGCCGTCGAGAAGGACCGAGAAGTGGAGGTGGTCCCCGCCGGCCAGGCCGGTGTCCCCGGTTCGGCCGAGGATGTCCCCGCGCTTCACCGCCTGCCCCTCCTTCACTCCGATGACCGAAAGGTGCCCGTACAGGCTCTGCAAGCCGTACCCGTGGTCCACCACGACCGCGTTTCCGTAGATCCCGAAGAAGCGGGCAAGCACGACCACGCCGTCGTTGGAGGCGGGGACGGGCACGGCCCTGGTCGCCGCGAGGTCGAATCCGAGGTGATCCCGGTGGTCCACCGTGCGCCCCTGATAGACGTACGTGCGGTGCTCGGCGAACGGCGCGGTCACCTTCGCGTTCATCATCGGCAGGAACGTCCGGCTCCAGAGGAACTCCGGCTTCGACTTCGAGCCCAGCTCGACGATCGCGGCGGCGTCCGCCGCGCGGAGATCGCCGTTGATCGCCAGGAAGTTCTCGAGGAGCCCGCCCTTGTCCGCCACGTCGGGGGTCTGGGACAGGATCGCCGGGACGACCTTGTTGAGAAACGCGTCGCTCAGGTTGAACGTCGCCGCGAGCGGCTTGCGGGGGGTGAACCGGTCGATGAACGATACCTCGGATTCGTTCCCCGCGTCGTCCGCCGCCGTCAGCCTCACCTTCGACGGGTCCCCGAGGTCGTAGGGGATCGCGAACAGCGCGAACCGGTCCTGCTTGCCCCCGCCGGGGAGCGGGAAGCCCGGGAACCACTCCTTTCCAGCCCGGACGCCGTCCCGCACGCTGGACTCGCCGACCCGGTACACGACGGCCTCGCAACCGCCCTGCTTCGCGTAGTGGAACGTGGACGTCACGCCGAGGCTCGGCGGCGTCAGGCGGACCTGGAACTCACGCTCCGCGACCGCCGGAGACGGGTGGCGGAACCACGCCGACGCGCGCTCGGCGGTGATCCGTAGGCTGGCCGGCCCGACCTTGAGCCCCTTGATCGCGTCACGGCCGATCTCGAGCGGCAGCTCGGCGCGATCGGTCTTCCCGCCCCAGAACGACCAGGCCGGGCGCGGGGAATACGACTTTTCCGCCAGCTTCTCGACGCGGTCTCCCTGGACCAGCTCGGCGCGGACGCGCGAAAGCCCGCGGACCGGCTCCGCCACCGTGATGGTCACGGACGTTTTTCGCCCTATCGAGACTCCCGGCCTTTTCACCGCGATCTCGGGAGCCGGTCCCGCGCGGAACGAGGCCAGGACCAGGAAGCCCAGGCCCGCCACGAGCACGATCACGAGCAGGGCGAAGAACAGGACGCGGCCGGATTCGTTGCGGCGCATGGACCCTCTCCCGCGGCGGGCGCCCGCGGGCGGTTTCGCCCCGCGGCCGGCTGCCGGCGGATGACTCTAGCCGGTTGGCGACGAAGTCTCAACGGTGCGGGATGCCGTCGAGCAGCCGGGCCATCATCGGCGCGTAGAAACACCAGTAGAACTCGAGCTCGGACGGCGAGAGCTTGAGCATCTCGACCCGGCGCCGGGCGGAGAGGTATCCCGCGAACGGCACGAGCCCGTCCGGCATGGGATTGTCGGCGAAATCGCCCGCGAAGTACCAACCCACGCCGCCCCCCGGGGCCGTCCGTCGCGTCACCGCCGGGAAGACGGCCGGAAGCCTGCGCGCCTCGAGCCGCGCGAGGCCGGCGGGCTCGAGGTGCCAGCGGAAGTTCGCGAGCACCTCCGTGCCGACCGCGGCTTCCACGACGTCGAACCAGTACGGATACGACGTGCCGTCCGCGGAGTCCTCGAGGACCGCGTCGGTCGGGCGCACGTGCTCCAGCCGGAGCGCGACCCGAGGCGATTCGATGCCGACCCGCAGCACCTCGCAATGATCGTCGTCCTGGAGGAGCACGTAGCCGGGTCCCCTGAACTCCCACTTCCTGTCCCATTCCCTCTCGTAGTCGTGACGCAGCCACGCGGGGACCTCCTCCCGGTCCTCGAGCTCCGCGAAGTACCGGCCGATCCAGCGGGTCCAGCGGACCCCGAGCGCTCCTTCGAGCGTCCCGCGCGCCTCGGCGCCGGTGGGACTGCCGAGGGTGTTGAATTCGGCGATCACCGTCCTGCCGGCGGCCAGCGCGGCGCGCGCGGCCTCGGCCTCCGCGGCCGTGAGACCTCCGTAGAGCGGCCGGCTCCGCTCCAGCGCGGCCTTCATCGCCGGGCCGGACTCGAGATCCTTGCGGTACACGCCGTATGTGTCGGCGAGGTAGACGAGGTCCGCCCGGCGCGCGCGTTCGGCGGTGAGGTCCACGGTGCGCGCGGGAGGATCGCCGGGGGTCGGGCCGGGGAACGCGCCGAGGTAGTCGCGGTCACGGTCGTACGCGGCGCCGTCAGGCTTGACGATCTTAAGGTGGTTCAAGAGCCAGAACAGCGAGCGGTGCTCGATCCGGTCCCGGAACGGGACCGTCTTGTCCACGACCGCGACGTCCAGCACGCGGCTCGGCGCCAGCTCGTGGATCGCCCAGGGAACGAGGAACAGCAGCGCCACCAGCAGGATCGGCCAGGTCCAGCGGAGAGTGGATTTCATGACGCGGCTCCTCGCGGCGGATCATTCTACCTTGCGCCGGGCGGCGGATTGGCGAACAATTCGGTGTGTCGCGCGCGTCATGATGAAGGCGCATGGAGGCGAGGCGAAGGAGCCCGCGTTGCGAAGATCCCTGCTGGTCGTCGGTCTCCTGGCTCTCTTCACCCACGGCGCCCCTCTCCGCGCCGTGCAGCTCGAAGGCCGACTCGTCGACACCGGCACCCACAAGCTCTGGATCAGCTGCGCCGGAACCGGCGTCCCGACCCTGGTGATCGACGTGGGCCTCGGCGGCGACCCGCGGGAGTGGACCCGCGTGGTGGACGACCTGCGGCACGACGTGCGCGTCTGCCAGTACGAGCGCGGCGGCTACGGTCCCAGCGAGCCCGGCCCCTTCCCGCGCGACGCCCGGCGCGAGGGCGAGGAGCTTCTGAAGCTCCTCCGCAACGCGGGGGAGAAGCCCCCTTACCTGCTCGCGGGCCACGCGCTGGGCGGCGTCAACGCTTACGTCCTGGCCGGGGCGCACCGGGATCTCCTGGCGGGCCTCGCCCTCCTCCACCCGCTCCCCCTGGATTGGATCGCCGGGAAGGAAGGGGCGGGGGTGCGCGCGTTCGGAGAGAAGCAGCGCGTGCAGTGCGAGCGCGTCGCCCGACAGATGCTCGCGTCGCCCAACGCCGCCGACCGGAGCCGGGCCGCGAGATTCCGGGCCATGGCCTCCGAGCAGGAGATGCTGCTCAAGGAAGCGGCGAAGCAGGCGGCCGGCGTCAAGACCCTCGACGCGCTGCCGCTCCTCGTCGTCGCGGCGGCCCGGCCGAACCTGATTCTGAGAGCGGATGCCCAGGCCTACCAGAAGATGTCGATCGAGGAGGGCCGGCGGCTGGCGGCGAAGTCCACGCGCGGCAAGTTCGTCCTCCTCGAGGAGAGCGGCGAGATGATGCACCGCGACGCGCCGGAGCGGGTGGTGAACGCATTGCGGGATCTCCTCGCCAGGGCTCGAGCGTCCGCCTCCCCGTGAGGTAAGGAAACCCCATGAGGCGGCGGAGTTCGCGCCCCGCCTCCGCTTGCGGCCACGGTCATTTGGCAGTACATTCTTGACATATGGCAACACTGCAGACGGAGGAGACTCGCAAGGTCGCGGCCCTGCTCGGCGGCAGGAGGGTGTTCCACAGGAGCTTCTCCGACGCCGGGGAGATGCTCGACGTGGTGAGGAAGGGCCTTCCCTACGCCGCGCTCGAGGCGCTCGTTCGCGTGCTCTCGGTCCGCGCCGGCGAGGTCACGCGGCTCCTCGGCGTGGCGCCGCGCACGCTGGCCCGCAGGAAGGTCGCGCGGCGGCTCGCTCCCACCGAGTCGGACCGCCTTTACCGGCTGGCCTACGTCACGCTCCTGGCCGCGGACGTCCTCGGATCCCTCGACAAGGCCAAGGGCTGGCTCACCCAGCCGAACCGCGCGCTCGGCGACGCGCCGCCGCTCCGCCTCCTCGACACCGAGATCGGGGAGCGGCAGGTCGAGGAAGTCCTGGAACGGATCAATCACGGTATCTTCAGCTAGTGCGCGTCTGGCGGCTCTGCAGAAAGCCGTACGCCGCGGAGCCGCTCGGCGGAAAGGGCGGGACCCTCGTCGCCGGCCGCTGGCACGAGAGGGGATCCCGGATCGTCTACACGTCGGCCACCCTCTCGCTGGCCGCGCTGGAGGTGCTGGTCCACGTCGGCGTGGACCACGTTCCGCCGGACCTCGTGGCGATCGAGGTCGAGGTCCCCGACGACCTGAAGGTGGCGGAGATTCCCGCCGCCGCGCTTCCGCGCGATTGGCGCAGCATTCCCGCGCCGCGCCGGCTGCAGAAGCTCGGCGCGAGGTGGCTCAGGGAGAAGGCCTCGGCCGTGCTCAGGGTCCCGTCCGCCGTGATCCCGTCCGAGAGGAACTACCTGCTGAACCCGCTCCACGCGGACGCGCGGCGGTTCGCGGTCGTGAACCTGACCGCCTTCGAGCTGGATCCGAGGCTGCTTCCGAAGACCTGAGAGGAGACGGTCGCGCCGGCGTCACGGGTCCGGCGACATCCTCTCCCGCAGCGCCTCCGACGTCAGCGCCAGCACCGGCCCGCCGAAGGCGTCGGCGGCCTCGTCCAGCAGCTCCTGCTCGCGTCCCTGGTAGCGCGGCGAGATGTGGAAGGGCGCGAGCCGCGAAGCGCCCGCCGCACGGGCCAGCTCGCCCGCCTGACGCGCGGTCAGGTGTTTCCGCGCGCGGGCCAGCGCCTCGTCCTCGTGCAGGAACGCCGTCTCGCAGACCAGAAGGTCCGCGTCGCGGGCGAGATCGACCACGGCCGCGACGTTCTCCGGCGTGAAGCCGAGGTCGGTGACGTAGGCGATCCTCTGGCCCGGCCCGCGCAGGAGGATCTCTTCCGCGAGGTCCCCTTGCCGGAACGTGCGCCCCGCGCCGTCCGGCGTGTCCGCGCGGATCTTGGCTTCGGTCGGCTCGCATCGCCGGACCGCCTGCTTGAGGTCCCTGAGCCACGCTCCCGGGACCAGGCCGAGCCTCTCCAGCCGGTCGCGGTTGACCGAGATGTGCTCGGTCTCCCGGAGCGCCACCGCGAGCACCGGGATCCCGTGGTCCACGACCGCGGCGTGCATCGTGTAGAGCCGCTCCGCGTGCAGCGTGCCGCCGAACCGGCGCTCGGGGAGCGGCTCGGGAAGCATCCGGCCCGGCCCGGTGTACTGCACGGCGCGGACCACGTCCCCGTCCACTTCCTCCGCCACGAGCCGGACCGGGTAGTCCTCGATCAGGTTCCAGGTGTACGCCTCGATCTTCCCCTGAACGCTCCTCAGGAACCCCGGGGGCCCGGTGACCGTCAGCTCCTTCTCGCGGCCGAGGGTCAGGCGCAGCAGGTGGTCGAATCCGACGAAGTGGTCCATGTGGGTGTGGGTGACCACCGCCCGCTCCACGCGCAGGAGCTTCCGGGAGGCGACGTGCCGCAGGTCGCCGAGGTCGAGGAGCACCGACCGCCCCTCGTCCAGGAGGTCCACCCAGAGCCCCGGGTCGCCGGAGAGGCCGTTCAGCAGCGAGCTCACGAATACCGTTCGCATCGGCAGAGAGTCTAACTCCCCCATGCCCCCGCCACCCGGCGGGGCTACACTATCCACCCACGGCCGCGATCCCGAGGAGGCACCTCATGAGGCACGGCAAGGCGAGGAGTGCCGTAACCCTGATCACGCTCGCGGCCGTCTCGCTCTACTGCGCGCCGACGCGGGTTCCCCCGGTCTCGACTCTGGGGGCCGCGTTCAGGCCGGACAGGGACGAGGTTCGGTTGTGGGAGGAGGCGCGCGGGGAGGAGGCGAAGCTGCGGGAAAAAGCGAGGATCTACCGGGACCCGCTCCTGGTGGACTATCTCGATGGGGTCGTCGCGAGCCTGAACCCGCCGGGGATGGCCGCGAACCCCTCGATCTCGTACCGGGTCACCGTGCTCGAGGACCCGACGCTGAACGCGTTCGCCTACCCGAACGGCTCGATCTACGTGCACACCGGGCTCCTCGCTCGGATGGAGAACGAGGACGAGCTGGCGACGGTGCTCGGCCACGAGATGACCCACGTGGAGGGCCGGCACATGCTCCGCTACCAGCGGAGCGTGCGGAACAAGCAGATCGGCTTCGCGGTCGCCTCGGTGGCCGGAGCGGTGATCGTGGCGGGGGTCGAGGGACGCGCAGCGGAGCGCGGCGACTACGCGAAGGCGGCGCAGGTCCGGGTGTTTTCGGACCTTCTGGTCGGGCTCGGGCTCCAGCTGGCGATCATCGCCGCGGTGAACGGCTACGGGCGCGACCTGGAGCGGGAGGCCGACGAGGGCGGGTTCGAGAAGATGCGCGCCGCGGGGTACGACGTGCGCGAGGCGCCGAACGTGTACGAGACGCTCCTCGAG
>JBGQAU010000082.1:0-13270 GCA_041494445.1 Acidobacteriota bacterium | reverse complement strand
CCGAGGACCCGATGGGGCGCCGGTTCGCGGCGGCAGGCGAGAGCCTCTACCGGCTGATGCCGTCCGGGCCCGTCGGCGTGGCGCAGCTCGGCGGCCTGGCGCCGGTCTCGGCGATGGCGGCGGACGGGTGGGGTCGCCTGTACCTTCTGGGCCGGCACGGCGACAAGGTCGGCGCGCTCGATCCCGGCGCCCCGTCGCCGACCGGGCTCGCCGGAGCCGGTCGTGTCCCTCGCCTCACCGGGCTCGCCTGGGACGGCGCGCGGATCGTGAGCCTCGATGCGAAGTCGAGGGGGCTCGTCGAGGTGCTCGCCGACGGGAGCGCGCGGCCCTTGGCCCCCCTCCCGTGCGAGAGGCCCGAGATGCTCGCGGCCGATCCCGCGGGGGAGGTGGCGGTGCTCGACTCGAAAACCGAAGAGGTCGTGCTGGTGGGCCCCGACGGTGAGGTTCGCGATCGTTTGTCGTTCCGTGCGGCGGGCCTCCCGCGCGCCGACATGATCGTCCTGGGTGTCGACGGTTCCCTCGACCTGCTCTCGGAGGGGAGCGGGACGACGGCGAGGTTCCCATGAACACGGCGGCGCGCGCGGCGCTCGTCGTCCTCGCGCTCGCGGGCAGCTCGTCGCTTCCCGGAGCCCTCCGTGCCGAGGAGCCGCCCGCTTCCGCACCGGCGCCGACCCGGGTCGAGGCGCGCTCGGCCTCGCCCCTCGACGCGATCCGGGAGGACCTGCTCGCTCTGAGGTTCGAGTCCGCGCTCGCCGCCCTCGAGTCGCTGCTGCGCGATCCCGCGCTGCCGGAGTCGACAAGGCTCGAAGCGCTCGGACTGCGCTCAGAGGCCCACGCGGCGACCGGTGCTTTGGACGCCGCCGAGGAGGACTACCGCGAGATCCTCGGTCTCGATCCGACGTTCGAGCCGGACGCCGCGGTCGCGTCCAGGAAGGCGATCGCCCGATTCGAGAAAGCGAGATCGGAGCGCGTCGGGATGCTGCGGCTCGACCTCGACCCTCCCGATGCGGGCACGCTCGTGGACGGCCGCCCGGCGCGCCGGCTCGCCGACGGGCTCCTCCCCGTGCTCGCGGGGAGCCGCGTCCTTCGTTTCGAGCGGAAGGGGTTCGATCCGCTCGAGCAGAGGGTCGACGTGGAACCGGGGCACGAGACCCCATTCGTCATCCGGCTCGTTCCCAACGTCCGCAGCGTCGTCGTGCGCACCGAGCCGGACGGTGTCCGGGTCGTGGTCGACGGGAACCCGGCCGGCGAGACGGCGCGGCCGAGGTCGGGCCCGGCGGACGCTCCCGCCGAGCTCTCGGTCGAGGACCTCGCCCCGGGCGAGCACACGATCACGCTCTCGAAGCCGTGCTATCGGACCGTGCGGCATCGGCCGATGATCACCGTGGATCTCATGGACCACGCGCCCCTCGCGATCGAGCCCGTGTCGCTCGATCCGGTGCGCTCCCGGCTTACGCTGAAGGGCGCGATCCCCGGAGCCGAAGTGCGGGTGGACGCGGCCCCCCTGGGGAGCCTGCCGCTCGAGCCCCTCGAGCTCTGTCCGGGCGCGCGGGAAGTCGAGGTCCGCTCCGGCGGACGAGTGGTCTTCTGGGACCGGGTCGAGCTTCCCGACGACGGCGGCCTAGAGATCGAAATCCGCCCGCGGCCGAACCTCGTCCGCTTCGCGGCGGAGTGGCCCCCGGCGCTGCAACCGTTCGCCGAGGCCTTCAGCGCGCGACCCCCGCAGCCGATTCCCGCGGGCGCCGACCTGGCATCGTCCGCCGGGTGGGAGGCGGTCCCGCTCCCGGCCGCCACGGACCTCGCAATGGCGGTGGCACCCGCGCCGGACGGCGGTCCCGGCGAGCGAAGCGTGCTCTACAGCCCGCTTCTCCGGACCGTGGAACGGCTCGAGGGTTCGGCGCCGGACCCGTCCCGTCCGGCATGGCTCAAGAGCATGACCGGGATGAGGCTCGCGGACAGCGGGGCGTGGGGGAAGGCGGTGGTGGTGGAGGTCGTCTCCGGCGGTCCGGCGGCGACCGCAGGCGTGTCGGTGGGAGACCGCGTCCTCGCCGTGGGGTCGTCGGCGGTCGAGGGCTCGCGGCAGGCGGTCGCGGCGCTGCGGGACGCGCCCCCAGGATCGGAGATCGAGGTCCACCTCGTCGGCCCGGCGGGCCCGGCCAGGACGGTCCGCATCCGCACGACCCCGACCCCCGTGGTCCCTGTCCCGCTCGACGGCGCGCGCTCTCCCGGTGTGGTCGCGGCCTGGGCGGCCGCCGACGGCGCGGCACCGGGGGTCGCGGCTTCTCCGGCGCTGGCGAACCTGGCCCTGCTGCTCTCCGGCGCCGGCCGTCACGATCTTGCCACCGACATCCTGCGCCGCGTCTCCTGGGGTGAGCGGAAAGGAATCGGGGCGGGCACGGGAGCCTATCTCCTAGGAAGGGAGATGGAGGCTCGGGGTCTCGAGGCGGAGGCGCGGGCCGCGTTCCTGCGCGCCCGCGAGTCCGAGTCCACGGTGGGGGACGACGAAGGGCTGGAGGTGGCGCCGGCGGCGGCGGATCACCTCGCGGACCTCGGGGTGGCGGCCGAGCCCGCGGCCACGCGCCCTACTGGGCGCTGATCCTCGGGTCGCTCGCGAGCGCGACGTAGCGAAGCGCTTCCCGCGTCTGGCCGATTCGCGCATTCGACCTCAGCTCGGACGCGGAAATCGCGTCGAGAAGGTAACCGACATCCGCCGCCCGGCGGCCGTCGATCTTCTTCTCGAGCCGGGCGAACGCCGCCTCCAGATCTTTCTTCGTGACGGCGCTCTCGGCACCGGAGGCCGCGGAGATCGGCGCGACCGGTCGCGCCGTCTGCAGGCGGCGGTCGAGCGTCGCCTCGTGATCCCGGAGCAGGCCCTCGACCTCCGTTCGGGTGAGCGCGGCCGGGACCGGTTCGGGGGAAACGGCTTTCCACCCGCCGCGGTCTCTCAGGGCCCAGCCGGTGCTTAGCCCGGCGGCGAGGACGATGACGGCGCACGCGAATCCCGCCGCGAACGCCCGGAGGGGACTGCGGAACGGGCGTGGCGCGAGGAGGACGACGCGCGGAGACACGGGGAGCGCGGGCTCCGCCCGGCGCAGCCGCTCACGCACGACGGCAAGCTGCGCGATCTCGTCCCGGCAGGCTGCGCACTGCCCGAGGTGCGCGGCGAGCCGCCCGGCATCGGCCGGATCCAGCTCGTCGTAGAGACGTGCGACCAGATGATCTCTCCAAGCTTCGCAGGCCATGGCGCGCCTCCCCGTCCTCTCAGGGCGCCTCGATACCCTGGCGGGCCAGGGCGCTCTTGAGGGCCGTGAGACCGTAGTACATGCGGGACTTCACCGTGCTCTCGGGGCAGCCGAGGATCTCGGCGATCTCCCGGAACTTGAGCCCCTCGTATTCCTTGAGGACCAGGACCTCGCGCTGCTCCGGCGCCAGCGCTCCCAGCGCGTCGCGGATCGCCCGGCGATGCTCCTCCCGCTCCAGCGCCGCCTCCGGATCCGCCGATTCCCGATCCTCCGCCCTTCCCCGGTCGCGGCGCTCGGGAGCCGCCTCGTCCGCGTCCAGCGCGAGGAGGCGCCATCGTTTCCGGCGCCTCATGTGGTCCCGGCAGAGGTTCAGCGCGATCTGGTACATCCAGGTCGAGAACCTCGCGCCCACGCGGAAGCGCTCCGACCGGGTGAGGATGCGGAGGAACGTCTCCTGACAGACGTCCCTCGCGTCCTCCGTCCGCTGGAGCAGCCGGAAAGCGAACCGAAAGAGCGGTTGTTCCCACCGCGCCACGAGCGCGCCGAGGGAGTCCGTGTCGCCCGACTGGACCGCGTGCACCAGGTCTTCGTCGCTCGGCGCGCCCAACGCGTCCTCCACCAGGAGCCCCCGAGATTGAAACGCTCGGGGACCCCGGTTGGACGAGATCGTGCCCTCTTTCGCTCCGGGCCGCGGTCGCGCCGGGCGCGATACGCCGCAGCAGGCCGCCGCGGAAGACACTCAGTGTCCATCTTACCCCCGCCTTCCGACCAAGACTGTCATGCTCGTTTCCGCTGATTCCAAAAGACTTGCCTGCTCGACGGCGCTTTTCGTACCGGGTTCCTGACCGGTGGCCGCGCGGGCGAGGGCGCACGATCCCGTTCGGCGTCACCACGGGCCCTCTCCGAGGCGATATCGGTTCCGATCAAGTTTAATCATTACATTAGTTTAGTTGACATATTCATAAAATGGCTCGCGTATTGCTGTTTGAATCCGTCTGCGTAAGCCTCCGGCAGAGGGGTGTCCTTGTGCGGCCGTCGTGCCGGTTTCACGGCGCGTACGGCGCCGCTCGTGCCGGGAGATGCAGGAGCGAAGCCGCTATGAACTCGCCCATCCCCTCCGCCGCACCGGCCGCCGACCGGTACGAGGAGGAGATCCGGAGCCTCTGTGTCGAGGTCCTCGACCGCTACGAGGAGGTCACGCTCGTCTACCGTCTGTGCGAGCGGCTCGGGAGCGTGCTGGGCGAGGAGGCGATCGCGCAGCTCGTGCTGGACGACGCCGCCCGCACGCTCGGGGCGCGGACCGGCGACGTCTGGCTCACGGGGGACGACGGTCCGCGGCTCGCCGCCGCCGTCCCCCAGGATCGTCCGTCGAGCGACGTGACATGGGACCGGGCGCCGCAGTGCGCCGCCGGGACCGGCCGGTCCTTCCTTGCGGATCCGGCCCCGGGGCAGGGGGCCGTCGTCGCCGTGCCGCTTCCCTCGGCGGCGGGCGAACCGATCGGTGCGCTCGTGCTGCGCGCGCCGCCCGGCGGGAGGCCGTACCGCGCGGGCGATGTCAAGCTCCTGACCGCGCTGGCATCGCTCATGTCGGCGTTCATCCGGAACACCCGGCTCGCCGCCGAGGTGCGCCGGGCCGAGATACGGAAGCGCGAAGACGAGATCGCGCGCCAGGTTCACCTCGGCCTCCTGCCGCGGAGCGACCCCGAGGTGCCCGGCCTCAGCATCGTCGGCGGCCACCGAGCGGCGGAGAGCGTCGGCGGCGACTACTACGGCTACCTTTCCCTTCCAGGCGGTCTCAGACTCGTGATGGCCGATGTCTCGGGGCACGGGGTCGCGGCCGCGCTCTACATGGCGGCCGCCAAAGGCGCCCTCCAGGCGGAAGCGAGGCGTGAGCCCTCCCCGGCGACGGTGTTCGAGAGGACCAACGACGTCCTCGCGGCGGACTTCTCGGAGTCGGACGTGTTCGCCACCGCGGTCCTCTTCCGCTTCGCTCCGGGCGGCGAGCGCGTGGCATTCAGCAACGCGGGGCACAACCCGCCGGTTCTCGTCCGAAGAGACGGGCGGGTCGAGCGCCTCGACCGAGGAGGCTCCGCGCTCGGCCTCTTCCCCGGGATGAAGTACGAAGAGGACGAGCGCGCCTTCGATCCCGGCGACGTGCTCGTGGTCTACACGGACGGGCTCGTCGAGGCCAGAGATCCGTCCCGCGGGCTCTTCGGGATCGAGCGGCTGATCGAGGTCGCCGTGCGGGCGAGGTCGGACGACGCCGCGCGGATCCGGGAGCGCATCCTCCAGGTGATGGCCGAGCACTGCGCCGGCGTGCCGCCTGGAGACGACGTGACGCTCGTGGTGGTCAAGCGGGTGCTCGAGGAGAGCTTCGCGTGAGCGAGAAGAAGATCCTCATCATCGACGACGACGCCTTCATCAGGCGGCCGCTGGAGTTCATTCTGCGCGAGGAGGGCTTCGCGCCGGTCACCGCGGTCGACGGCGAGGACGGGCTGGCCAAGCTCGAGGGATCGCGGCCCGACCTGATCTTCCTCGACGTGATGATGCCCGGCATGGACGGCTACGCCGTGTGCCGCCGCGTCAAGACCGACCCCCGGTTCGCATCGATCCCCGTGATCCTGCTGACCGCCAAGGGGCAGGAGGGTGATCGCGATCGCGGGTTGGCCGCCGGCGCCACCGAATTCATGAGCAAGCCTTACTCCCCGTCGGAGCTGCTCCAGCGCGTGCGGGAGATCCTGTCGGAGGGGGAGGCCGGGAGGGCGGGAGCATGAGCGCGAAGGGCAGGGCGCAGGAGATGCGGCCGCCGCTCCGACCGCTCTCGAAGCAGGAGATCGACCGGCGGATCGAGGAGGTCCTGGCGGAGCTCGGCGCGGCCATCGACGCCGCGGCGTCCGGCGGCGGCGACGCGACCGACGAACCCCTGAGGCCGCGCCGGATCCCGACGGGGGCCCTGACCGGCCGGATGCTGAAGCTCGTCGCGGACAACTGACCGGGGGGGACGCGTGGCACAGTGGAGTCACGGAAGCCGGACGCTCTTCGCGAAGCTCGTGTACTACGGGCCGGCGCTCGGGGGAAAGACCACGAACCTGAGGGAGCTCCACCGGCTCGTCGATCCGCAGGCGAGCACGAAGCTCCTCACGATCCAGACCTCGGACGACCGAACCTTGTTCTTCGACCTGCTCCCCGTCGAGCTGGGGAAGATCCTGGGCTATCGGGTCGCGCTCAAGCTCTACACGGTCCCGGGACAGGTCCGGTACGACGCGACCCGGAGGATCGTGCTCGCGGGGGCGGACGCGGTGGTGTTCGTGGCGGACTCCAGCCGCGGGCGAGAGGCCGATAACCGGGGCTCTCTCGAGAACCTCCGGATCAACATGCGCGCGAACGGGCTCGATCCCGCCACCATCCCGGTCCTGTTCCAGTTCAACAAGCAGGACCTGGCGGACGCCGCGCCCCCCGAGGACGTCGCGGGCTGGCTCGGCACCGATCCGGCGCGCGGCTTCGCCGCCGTGGCGGTGAACGCGAGCGGCGTCCTCGAGACCTTCGTCGCGGCGGCGCGAGCGACGCTCGAGCGCCTCACTTCCTTCGCGGCCGCGCGGACCCACGAGCCGTTCGAGCCGGCGAAAGTGGGGAGGGACGTGGAGCGCGCGTTCGCCCCGTGCCTGGCGCGCCTAAAGGCCGCGGCGGGAGCCGTGCCCGCCGCACGCCCGGGTGACGACGGTGCCGTCACTCCCATCGTCCTCGGGGGCGACGACCTGCTGGAGCAGTCCTTGCGCGCCAGCCTGGTGCTCGGAGAAGGTCTCGCCACGGAGACCGTTCGGGCCGAGCGCCTCGATCGCGAGGCCGACGCCCTTCGCCGCCTCAGCGACTCGCTCCGCCACGTGGGCCCGAGCTTCGACCACGACGTGATCGTGGACGCCGCGCTGGCCGCCGTGGGCGAGATTCTGGGCTCGGCGCGGGTCACCCTCCTGTGCGAGGGCCGAGAGGGCGGCGCCGCAGCCGAGCGCACGTGGAAGGGGGTCGCCGACCCGCTTCTCGGCTTCCCCGAAGGACGGGCCCTCGCGGCCAGGTTCCTGAGCAGCGACGCCACGATGGTGGTGGACGACCTCACCGCCGAGGTCCGGGCGACCCCGGTACCGGCTGCGCTCGCCGGCGTGAGGGCGGGGGCGAACGCGCCGGTCGGCCGGGATCCGAGAAGAACCCTGGTGGCCTACGCCCCCGCGCCCGACGGCACCTTCGGCGACGCGGACGCGCGATTTCTTTCCACCGTGGCGGGACACCTCGCCGCGGGGCTCGAGAAGGCCCGGGCCCACGTGGAGCTGAAGCTCCACCGCGACCGGCTCGAGGAGACGGTGCGCCTGCGCACCCAGGCGCTGCGGAAGGCCTACGACGACCTCCAAGAGCTCGACCGGATGAAGGACCGATTCCTGTCCAACCTGTCCCACGAGATGCGCTCGCCGATCACCGCCATTCTGAGCGCCGCCACCGCGCTCCGCGACTATGGCGGCTCGCCGGAGCTCCGGGCGGAGATGCTCGATGCGATCGTGGACGCGTCCCGGGCGCTCGACGGGCTCCTCTCCGGCCTGTTCCGCCTGGTCCGTCTCGAGAGCGCAGGACAGCGGATCGAGGTCAGCGAGACGACCGCCGAGGAGGTCGTCGCGAAAGCCATCGACCTCGCCGGGGCTCGTGACGTCAGCGTCGAGGCGGCGCGGGGGATCGGTCCCGTCTCCCTCGATGCGGCGCGTGTGGCGCAAGCCCTCGCCAATCTGGTGGACAACGCGGTGAAGTTCTCGCCGCCGGATTCGCCGGTTGCGATCCGGATCGCGCCGGCCCGCCTCCGCCGCGGCGACAAGGTGGTGGACGGAGTGGCTTTCTCGGTCCTCGACCGGGGGCCGGGGATCCCGCCCGCGGAGCGCGATCGGGTCTTCGCGCCCTTCGAGCAGGGAGGCGACGCTCTGACCGGGAAGCCGAAGGGGGTGGGCCTCGGCCTGCACGAGGCGCAGTGCATCGCCAGGATGCACGGCGGGGCGCTCAAGTGGCAGCAGCGCGACCAGGGGGGGAGCGAGTTCCGGTTGCTCGTGCCGCTCCGGGCCGGCGCCGCCACCGAGTCGGGAGACGCGGGCCTTGCTTGAAGGCGCGCGCCTCGAGGCGTTCTCCATTCGGAGCGATCCGGCGCGGATCCGCGACGCGCGGAAGTGGGTCGCGTCCCTCGCCCGGTCCGCCGGGTTCACCGAGGAGGAGACGCACGACCTGACCGTGGCCTTGAGCGAGGCCTGTTCCAACTCCCATCGGCACTCCTACCGCGGCAGGACGGACGGCCGCATCGACCTCGAGGCGGAGGTGGAGAACGACCGGCTCAGCGTCACGATCCGCGACTACGGGGTGGCCTTCGACCCGTCGGCGTACCGGGCCCCGCTCCTGTCGGAGCCCAGGGAAGGCGGATACGGGCTCCACCTGATCCGCAATCTGATGGACGAGGTGCAGTACACCGACATGGGCGTCGGGACCCGCGTGGTCCTGGTCAAGCGTCGGCGCCCGAGGAGGCAGTGAACGACATGACCCATGCCCCGCAATCCTCCCCGGACGGACACGAGCCGCTCCGCTCCCTGGAAGCGGAGATCCAGGAGCTGGGCCGTGTCCACGACGTCGCCCTGGACATGATCGAGCGGAGCCACGATCTGGACGGCCTGCTCGACCGCATCCTCGACGAGTACGAGGTCCGCCTCCGCGACCTGCCGGGCCAGGCGCTGGGAGAGGGTTACGGTGCGCTCTCCCCGGCGGCGGCCGGGAAGCTCCGCGCGCTGGTCATGTTCGCCGCCGAGGCGGCGGCGCTCAAGCAGAAGGCGGCGGTGGCCGGGGAGCTGCGCTCCCGGGCGGGCGCTCTCGCCGAGGCCAACGCGAGCCTGGCGCTCGCGCTCACCGACGCCGAGGCCGCGCGCCGCGAGCTGGACGGGGTCCTGGCCGCGCTGGACGCAGGGATCCTGATCCTCGGCCCCGACGGGGCCGTGCGGCACGCGAACCCGGCGGGCCGCCGCATCGCCGCCGGCGGTGCGGAAGGCGTGGACCGCCCGTCCATCGCGTTCCTCGATCACGTTCCCCGCGGCGCGGACGCCGAGGTGCGCCTCGGAGGCGACGACGGCGACAGCCGGCTGCTCACGGTGGCGCGCCGCGACCTCGACGGCGGCGACGGCTGCGAGGTCGTGCTCCTGAGCGACATCACGCGGCGATCCCGGGAGATCGAGGAGCGTCACAGGATGGAGAAGCTCTCCGAGATCCTGCGCGCGCTCAGCGTTCTGAGCCACAAGATCAACAACCCCCTGACGTCGTTGCTCGGCCGGGCCCAGATGCTCAAGGCCATGGCCGGCACGGATCCGAAGGTCTTGAAATCGGCCGCCGTGATCGAGGAGTCCGCGACCCGGATCGCCGAGCTGATCCGCGAGCTGGCCAGGGTCGTCAAGGAGGGTCGCCAGGAGGCGGTCGAGAAGGTCCTGAACATCGAGACCCCTTCGGGTCCCGAGGGGGGCGCACGATGATTGTGCGATCGGACCGGTCGCTCGGCGTTCTCCGCCTGCGCTTCCAAGGCACGGACGCGCTCGATACGCTCGTCGCGGCGCAGGTGAAGGCGGAGGCGCTGGACCTGATCCTCGGGGACGCGGACGTGGTCGTGGACCTCTCGGGAATCGCGTTCATGGATTCCACCGGCGTCGGAGTGCTGGTCAGTCTCTTCAAGGCCGCTCGGAGGAACGGACGGAACGTCCGTTTCGCGGGGATCACTCCCGGGGTGCGCTTGGTGCTCGAGGTGATCAAGCTCGACCGGATCTTCGAGCTGTACCCCGACGCCGCGAGCGCCGCGGCGGCCTTCAAGGGAGTCCCGCGCCCTCCCGCGGCGTGCGGCTGACGCCGCGCCGCCGGACGATGAAGGCGAGGACGAAGGCCAGCGCCAGCGCCAGCCCGACGTAGGTCCCGTCGGGAAGCGCGGAGCGCCCGCTCTGGTCGACGAGCCGGGGGACCGTGCCGAGCACGAGCCAGTTGACGAACGCGTGCATGCCGGCGACGAACGGGAGATTCTCCGTCGCCAGCATCAGGATTCCCAGCAGGAGCCCGAGCGCGAGCGTGAACGCCGCCTTCCGGAGCGGCTCCTCCCACGGCGGGCCGATCGCGGCGTGCTCCATCGCGAACACCAGCGAGGTCGGGACCAGCGCGGCCCAGCGCGCCGCGGCGGGACCCCTCGCGCCGAGCCTCGGGGCGAGGCGCTGCATCTCGGCCAGCAGGAGGCTGCGGTAGTAGTACTCCTCGGCGAACGCCCGGAGTGCCTGGCCCAAGAGGATCCAAGCCAGCAGCGGCCCCGGAGCGGGCCACTCCAGGCGCAGCCGGCTTCCCAGCGCGGCCGAGAGTCCCAAAAGGACCAGATAGACTCCGGCCACGACCGCGGCGATGCCGAGGGCGCCCACGGGCCATCGCGCGGGTCGCAAGCGACGCCAGGTCCGGCGCCACGCGGGCGGCGAGAAGCCCGACAGCAGCACGCAGGTCGCGAGAAGCCCCAAGCCCGCGAACGCCCGGTACCGGGCGTCCATATCCGCTTCCCCGAGCCCCTCCGGCGTCACGAGGTAGAAGACGGGGCTGTACAGGCCGAGAGAGATCCACTTCTCGAGCAGCAGCATGAGCAGGATCGGCGTGAGGCTCCCGAGGCGGATGCCGTGGCCCGGGAGCGGGCCGAGCCGCCACTCGCGCGCGGCGATTAGCAGGAGGAGGAGCACCGCGGCGAACAGCAGGCTGCCGACCAGAGGGTTGACGTACGGTGAGCGAGGGATCTCCGAGTGGAACTGGCGCAGCAGTCCCGCGGTCAGGAACGTGATCCCGAGAAGGATCCAGGCGAGCCAGACGGGAACTCTCAACGGTGCGCGCTCCCCCGGCCCACGCGGACCCTAATGCCGCCGGTCTCGCTGGCGATCGCTCGCGCCATGCGGGGCGTGTTGAACACCGCGGCGGCGCGGCCCCGCCGGTCCACGAGGATCAGCCCGCCGGTGCCGCGCACCCGGCGGAGCGAGGCCAGCGCCGAGCGCCCCGCGGCCGCGGGCTCGGCACCCGCGGCCATCCGGTCCACCGCCGCCTTGGCGAGCACCACGCGCAGGATCCCCTCGCCCCACCCGGTGGACGACGCCGCCCCGCTGCGGCCGTCCGCGTAGGTGCCGGCGCCGATGACCGGGGAGTCGCCGACCCGCCCGTGCGACTTGTCCTGGGTCCCGCCGGTGGAGGTGGCCGCGGCGACCTGCCCCCGCCGGTCGAGGGCCACCGCGCCGACGGTGTCCGACGGCGCGTTCCGGCGCTTCGCGCGGAACTCGTAATCCACGAGGTCGCGCTCGCCCCGGCGCACGCGGACGTAGCGGACGAGCTCGCGTCCCACCAGGAGGTCCCGGGTGCGGCACATCTCGGCGCCCTGCTCCCGCGCAAACCGACGCGCCCCGTCGCCCGCCAGCATCACGTGGGGCGAGCGCTCCATCACCAGCCGGGCGACGCTCACCGGGTGACGCACTCCCTCGACCGCTGCCACGGCCCCGGCGTCGAGGTGCGTCCCGTCCATGATCGAGGCATCCAGCTCGACGCGGTAGTCCCGGTTCAGGCGGGAGCCCCGGCCCGCGTTGAACGTCGTGTCGTCCTCGAGGAGGCGGACAGCGAGCTCCACGGCGTCGAGGGCTCGCATCCCCTGGCCCATCTCCTGCCAGACCCGCCGGATCGCACGATCGATCCCCTCGGCGTGAGCCTCCACCATGTCGTCGGGGATGTTCCAGGCGCCGCCGTGGATCGCGAGGACGAGGGGCACGTCGTTCTCCTGTGGCGGCGCTCCGCGGAGGCGAGGCGCGAGCCTGGCGGAAGCGAGTGGGAGTCGAACCCGTTTCCGGCCCCCACAGCACCCGCTCCACAACAGACGGCCGAAAAGATACAACAACTTCCCGGCAATGCCTCCCGGCGGAGTGGAGCCCAGCCGGGAGGTGTTCCCGCACGGTTCCCGCACAACCTACCTGACCGGTGCCCGGTCCTTGGAACTCGACAGAGGCCAAGAGTTCACGGCGTCCCTAGACCCCGCACGGATAGCCGTCCTACCGCATCCGCAGACCGGAAGTCTGCCGTACCTCGCGAGTGGGGCGGCTTGCCAAGACTCACGGGGACGAGTATGAAAGGCAAGAAGAACGGCAGTTGACCCGGACTTCGAGCCTTCTCGTAGGCCCCCGCAGTCTAATTCAAGTTGGTTCGACTACATCGTGGAGGATTAGATGCCGGAAACCATCGACGCGAACGGAGAGTTCTCGGTCCTGTGGAACCAATATGTTGGTGTTCTCCGGCAACTCGTTTTCATTCGGAGTCGGAAACCTCCACGCGCATTCCTAGGTGCCTTCGAGACCTTCTTCAACGAAACGTTTACTTCTCTCGCTAGGAACACCCTCGTCCAGGAGTTAAGTGCCGCTTGGTCCCAATACGAAGCAGATCAATCGAATCGAGAATCGGCAAGACTTCTTCGCCTTGAACTCGTCGCGATGATCACCGGCTTTCAAGCCGTGAAAGAGTACTTCGCAAAGCCTGCTCCGGAGCCACGATCAAGGCAGCAGATGCTGTCGCGTGATGCAACCGCCAAGGACATGACGAGCGCAGGGAAGACCCTGCTTGAGAGCATCCTGGACGCACTCGGCGATCTACTGCCGTCATGGGTCCGCGGTGTGCTCAAGATCCTGAAGGAGCTTCTCGACGTTGCCGCAGGATGGCGTTAAAGACCCCCACGGCGTCCAACCCGTGCCTGAAGCCTCCGGGATTCGCGATCGCGCGATGGACTGCCAACCCACCTCGCGCTCGGAGCCCGTTGTCCGCGTGGTAGATGCGGGCCGCTGTGCGGGAGTTGTGCGGGGCGGGCCCGGATCGCGGACTACCTCGTGCGCCACCTCGCAACGGCCAGCCTGCAACGCTGGCCGCCGTTGCTCCAGCGCGTGAGCACGTCGCGAGCGAAGGACGCCCGGACGGCCCCGCCGATGGAGGGT
>JBGQAU010000128.1:0-5379 GCA_041494445.1 Acidobacteriota bacterium | reverse complement strand
CTCATCCCGGCGTAGGAACATGACTTCCCCGCCGGCGTCAACGTCTCGGCACGCCAGCCTAATGGCCGGTTTTCAGATGTCCACTAATGGCCGGTTTTGGGTGTCCACCGAGGCGATGACCGACTTCGCTTTCAACGCGCGCTGGGAGAGCGAGTCGCGCCCGGGCCATGATCTGCTCTCCGTGTCTCTGAGGTTGGCGGAGATGCCGTGCGGTCCAATCGAGTACCGGCATCCCGCAATGGCCATGGCAGAATTACTTCGCACGCCGCGCCCGGTGGCACGAACATGGTAAGCGTGCAATCTAACCTTCCGCTGGACCTGACGGTCCGTCCTGTCACGGCCCGTGCAGAAAACGCACGGGCCGCGCCGGGCCGGCCCGCAATTCAGCGGCGGCGCCGGACGGACCGACGCGGAGGATCGGCGCGAATGCCGACTACGGGCGGCTTGCAAGCTGCCAGAAACCGCGAGGGTCCACGATCTTGAGGGGCGCCTGCGCTGCCACGTTGAGGAGGTCGCTGTCGCCGGTCACGAGGACCTCGGCCGCGCCAGCGACCGCCGACGCCAGCACCCAACGGTCGTCTTCATCCCGAATGGGAAGGCTCGACGGCACTGGCGGCTTGGGTACGACCTCGTGCTCGCGCAGAAACGCCACGATATCTTCGACCTTCGTGCGCGGGAGTCGAATCCGAGATCGAAGAACTCGCTCGAGTTCCCGGACCACGACATCGCTCGTGACCAGCGTGTGCTCCGCAAGAACCAACCGGAGGACGTCCGCGCAGAGCCCTCGGGTGGCGAATGCGCTAACGAGCACATTCGTGTCCAGGAACACCCTCACGAGACGTCCCGGACGATGTCTTCGTCCGTGAGGTAACCTCGGGCTTCCGCAAAGGGCATGGTCTGGCCGCGTAGTTGCTCAAACTGTAGCAGCCTCAGTTGGCGTCGGAGGGCATCTCGCACCAGTTGGCTCCGAGTACGGCCCGTCTGCTTGCAGAGCCGGTCGAGCAGCTTCTCCAGGTCGGAATCAAGGCGGATCGTCAGTGCGTTTCGCATGTCGTACAATGTACTACGCCACGGGCCGTTACGCAACGGGCCGTCCGACCTGCGCGTGCAGCCGCCGATGGAACCGCCTCCGCGCGGCCGACCCAGCACGCCGTGATCTGATGTTCGACTCTCATGGTTCCCCTTCCCGACTCTTGGGAGCTTCCAGGGGAAGTACACGAAGCCGCCAGCCAGCAGGCAACGATGGGCGTGTCGCTCTCGGAGACCACCCTCAGGGGCTCGGAGCGTCTGCCGCGGGCGCGCGCGAGCCGCGAAGCGCCTCGTCGATTGCTTCCACGAGCTCCGGACGCGGATTCCCGCCGAGGCGCCGAAGGGTCTCGACCGCTTCCCGGGCTTCCCGGTAGTCGCCGACACGGTACAGCGCCATGGCGAGGTTCCTCAGCGCGGGAAGGGCTTTGGGCTCCAGACGGAGCGCCTCCCGGTCGGCCGAGATCGCGTCCTCGAGCAGCCCCTTCCTCGCCAGCGCGATGCCCAGGTTGTAGTAGAGCAGGGAAGAGTGAGGATTGATGCGGACCGCGCTTCGGTACGCTTCGACGGCCCCATCCAGATCGCCGGTTTTCAAGAGCGCGGCGCCGAGGAGGTTGTGGATCTCGGCCTCGTCCGGCCGGCTGCGGACCGCCTCCCGAAGTTGAGCGACGGCGGCGGCGGAATCGCCGCGAGCGGTGAGGAGCTTCGCGAGGTTGGAGCGCGCCATCCACGCCGCCGGGTTCCGCACGAGCGTGTCGCGCCAGAGGGTCTCCTCGTCCCGGAACGCGCGCGCCCGGCCCCAGGTCGCCACCCCCAGCGCGAGGAGCAACGCGCCGGCCGCGGCCCGCGGAAGCCACGGAGGAACGCGCACGGTCGCCCTCCCGACGGCCCCCGCGGCCACCGCCGCGAACAGCGCGATGGGCGCGCAGCTCGCGAGATACTGGAAATGGTCCGCGACCCACGAGTACCGCATCGGGTAGACGTTGAAGAACCCGAGCGCGGGGAAGAGCGCGACGAGGAACGTCCCGAGGGCGACGAGCGGCCCCACGCCGGCGCGCCTCCGCGCGAGCCAGAGCGTCGCGAGGGCCGCGGTCGTCGCGAGCAGGCCGAGCCAGGCGACGGGATCCGCCGCGCTCACGGCCCATCGCGGGTACACGAAGCTCAATCCCGCGGGCCACGCGAGCTTCGAGAGGTAGAACCACGGGACCTGTCCCGCGAGGAGGAGCCTCTCCAGCGGACCGAGCGACCACTCCGGCCCCTCAGCACGGATCTGGTGCCTCTCGAGCCAGACGGTCACGAGCCCGGCCGCGGCGCCGGCGAGCAGCATCGCGGCGAGGAGCACGATCTCCCGCCGCGTCGGCCTTCCGCGCTTCCAGAGCGTGAGGAGGCCGGCGACGCCCGGGAGCGTCGCCGTGACGGTCTTGCTCAGCAGGGCGAGGACGAACAGGAGCGCCGACAGCGCGCCGGCCCGCGCCGGGTGCCGGTCGGGCCGTCCCTCGACGTTCCGCGCCCCCAGCGAGAAGCGGAGCCAGGCCAGGAGCGCCCCGAGCGCGAGCGCCCCGGAAAGCACGTTCTTCCGCTCGGTGATCCACGCCACCGACTCGACGTGGACCGGGTGGAGCGCGAACACCGCCGCGGCGAAGAGCGCGCCCGGCACCTCGAGCGCCAAGAGGACCCGCCACAGCAGGAGCGCGCATGCCGCGTGCAGGAGAACGTTGACGAGGTGGTAGCCGAGCGGCGCGAGGCCCCACAGCCGGTGCTCGATCCAGAAGGTCGTGTGCGTGAGCGGGTAGTACTGCGGCGTCGAGGAGGGATCGAGCCAGATCCTCGCGAGCCCCCCCGCGTCGGCGAGCACGGGGCTCTGGGTCACGTGGAAGTCGTCGTCCCAGACGAACCCGTTCGAGAGGGTGGGAAAGTACGCCGCGAGAGCGAGGGCGACGAGTGCCGCCGCGGCGAGCGCGGTCACCCGGGCGCGCGAACGCGCGTCGGTCTCCGTCCCTTCCTTCCGGCGACTTGACGAGGGCTTCCCCGTGCGGTCTCTCGAAGACATCCCCACCGCTCTTCCTTCGCTCCGTGTCCGCGCGCCCGGCGCCGGCCGCCGCCCGGAAGTATAGACTGCATCGCCGCCCGACCGACTCCGCCGGCGTCGCTTCGGACCGGCCCCGACGATCGTGGACTACAATGACCGCCGGCCGGAGGGCTGCGCGGACTCTCCCCTGTCCGGCCCTTTCGCGGAGCGTCCCGTCGTGCAGTCAGTCCGGCGGCAGGTACCTCTCGTCCTTCTCCTCCTCGCGGCGACGGCCGCGAGGATCGCCTACGTCCTGGCGCAGCCGGCTGCCGACCCGGATTTTTCGCGCCCGATGCTCGACGGCGCGTACTTCCTCGACTGGGCGCGCTCCCTGGCCTCGGGGGCCGGCGGGCCGGGCGGCGCCTTCTACCTCGCGCCGCTCTACCCGCACCTGCTGGCCGGCTTTCTCAAGCTCTTCGGCGAGAGCTTCACGCTCCTCTACATCGGACAGCACCTGTGCGTGGTGGCGGCGGCCGCCCTGCTCGCGGGCGTCGTACGCCGTGCGACGTCCGACCTGGCGGGGCTCTTCACGGCTGCGCTGCTCCTGCTCTACCACCCCGCCCTGTTCTTCGCCTCGCGGCCGCTGGGCGAGGCCGTCGCGATCCTGTTGCTCGCGCTCTCGCTCCGCTTCGCCGTCGGGGAGAGCCGCCGGGAGGCGCTCCCCGCGGGGTTCTTCGCGGGGCTCGCGGCCGCGGCGCGGCCCAATCTCCTGCTGGTGCCCGCGGCGTGGGTCGCGAGCGAAGGGATCGCGCGGCGGACGGGGCGTGCCGCGATCCTCGCCGCGGGGGTCGCGGTCGCCGTGCTCCCCGTCGCCCTCCGCAACATCGCCGTGTCCGGTCACCCGGTCCTGCTCTCGTCGAACTCGGGGATCACGCTCTATCACGGAAACGGGCCGGGAGCGGACGGGATCTTCACCCACCCCGCGGGATTCTCGGGGGCGGTCGCGACGCAGCGGGAAGAGGCGACGGCCCTCGCGCGGGAGAGAACCGGATCGCCGCTCGACGACGTCGAGGCGGACCGCTTCTGGCGGAGCGAGGCGGTGCGCGCCCGGCTCGCCGATCCCCCGGGAACCGCGCTGCTCGTCGGCCGCCGCCTGCTGCTGCTCGTGGACAACGCCGAGCACGGCCTCGACTACGCTCCGGCGCTCGACGAGGACCCGTGGCGGTGGTCGGCGCCGCTGCCCTTCGCGGTCCTCCTGGGGCTGGCCGGCGCCGGCCTCGTCCTGGCCGGCGTGCGGGGGACGGGCGGATCGATGACGTGGGGCGCGATCCTGGCCTGCTCCGCGACGCCGGTGATCTTCTACGCATCGAGCCGCTACCGTCTGCCGCTCGCGGTGGTTCTCTCTGTCCCCGCCGGGTGCGGCCTTTCCGGGCTGCTGTCGGGATGGGGCGCGATGCCGCGCGCCAAGCGTCTCGCGGCGCTCGGGGCCGGTCTTGGCTGCGCCCTCGTGTCGGTCCTCGTGCCCTCGTCGGGCCTCTCTCGGATCGAGCTCTCGGGCGCCCTCGCGAACCGGGCGGTGGCTCACAAGCTGGCGGGCGACCTCGCCGCCGCCGAGAGGGACGCCCGCCGGGCGATCGAGCTCGACCCGTCCTCGGGACGGGCACGGTTCAACCTCGGCGTCGCGCTCGAGGCCGGGGGACGGCGGGCGGAAGCGGAGAAGGTCTATCGCGAGGCCCTCTCGCTCGACCCGGGCAACGCCGACGCGGCGGGGAATCTGGCGGGGATCCTGATCCGTCGGAACGCCGAGCGCGAGGCCGTGCCGATCCTCGAGCGGGCCCTCGCCTCCGAGCGACGGCACGCCGTCTGCTGGACGAACCTCGTCGTCGCGCAGGCGTCCATCGGGGATCTCGCGTCGGCGAGGCGCTCCGCCGAGGCCGCGGCGAAGGCGGGGGTGCGTCTCGACCCCGCCATGCTCGCGGCGCTCGCGCCCGGTCCGGGAAAGGGCCCATGAAGCCGGGCACCTCGTGGGGTGCCGCCGCCGTCCTCGCCGCCGCTCACCTCGCCCTGGTGCTTGACGGAGCGTCGCGGCACAGCGCCGTGTTCGACGAGATCGTGTACGCCCCCGCCGGGTACTCCTACCTGGCCACGGGCGACCACCGGCTCAATCAGGAGCACCCGCCCTTCCTCAAGCTGCTGCTGGGCGCGTCCTGGGCCGGGGCGGGCTTCGACGCGGCCAGGACGCCGGGCTGGCGTGAGGGGTCTGGGGAACGGTGGGGGAGGTGACATGGCGGGATACGTTTCGGAGCGGGCGCGACGCGTGCCGGTGGTGGGGCGGTATGACGTGG
>JBGQAU010000025.1:0-38008 GCA_041494445.1 Acidobacteriota bacterium | reverse complement strand
CGCCGGCCCGCTGCTCCGCGCCTGCTTTAGATACAAAGCGCCCACCGGTCGATGGATCTCGACCTGATTCGCCGGCGCCCCCCCGGCCTGGAGGGAGGGGGGAGCGCCGACGAACTCCGCCTCGATCTCGTCGATCTGGGGCTGCGTTAGGCCGAGTTGCTGCATGAAAGCGATTTCCGCGGCCGGGAATCCGTGAGCGGCCACGTCCGCCTGAAACGCAGCGACCTCCTCCTCGGTCGGGGTTCCGCGTGCCGCCTGCGCCGCCAGCATGTTGGCCGCAAGGGTGGCTGCCTCCCGATCCACCACCCCTGCATGGCGAAGCAGCTCCGTGCTCTGAAGGAGAATACCGTCGGTGTCGGCGGCCAGATAGGCTCCGAAGAGCTTGTTGAAGGTGAGCCCATAGGCCGTCCGCACGCTGCCGATCCGAACGGCTTGTTCGGCGGCCGCCATGGCGAGTTGCGCCTCGTTGGACGTGGCCGCGACCGCCGTCGCGCCGAGTTGCGGCGTCGTGACCTGCACGATGTGCGCGAAATCCATATCGTAGCCGGGCGGGTCCTTGTGCGCGTCCTCGCAGTGGAGGTACCACATGGAGAGTTCGAAAGCCTGGGCGGCGAAAGAAACCGCCGCCAGGGGCAGTCCGACGATCGAGGCCGCCTCGGCCGCACCCATGATGGATTCGGCGCCGCCCATGACGTAGTCCGCGTAGGCGAAGGAGTACGGGACGTACTTGTAGCCAGGCACCGAGACATTCGTGTGGACGGTGTGCTCGCAGGGAAGGGCCTCCGAGTGGAACGAGAAGCCGTTCGTATCGGTCAGGAAGAGGGCCCTGACGATCGCATCCTCGCCGACGCTCTGCGGGCCTACCGGAAACGGCGTCGCGCAGGAATCGATGTCCCAGACGAGAGTGTCCGAAAGGTTCAGGACCTGCCGGAACGTGACGGAGTGGCCCGGGTCGAGGCCGAGGGACACGTCCTCCGAGTCGAGGAACGTCCCGTCGGGCCTTCTCAGCTCGAGCGTGACGTCTCCCGGAGCCAAGCCGACGCGCTGGGCCCGGAGCGTGACGGTGACCGGAACGTGGAATGTGAAGTCCTCTCCGGTGAACCACTGCGGCACGTTGTAGGCGAACTCGACGCTCGGCCAGCGGCTGATCCATAGCGTGCCGGCCGGGCCGGTCGTCGAGACGTCCCCGTTCGTGACGGTGAGCGTGATGTCGTAGGACGTGTCCTCCCATCGTCCGTTATCACCCAGCGGCGGGCTGACGCTATTGCTGATCTCCCCGATCGTCGCGGAGGGCGAGGCTTCCTGGGAGAAGATCGCCGAACGCTTGGAGCCGTCGGGATAACGGCGCGTCGCCGTCCACGCATAGGCGGGATTGGGGCCTGCGTTGCCCACCGTCGCCGAGAAGTCGATGGACGTCGAGGAGTCCTCGACGTGCACGGCGCCCGGGGTGATCGTGGGAGCGCTGACCGTCGGCGGATTCGGCTTGGCGTGAATCGTGTGGCTCGTCGTGTCGCTGCCGCCGAAATGATCCGTCACCGTCAGCGAGACGAGGTAGTCACCGACCACGTCCGGCGTGAGCGTGGCCGTGCTCTGGTTGGCGGGATTGATGACGGCCGCGCTGCCTCCCGGCCAGGACACCAGGGTCCAGGAGTAAGACTCGATCCAGTCCGAGCACAAACCGCCGGGCTCCGACGGACAGCCCTGCGGTCCGTGGCCAGGATCGGAGCTGGACCCGTCCAACACAACGGCGTGATCCTTCTGGATCGTATCCGCCGCCACGATCTTCGCGGTGGGATCCTCGTTCAGGACCGGGGTCGTGGAGTCCTGGGAGACGACGATCATGAAATCCCAGGGCCGCCCGTGGCCCCAAAACGACTGCTCGCCCATGAGGGACAGGCCATCGCCGACGGCGTCGCCCTCGAACAGGATGTCGAACGAATTGATGCCCACGCTCCCGTTCGGTCGCACCCAGCGTGCCGTGAACCAGTAACCCGCCTCCGGGACGGGAGCCTGCAGCAAGATCCGGCCGTGTCGCCAGCAAGCATCGGGAAGGTTGGACCAGGTGACCGCGAACGACGAGTTCGGCACCGGGGGTATGTCGACGAGGGCATTGTCGCCCGAGTTGGCAGGACTGTAGTGGCGCATCTGCACTTCCATCTGCCCGTCGGGCGGCGGCCCACCCTCGCCCGTGCGGTCGGCCGCCAGCACCCAGACGTCGAAGGCCTGCGGCTGGGCGGAGCCGGCAACGTGGAAGCGAGCCCCGAACTCGACGTACGCCATATTCCACTCATAGCCTACGGAGAAGCCGAGCCCCGGGTCGGGCAGCTGCTTCCAGTCCAGGTACTTATTCAGGCTGCAGCTGGTTCGAATGAACTCATCGTTGTTGAAATCCTGCACGACCTTGCCCTTGAACTGGTTGCTGTCCGCCCAGGTGATGTCGGCGCGTGCCGGGCCGGGCAGGACGGTCACCGCGCACAGAACCGCGGCGAGAATGAGAACCGAGGCTTTCGTTGCGGTGCCCTTGTGACTCATCTGAAGCCCCCCCGCTTGCGCGCGGTCCGCACCGTGGACTCGGGGCGGAGGTTTCGCGCCCGACTGCCCTTCGCGGGTCGCTCACGGCGTGCCCGCCTTTTCACGCTCGCGATGCATCGCTCGGCGGCACACTCCGCCGCCTCGGGAGAGGATCCGCCGACGATCTCAAGGCGTACGCAAAAGTTCGGCGGGTCGCCCCCGAGGTCATGCCGGCCCGCAAGAAGCTGCTGGCGGAGATATACCGAAGGCAAGCCATGGAATCAATGCCACGTTGAGGATGCACTCGGAACGATCGGAGCGATCATTTTCTCGCCTTGGTCAGGGTCAGCAATGTAGAACAATTCGCTGCCCGATCACGGCTTCATCGCCGAATCGGTCAAGTCTCATCGGGGGCGCGCCTCTCGCGTCGACCGGCGGAGCGAGTCCTCGGCCGCCGGAAGCCGACTTCCATCGGGGGCGCGGGGAGTGTAAAGTTGACGAGTCACGAGTGGGGGGGAGTTCGCGGGTCCGGGGCGGCTCGGACCGGCGTCCCGGGTTTGCGACCGACGATGCCACCACCTATCCTCCTCGCGGGGCGGGGGTGAGTCATGTACGTCGTCATGGTGGCGCCGGAGTGCTCTCCCGTGGTCCAGGTCGGAGGCCTGGCGGATGTCGTCGCCGGCCTCAGCCGCGAGCTGGAGAACCGCGGGAACGCGGTCGAAATCATCCTGCCGAAGTACGATCGCATGCGGTACGACCGGATCTGCGGGCTGACGGTCGACTACCGGGACCTCTGGGTGCCGTGGTACGGAGGCGCGATCCACTGCTCCGTGTACTTCGGCTTCGTGGAAGGACGCAAGTGTTTCTTCATCGAGCCCCACTCCGGCGACAACTTCTTCCACCGTCCCGCCGCCTACGGGTACTCCGACGACGTGATGCGCTACGCGTTCTTCAGCAAGGCGGCGATCGAGTACCTCCTCAAGGCGGGGAAGCGTCCCGAGGTGATCCATTGCCACGACTGGCAGACGGCCCTGCTGCCGGTGCTGCTCTTCGAGATGTACAAGTACCACGGCATGGAGAACCAGCGCGTTTGCCTCACGATCCACAACTTCGGCCATCAGGGGATGATCGGACCGGACGTGCTTTGGGCCACGGGACTGGGAAGGCCCGAGTATTACGCGCACCACGAGCGCCTGCAGGACAATCTCCACCCCGGCGCGCTGAATCTGTTGAAGGGTGGAATCGTCTACTCGAATTTCGTGACCACGGTCTCACCCCATCATGCCTGGGAGGCGATGAACTCCGATCAGGGCCTGGGGCTCGGACACACGCTCTGGGTCCACCGCGGCAAGTTCGGCGGGGTGCTGAACGGCATCGACTACGGGGTCTGGAACCCGGAGATCGATCCGTTCATCGCCCGTCGCTACACCACGGATGCTCTGGATCTCAAGTACGACAACAAGCGCGCCCTGCGCGAGCGGTTCTGGCTTCGCGACGGCTTCAAGCCGATCGTGGCCTACGTCGGCCGCCTGGACAGCCAGAAAGGCGTGCACCTCGTTCGGCACGCGCTTTTCTACTCGCTTTGGAACGGCGCGCAGTTCGTGCTGCTCGGATCGAGCCCGGACCCCTCGATCGACGGCTACTTCTGGCACCTCAAGCACTATCTCAACGACAATCCGGACTGCCATCTCGAGTTCGGGTTCGACGCGAACCTCGCCCATCTGATCTATGCGGGCGCCGACATGCTGGTGATGCCGAGCAACTACGAGCCGTGCGGCCTGGTGCAGATGATCGCGCTGAAATACGGTACCGTGCCGATCGTCCGGGCCGTGGGCGGACTCGCCGACACGGTCATGGATCGTGACTACTCACCCTGGTCCCAGGAGCGGAGAAACGGCTACGTCTTCAACGAGCCGGACTACACCGGGATCGAGTCGGCGCTGCGTCGGGCGTTCGGGCTCTGGTTCGCGTACCCCGAGGAGTTCCGCCATCTCATGCTGAACGGGATGCGGACCGACTACTCGTGGAACCACCCCGGAAGTCACTACCTGAACATCTACGAGCACATCCGCCACAAGTGACGGCGCTGGGCGCGACCGGCCCCGGGTCCTTTGGCGTGACCGGAGTCGAACGATGGAGACGCTGCCCGAGTCCGTCGACGGCCTGCCCAACATCTGCGGCGCCGAGCCTCTGATCCTGGACACCGCAATCGGGCAGCGGGAGCGTCGGGTGTTTCCGGTCGAGGACGGATTCGACTTCGGTCGGATCCGCAGCGCGGCCGCGATCGCCCTGCACATGCATCAACCCCTGATCCCGGCGGGCGGCGATGACCTCGGCAGTGCCGCCATCATCAGCAATCTGAAGTACATGATGGACAACCCGCAAATCGGTGACAACCACAACGCTCCCGTGTTTCGCCGGTGTTACGGGCGGATGGGCGAGGTCGTTCCCCAGCTGCTCCGTGAGGGCCGGCAGCCGCGCGTGATGCTCGATTACTCCGGGACGCTGCTCCACGGCCTTTGGGAAATGCGACTCGACGATGTCGTCGACAACCTGCGCGCGGTGACCTGCGATCCTGCGTACCGGGGCGCGGTCGAATGGCTCGGGAGCGCGTGGGGGCATCCGGTCGCGCCGTCGACGCCGGTCCAGGACTATCGCCTGCACGTGAAGGCCTGGCAGCACCACTTCGCTGCGATCTTCGGCCTCGAGGCGCTCGGCCGAGTGCGTGGTTTCTCGCCCGCCGAAATGGCGCTGCCGAACCATCCGGACGTCGCCTACGAGTTCGTCAGGACGCTCTGCGATTGCGGTTACCGTTGGGTACTGGTCCAGGAGCACTCCGTCGAGCAACCGGACGGGAAAGCTCCCGAGCGGAAGCACCTGCCCCACCGGCTCCTCTGCACGAACTCCGACGGCGACACCGCGGTGATCCTGGCGGTCATCAAGACCCAGGGTAGCGACACCAAGCTGGTCGGCCAGATGCAGCCCTACTACGAGGCGAAAGGGCTCTCTCGCTGGGATCTCGAGGGAAAGTCGGTTCCGCCGCTCGTGACCCAGATCGCCGACGGCGAGAACGGCGGGGTCATGATGAACGAGTTTCCTCCCAAGTACATGGAGGCCGTCCGCGAGTCCTCCGGCTCCGACACGGTGTTGATGAGCGTCACGGAGTACCTCGAGCACCTGCTCGCGAGCGGGATCGGAATGGAACAGCTGCCCGCCCTGCAGCCGGTCTTTCAAAAACGGATCCGGGATCGGTTCGAGCCGGGCGAGGGGCCGGACAAGCTGGCCCGAGTGATCGGCGAGCTGCGCAAGGAGGATTCGCGCTTTCACGTCGAGGGCGGAAGCTGGACGAACGACATCTCGTGGGTGCGAGGCTACGACGCCTTGGTGGGACCGATGGAACGCGCGAGCTCGCTGTTCCACGAGAAGGTGCTCAAGCCCGGCCTGCCGACGTGCGAGCGTCGCTACCGCAACGCGCTGTTCCACCTCCTGGTCTCGCAGACGAGCTGCTACCGCTATTGGGGACAGGGAACGTGGGTGGACTACGGGCGCGAGATCTGCCGGCGAGCCACCGACATTCTCACACGCGATTTCTGAGGCGTGTCCCCCTCGCCGCGGCTGCGGCGGATCCGCGCCATGCGTTTCCCGCTCGGTCAGCGCGGGACGGACGAGGATTCCCTCAGGGACGTTTCACTTCACGACGGGATTGAGGAACTCGTCCACCACGCGATTGAAGGTCGCCGGCTGATCGACGAACGTCAGGTGGCCGCTCTTCGGCAGGATCACGAGGCTCGACCCTCGAATCCTCTGGTGCATGTCGCGAGCGAGCGACGGGTCGCACTCGTCGTGGTCGCCGACGGTGATCAGCGTTGGCACGTTGATCGACCCCAGCCGATCGGCGTACTCCACCGAAGCCAGGTTGCCGTCGACGACGAACTCCCCGTGCGAGCCCCACATCTCGCGATACAGGTCCCACGCCGTGTTGCCCATCTGCACCGGGTCGAGATTGGGGTCGGGATGGCTCTGGTAGAGGTAAGGGAAGTAGCCCTCGCCCCAGGCCGCGATCATGTACTCGTTCGTGTAGCGGTTCTTCTCGTAGTCCTTGCCGTGCCCGAACAGGCCTTCCGCCTCCATCTTGTCGATGCGGGCGCGCAGCTCCGGCGCCATGTCCGCCTTCATCCGGCGGAAGACCTCGTTGAGCCCCTTCGTGCTGGCGAACGTGCTGCACAGCACGAGGTGCGACAGATTGTCCTGGTACTTCAGCGCGTACGCCTGTGCCAGCACGCCCCCGAAAGAGTGTCCGAGCAGATTGATCTTGCCGAAGCCGAGCGCCTTGCGCACCGCCTCGAGGTCCTCGACCATGGCCTCGACGGTGTATTGCTCGACGTCCTCCAGCTTCTCGGACTTCCCCGAGCCCCGCTCGTCGACGAACACCAGCCGGTTGTGGCGGGCCAGCGGCAGCAGGTACGGCAGAAAGTAGTCGTGCGAGGCGCCGGGACCGCCGTGGAGGATCACCAGCGGGGCGCCTCGTCCCATCGAAACCGTGTAGATCAGAACTCCGCCCGCGTCCACGAACGCCTCGTCGATCGGATACACGGCGCTCGCGGGCGCCGGAGCGGCCGCCCCGTCCCCGCGGGCGCACCCGAGCATCGCGAGCAGGCAGAGCCCGAGAGCCGGAGCGCTCGATGTCCTCATGGTTGCCACCTCCGTGGCTTCAGCGTAACACTGCCGGCGTGGATTCCGCGGTGGAATCGAACTTCCGGGCTCGACGCGCATGTTCGCCGCGCCTTATTGGTGCGCGAGGGGTTGGGGGGTAGGATCCCGCCGCCGCCGCGTGAGAACATTCTTCGGGCTCGATCGGACCGAGGGGAGAATCGGGGGCGGCCATGCGCAAGCTCGTTTTCGTCGCGGTCGCCCTGGCGGGAACACTGTTCGCCTGTCACTCGACGGACTCAACGCTGAGAGGCGGCTGCCCGTCGGGGCGCACCTGCGGGTACAGCGATCATCACTACGATTCGACGTTCTACTGCCCGCCCCGGCCGCTCATTCCCGGGGGCGGGTACGGTTTCACCTGGCGCGATCCGGACCACTGCCATCAGGAATGCGTGGCTGCGTCGAGCTCGGGGTGCGACGCGAGCGGCTGCGACGCCAGCTGCGCCACCGACAGTGGCACCGGAGAGTGGCTCCCGTGCACCGAGGCCAACGGCGGCACCGAGCGGTCCGGCGGGTGCTTCCTCGCCGGGAGCGGTGTGAACGGCGAGCAGGTTCCCTGCGAGTGCCGCTAGGCGCGCCGGTCCGACGGATCTTCGTTTCCACCGGAGCCGTTCGTGTACCGAAACACGCCTGCCGTACCCCTTAGCACCCGAGCCACTCCCGCGCCTGCTCGAGGTCACGGAAGATTTCCAGGTCGCCGGAAGACTCCGCTGCCAGGGCTCTAAACACCCGGGCCAGCGCGAATGCCTGGTTGCTGGTGACGACGTAGGCCTGCCGCGAGCCCCTCTGGAAGACGTGTCCCGCCGCAAGCCGGCGGATCACCGCCATCGAGACGTCGATTCGGTCCAGGTCCCGGAGGTCGAGCAGATGTCGGGAATCGCCGCTGAAGTCGGGATCTTCACGGAGGCGCTTCTGGAAGTCGAGCAGGTCGTCGCCGGTCAGTCGGCCGTGTGCCTCGCTGAAGACGATGGCGTTGGCCGTGTCGACGCGAAAGGAAACCGCCATCGCTCAGAGCCTCCGGCGCCGGGAGGCGGCCCGGACCTCCTCCGCCACCTTCGGACGCGCGGCCTCAGTCGCCCAGCACCGTCGTCGTGATTCTCACCCTCGCCGCCGCCACCGACTCGCCGGTGTACGATTCGTAGCTGGGCGAGCTCCACGTGCTCGTGCCGTAGTCATTCGTGCACCACCCCACCGTCGAAGCGCTGTCCACCCAGGTGACCCACAGGTGGCCCGATTCGGCGTTGATCTGCACGTCCAGGTCTCCGGTGTAGCTCGTGGTGGACACGACCGTGGGGCCAAACGGGTCGGGCCCGTCGTCGATGATCCGCACCGTCTCGACGGCCGTGCCTCCGGTCGCGGGCACCAGATACGCCACCCACGGGTTCGCGCCGTCATGCACGATCCGCGGACGAACGGCGATCTCCCCGCTCGCGCTCGCCAGGCGCTCTTCCGACCATGTGCCCGTGGAATAGATCCGCTTCCGGATGAGCACCTGGCTCGTCGGTGTGCTCCTCCGCCATGTGACCCAGGTGTCGCCGTTCGAGCCGATGGCGAGCCGAGGATCCGGATCGCCGCCCTGATCGGTTGAAACGTCGAACACGATGGGCGATTGACCGCGGCCCGGGTTGATGGCGTGGCGGACGATGAAGCCGTTGCCGGCCCAGTGGGAGTCGGCGGTCTCGATTGACCCGTTGCGAGGGTTCATCGCCGAATCCGGCGGATCCGAGGCGAGCGCCAAGCCGGGCAGAAGGCAGAGGAGACAGCCGACGCTAGCCCGGAGGACGGTTCGCACGAAGTGGGCCATGGTGCCCTCCTTCTTCACCGAGTTCCCGAATCTCGTCGGCCTCGGGAGAAGCCTCGTCCACGAATCGCACACAGTAGCTCGCGGCTTCGAACTCGAATCGGGCGCGATCTTGGTCGCCGAGCTCCGCGTGCGCCTTCCAGAGGCAGTACCGGGCGACGAACTCGGCGTTTCGGTCGCCCACCTGAATCGCCTGTCCCAGCGCCTGTTGGAGGACCCCGAGACCTTTCTCGGTCGAGCCCGACTTCGAGAAGAGACGGCCGAGCTCGATCCTTCCCAACAGCGCGAGCCGCGTGAGCTCGTGTGCCTCGGCGAACCGGATGGCTTCTCCCGCCGCCCGAATCGCCGCCGCGAGGGCCCCTTGCGCGTCACGCACCAAGATCGCGGAGAGCAGCGCCTTCCCTTCGCCGTAGAGGTCTCCGGCGGCCTCGTAAGAGGCGCGGGCCCTCAATAGAACCCGTTCGGCCTCTTCCGTTCGCCCCGTCGACACGAGCAGTCGCGCGTTCTGGTGGAGGACCCACGCCGCGAGCTCGGGATCCTCCGGCGGGAGAAGCGTCGCGGCGTGTTCGATGAACGCCAGCGCCGCGTCCGTCGCGCGGAGACCGCCCCAGACGGTCGAAGCCAGGACGAGGACGTTCACCACGAGGGAACGGTCCGGTGGCTCGCACAGAAGGTCGTCCAGGACCTGGCGCGCCAGCTGGAGCTTGCCGAGGTTCCGGGCGTAGATCGCGAAGGCGAGCGTCGCACGCTGCCGGAGGACGCGCGACTCCGCGTCCGACGGGACACGTTCACGGACGGCGAAGAGGTACGCCAGGCCCCGCGAGGTGTCCCCTCGCTTCCAGCATTCGACTCCTTCCCGATACAGGGTCTCGAGGTCGCCCTCCGGCGGCTGCGCTACCGCGAGCTCCTCCATCTCGATGAGGTCCGCCACGAGGTGCGGCGGGACGGCGTAGAGACGCAGCAATTGGTGCAGGCGCCAGACCCCTGGGTCCAGCTTTCCCTGCTCGATCCTCACGAGGGTCGACTCGGGAAGACGTCCCCCTCTCTCCGCAAGCTCGTTGGAAACCGCCCGGATGGTGAGACGCAGTTGCTTCCTCTTCTCCCGAAGGAACCGGCCGACGGCGGGAGACGTCCGAACCGCTGCTCGTCCCATGCCTCTTACCTACCCGTGAATATGTTGATTGTCAACGCAAAAATGGTATATATAGCATCGCAAGTGGTGCAGATCGCGACAGGCACTGCCCCATGGGCGAATAAATAGCGCAAGTCGTTGATTCCGAAAGGGTCGCGTTTGACTCGTCGGCGCCTGGGCGCGGCGAGGAGGTACGGATGGCGATTTCAGACGTGATTCGGAAAGCGCTTTACAAACGGGCCGGGGGGCGGTGCGAATGCGAGATGACGGCGTGCGACCACCACCCGGGGTCGAGATGTCCCCAGCGGCTCGGCGCGGGCTTCGATGCGCATCGCCGGAGCGGCGGTGAGTTGGATGCCCCGAGCACCCTCGTCGCGATGTGCGCCACCTGTCACGAGAACCTGCGGACCTGTGGGGCGCCCCGCTAGAAAGCTCTGCGTCGGTCGAAGGCGCCGGGATGGCGCGCCTCTGACCCGAAGCCCGGCGCCGGCTCGCGGCGGATCCGGCTACTTCTCGAACATCTCCGACGCCGGCACGATCCGCAGCCGGTCGCGATCGACCTGGAGCTGGAACACCGCGATCGCCTTGTCCTCCTCGAGCACCTCCGGCTTCGTGGCCGTGGCGTACTCGATCGGCGACGGCGCGTTGGACGCCAGCGCCTCGGCCAGTCCCTTCGCCGCGGCCTCGTCCGTCACCACGGCGAGGTAGGCGTTCTTGGCCTGGAGATGCCTCCGGATCGCCGCGTTCACCTGCTCGACGGTCATCGCGGGGAGCCGCTTCCGCAGCTCGTCCACGAGGCTTCCCTTCCCGTAGAACTTCCCGTCCATCTCGTAGCCGAGCCGCCGGGAGGCGGTCTGCGTGAAGAGCCGGCTGTAGCTCAGCAGGAAGTCCCGGGTCGCCTCGAAATCCGCCTTCGTCATCCCCTCGCGCACCAGCCGATCGAGCTCGCGCATCGCCTGGCGGATCGCGAAGTGGGCGGTCTTCGGCGAGACCGGCCGGATCCAGATCGTGAACGCCTGCCGGCGACGAGGCGTGTTCGGACGCGGGAAGGTCGAGCCGCCCTCTTGGAGGAAGCTCTCGACGTACGAGTAGTCGCCGTAGTTCAGACCGCGCTCGGCGCGCATCGCGTTCATGAGCCGGCCGTTGAAGGTCCGGTGCTCCCCGAGGAAGGAGTTCGCCACCATCAGCGGGTAGAAGTCGTCGTCGGACCGCGTCACGGCCAGCGGGAACCCGATGGAAATCGCGGCCGCGCGCGCGGGCTTGGTGACGATCGTCGCCTCGATCCCCTCGGGCGCGCGGGGCACCGGGATCTCCGCCCGCTTCGGCGTCCCCTCCGGGAGCTTCGTGAGGTCGGCGGCGACCTCTCGGGCGAACGACTCGGGGTACCCGCCGGCGAGCCCCAGCTCGACGTTGTCTCGGGTGTAGTGCCCGGCCCAGAACGACTTCACGTCGTCGAGCTTGATCGACCTGAGACCCGCGACCGTCCCCGAGACCGGTCGGCCATAGGGCTGGCCGGCGTACATCGCCGCCGCCAGCGCCTCCTTCCCCAGGTTCTCGTCGTCAGCCGCCCGGAGCCTGGTCGTGAGATCGTTGAGCTGATCGGCCCGCAATCGCTCGAAGTCCGCCGCGTCGAAGCGCGGCGTCAGAAGGACCTGACGCAGAAGGGCGTAGTAGCCCGCGAGGTTGTCGCGGTGGACCGTCCCGTAGACCACCGTGACCTCCCTGTCGGCCCGGACGCCGATCGAGGCGGCCATCGGGAACAGGGCGTCGAGGAGCTGGGAATACGTGAGTTTCCTGGAACCGCCCTCGGCGAGCATCGCCGCGGCGAGGTCCGCGAGCCCCTCCTTACCCCGCGGATCATCCACGCTGCCCACGTGGAACAGGACCCGAACGGCGACGAGCGGGTTGTCCTTGGATGGCACGAGCGACGCGGGAACGCCGGCGGCGCCCGCGGCGGCCGCCCCCTTGCCTCCCACGGCGATGCACCCGGCCGCCAGGAAAGCGACCGCAGGGATGAGGTGCGTGAGCTTGATCATCACTTGCCCTCCTTCTCGTACGCCAGGGTGACCTCGGTCCGGTTCTCGGGCTTGAAGAACCGGGCCGCGACGTCCCGAACACGCTCCCCCGTGACCTCCTCGAAGGTCGCGTAAGTCTTCTCGATGGAGGAGACGTCACCGGTGAGTTGCACGAACCCCCCCACGGTCTCGGCGACGCGGCCAGGCGTGTCCATCCCGGCAAGGAAGGCGTAGCGGATGTTCGACTTCACCGCGGCGATCCTCGTGGCGGGAAGCGACTTGCGCCCGAGGGCCCTGAGGGTGGCCTCGATCGCCTCGCGGACCGCGCCGACCTTCGCCGGGTCCTTGACGCGCGCCATCACCGTGAACAGGTAAGGGTCCCGCCTCTCCTCGTGGCTCGCCGAGAGCATGTCCACCCATTGCTTGTCGAGCACCAGGTCCTTGTAGAGCGGGCTCGTCTCGGAGAACGCCGCCGCGGCCAGCACGTCGAGGGATCGATCCTCGACGGAGTCCGGCCGGAACGCGGGAACGCGCCAGGACAGGACCAGGTACGGGAGAGTCGGGTTCCTCCAGGCGATGTGGGCCTTGCGCTCCCCGCCTTGCGGCCCGTCCACCGTCGTCGTGAGCGACGCGGCTCCTTTCTTCCACGGGGAGTAGTACTTCCTCGCCAGATCCAGGGCACGGCCGGGCTCCACGTCCCCCGCCACCACCAGCACGGAGTTGTCCGGGCGATACCACCGCTCGAAGAACTTCAGGCTGTAGTCGTACTGGTTGGGCATGTCCTCGATGTCCTTCAGGAAGCCCATGGTGGTGTGCCTGTAGGTGTGCCGGTCGAAGGCGGTCTCGCGGAGCTTCTCGTGGATCGACATGAACGGGACCGAGAAGTTCTTGTTGTACTCTCCCAGGACCGCGCCGGCCTCCTTCTGGAACGCTTCGACCGCGTACTCCAGGTGCATGAACCGGTCCGACTCGAGGTCCATCAGCGTCTCGAGCGCGGACGACGCCGCGACGACGTGGTAGCAGGTCCAGTCGTCGGTGGTGAACGCGTTCGAGTCGGCGCCGAGCCGCTTGAGCACATCGTTGTACTTGTCCGACGGGAACCGCTCGGTGCCGCGGAACATCATGTGCTCGAAGAAGTGGGCGAACCCGGAAAGACCCGGCTCCACCTCGTTCCGAGAGCCCGCGCGCACCACGACGTAGTGCGCCACGATCCCCGGGCTGTCCATCGGCACCACGACGACCCGGAGCCCGTTGTCCAGGACCGACTCGGTGGCGGCAAAGGGGAAGACCCGGCGCGGCGCCCCCCCTCCTCGCGCGGACTCCTTCGCGATCAGTGGGACGGCGAAGGCGGCGAGGACGGAAAGCGCCAACCACACGAGAGGGCTGCGGACGGTCATCACGGCGGCCTCCAGTTTCGAAGGGTCGCGCACCGAGGCTCGGCCTCGCACGCTTGGCGCCGGACGGGCCCGAGGGGCGCCGCCGGCGCGGGATGCGCGGGCGGGACCGGCGCGGGGCGTCAGTGTTTGCGCGGCCCGAGGACCATGCTCATGTCGCGGTTGATGATCTCGCCCGGGGCCGACTCGATCAAAGCCGCGTCGGCGAGTATCTCGATGACCTTGTCCAGGACCTTCCGACCGTTCTCCGGCCGCCGCAGGTCGCGCCCGCGAAACATGATGGTGACCTTGACCTTGTCCCCATCGAGGAGGAAGCGGCGGGCATGCGAGAGCTTGGTCTCGAGGTCGTGGTCGTCGATGTTCGGGCGCAGCTTGATCTGCTTGACGGTGATTCGGCTCTCTTTCTTTCGCGCCTCGCGGGTCTTCTTCGCGGTCTCGAACCGGTGTTTGCCCCAGTCCATGATCCTTACGACGATGGGGCGCGCTTCGGGGGCCACCTCGACGAGGTCGAGGCCGGCATCCTCCGCCAACCGGCGGGCTTCTTCGAGGGGAACGACGCCGACCTGCTGGCCTTCGGCGTCGATGAGGCGGACGGGACTCAGGCGGATCTGGTTGTTGACACGGACCTTCTCGTCGATTCGACACCTCCTCCTTTCAAAAGGGGCGCCCTGGGGCGCTCCGTGGCGCCGGGAATATACCATCGGCCACGGGCGGGGCCAAGGGAATCGGAACGGACGCTCCCAAGCCACTCTTCCGGAATAAGATGGCCCGGGGCCGCGCACCGGCCCCGGGAGGATCCGCCATGGCGCCGCGCGACTCCAGATCCGTCGGGGGAGGTTCCCTGGAGCTCGTGGAAGGGGACATCGCGCTACTCGACGCGGACGCGGTCGTGAACCCCGCGAACTCCGCGCTCCGGCTCGGCGGAGGCGTGGCCGGGGCCATCCGGAGGCGAGGCGGGCCGGCGATCCAGGAGGAATGCGACCGGATCGGGGGCTGTCCGGAGGGCGGCGCGGTAGTCACCGCCGGCGGACATCTGCCCGCCCGGTTCGTGATTCACGCGGTCGGACCCGTCTGGGGACGGCAGAACCCCGCCGGGAGCGACAGGCTGCTCGCCTCCGCCTGCCGGGAGGCGCTGGCCCGCGCTTCGGAGAAGGGGCTTCTATCCATCGCCCTCCCGTCGATCTCCACGGGGATCTTCGGCTTTCCGGTCGATCGCGCGGCCCGGATCCTCCTCGGGGAGGCGGTCCGGCATCTCGAGTCCGGCATCCCGCCGCGGAGGGTGATCTTCTGCCTGTTCGGCGAGGAAACGCTCGAGCGCTACCGGGAGGCCTTGGACGAGGCCCTGCCCCGCTGACGCGCCTTGCCGCGCCGTGGCGGCGCCTCGTGCTCGGCGGTGACGACCGTATGGATCCCGCCACGGACGTTGAAGTCCCCGACGACGCGCATTCGGCGGGGCCGGACCGCGGCCACCAGATCGTCGAGGATCCGGTTGGTCACCGCTTCGTGATAGTGCCCCTCGTTCCGGAACGACCAGAGGTAGAGCTTCAGGGACTTCAGCTCGACACACGTGCGGTCGGGCACGTAGGAGATCGCGATCGTCGCGAAATCCGGCTGTCCGGTCCTCGGACATAGGCACGTGAACTCGGGGCAGACGAAATCGATCGAGTAGTCGCGCCCCGGCTCCGGATTGGGGAACGTCTGAAGTCGTTTCGACGGTCTCTGGGGCACCTCGGGGTCCTCCGTTTCTCGCGCGCAGAATGTAGCCCACGCGCCGTTCGCCGGCCAACCCCTGCCCCAGGCGACGCGGCGCGGCACGGGCTAGAATCGGCGACTCATGACGATCCCGCGTGAAGGGCGCATCCTCCCGCTCGCCCCGGGAACCTTCCGCGCCTTGAGGCACCGGAACTTCCTCCTTTACTGGAGCGGGCAGTTCGTGTCGCTCATCGGAACCTGGATGCAATCGGTGGCGCAGGGCTGGCTGGTGTTCCGCCTCTCGAACTCCGCGTTCCAGCTGGGGCTCGTGGGGTTCTGCGCCTTCTCCCCGATGCTGGTGTTCACACTCCTGGGCGGCGTCCTCGCCGACCGCGTCGACCGGAAGAGGGCGCTCCTGTGGACCCAGTCCCTCTCGATGGTGCAGGCGGGCATCCTCACCTACCTGACCGCCACCGGGTCCGTGAGGGTCTGGCACGTCGCGCTCCTCGCGCTCCTCCTCGGAACCGTGAACGCCTTCGACGTCCCGATCCGTCAGTCGTTCCTGTTCGACCTCGTCGGCCGGGAGGACCTCCAGAACGGCATCGCGCTGAACTCCATGGCGTTCAACTCCGCGCGGCTCGTGGGGCCGGCGGTCGCCGGCCTCATCCTCGCCGAGTTCGGCGAGACGGCGTGCTTCCTGCTCAACGCGGTGTCGTACCTCGCGGTGCTGGTCGGCCTCGCGCTCATCCGCGTGGGCGAGAAGGCGTCGGAGCCGAACGAAAAGTCGTGGGCCGTCGGGATCCGCGAGGGGATCGCCTACGCGTGGAGAACTCCGCGCGTGAGGACGATCCTCCTTCTGGTCGCCGTCTCGAGCGTCTTCGGCATGTCGTACTCGATCCTGATGCCGGCGATCGCGAGGGACGTGCTGGGGGGCGGCCAGCGGACCCTCGGCTTCCTGATGGGCGCGGCGGGAGCCGGCGCCGTCCTCGGTGCCCTCTCGATCGCCGGACGGCGGTCGACACGGCATTCGGGCGCCATCGTGGCAGTGGCCATGACCGTTTTCGGCGCGAGCCTCCTGGCATTCTCGCTGTCCAGGAGATTCTGGCTCTCCGCGGCGATCCTCGTCGTGATCGGGGCCGCGATGATCGTGCAGATGGCCACCAGCAACGCGTTCCTCCAGCTGGTGGCCCCCCCGGCGCTCCGAGGGCGCGTGGTGAGTCTCTACGCCCTGATGTTCCTCGGGATGGCCCCGTTCGGATCGCTCCTGGCCGGGTCCCTGGCCAAGCTTTGGGGCACACCCGCCGCCGTCCGCCTCGGCGGCGCCGTCTGTCTCGCCGCGGCGCTCGCCTTCGCGTTCAGGGCTCCGCGACCGGGCGCGGCACGCGCGGCGACGTTCCCCGACAAGGCCTCGTGAAGGATCAGGCGTCCTCCCGGCAGGACACGCGGTCCTCGAAAGCGAACACGTGCGTCCACCGGCGTCCGGCCACGGCTCGCAGGCGAGACCGGCTGGACGCGCTGGGCCCCACACGGCCGGCCGCCAAGAAGCCGTGGCCGGACCCCGGTGGCGACGCAGGTCACTTACGGGCGGGGCGTTTGCAGCGCCTGGCTCGGGATTCGCAGGTTTCTTGGAATGAAATGAAAGGAACCGCTCCAGGGGGACGGAGCGGGATCGGAGGCGATATGAGAAGACTCCGTTTCGTTCCCGCGATCCTCGGCGCGGCCGTGCTATCGCTCGGCGCAGCCGAGCCGCCCGCGACCAGCGAAGGTTACGCCTACGCGACGTACCGCGGGATGACCGATCGTCTCACGCTCCTGGTGGACAGCTACCCGGCAGCGATGCATGTCCGCGACCGCTACATCCCCCTCGCGGTGGCGGTCGGGCTCTCCGGCCCCGGGTCCAGCGTCTTGGTGACACCCGAATCGTTCACCCTCCTCGACGAGAACGGCAAGACGTACCATGCGGTCCCGTTCGCGGAGATCGTCCAGAACTATCCCAAGCGGCAGTTCGACGCGTCGCTGCTCCGGTCGCGCCCGATGGTCGTCGGCAACCAGTTCGCCACAAGCCTCAGGGTCCAGGCGAACTTCTACCCGACGCTGGCGGGTCGGGGGCTCCGAATCGACCGGATCGAGCTCGGACCCTTCACCTGGTTCCACACGCTGCTGTACTTCCCGCGGCCGGAAGGCGGGCTCCACGGCGTGCTGACGCTCAGGATCGGCGGCGAAGGACTCGAGTCCCCGGTGGACGTCCGATTCCAGGTTCCCCGCGTCCTCCGGGAGCGGACGGGCTGAGCCCCTTGGCGTCGGCCGAACCGGCTACCGGATGTCCGCGAGGGTGACCTTCACGTCCCGCCTGCGCCCCTGGCGTTCGAGGGCGAGCGTGACGGTCCGATCGACCCCCGCTGTCTCGAACGCGTACGCGAGGTCGTCGGTCGTCTTCACGGGCTTGCCGTCCACCGCGGTGACGATGTCGCCGACCACGTAGCCTCGGCGGCTCCTGCCGATTCCCTCGATCCCGGCACGGTCCGCCGGGCCGCCGGCGACGACGGTCAGGATCACCGCTCCCCCGAGGCCGAATCGGTTCGCCTGGGCGTCCGACAGCAGCGTCACGCCGATGCCGGGGTTGACGGCGCGTCCCTTCTCGATCAGTTGGGGCACGAGGTGCCTGACCGTGTCCACCGGGACGGCGAAACCGATCCCCGCGGAGGCGCCGCTGGGGCTGAAGATCGCCGCGTTCACTCCTATCAGGCGGCCACCCGAGTCCAGCAACGGCCCGCCCGAATTGCCGGGGTTGATCGCGGCGTCGGTCTGGATCACGTCGCGAATGATCCGCCCGTTGGGCGACTTCAGCTCGCGCCCCAGCGCGCTGACGATCCCCGACGTCATCGAGTGGTCGAGACCGAAGGGGTTTCCGAGGGCGAGAACCTTCTGCCCCACGAGGAGGTCGCGCGAGCGCCCGGTGGTGAGCGGGTACAGCCGTTCCGCGGGCGCCGCGATCCTGAGGACCGCCAGGTCCTTGTCGGAGGCGGTGCCCACGACGTCGGCGTCCCACTCCGACTGGTCGGCAAGAGTCACCGAGAATTTGTCCCCCGACTCGATCACGTGGAAGTTCGTGACGACGTGCCCCTTCTTGTCCCAGACGAACCCGCTCCCCGTGCCTTGTGGGATCTGCATCACGTCGAACGACCAGAAGTCGCGCCGAAGCGCGATGCTCGTGATGAACACCACCGAAGCCGAGGCCCGGCGAAACACCTCGATGTCCCGCCGCTCGTCGGGACCGAGCCCCTCGGGGAGCGGGGAGGCCGGAGCCGGGGACGTCAGCACGCTGCCCGCGGGCTCCTGCGCGGCGGCGGGGCGTCCCTCCGACCCGGTCCCCTCGGCCAGTGCGGCGGGTGGCCCGGTCCACAGCCCCTTGCCGAGCACGACACCGATGGCCACCACGAGCAGGCAGCCGAAGATCCACGCGCGTCCTTTCATTCGGGTCACCTCCGCGCTCCCGCGGAATCTCCTTCTCGGCGCGATGCGGGGAGAAGGGGCCCCATGTTACCAGAGCGCGGAGGGAGGCGGGCAGCTCACTGCGGGATGCGCGAGATCTTCCGCTGCGCCAGCCGCTGGTCGAACCAGGTCCCCACGGAGACGGCCACCAGCATCAGGAAAAAGCAGAGGAAGAAGCCGGCCACGAAGCCCCGGCTGAACGCCTGGCCGAGGGCCATGTACTGCGCGCGGTGGGAGCCGCCCGGCAGCCAGGGAAGCCGGTTGTGTAGGAAGTCGAGCAGGAACGCCGCGATCGCGAAAAGACACACCGCGATTCCCGGGATCGCGAGGACCACGGCCATTCGACGATGGCGGCTGTTCACGAAATGCTCCTCCTCTCTCAGCGAGCGCCTACTCGCTGAGTATCCTTCCAGGATGGATCCGCGGCCACTGCCATTTTTCGGCCACGGCCCGGCTGTCGGCGCGAGAAACGAAACCGTAACATTCGCTCCCTCGCGGGCCGCCGGCTAGAATACCGGTGCGGAACGATCCGCCACAGAGGGTTGCTTCCCTTGACCACCGGGCACGGTTCGCTCGCGTATCGGCGTCGGCCCACACGAGTCGTCCGGATCGGCGATGTCGCCCTGGGGGGGAGCCACCCGATCCGCGTACAGTCCATGACGACGCCCGCCACCACCGATACCGCGGCGACCGTGGCGCAGATCGTGCGCCTCGTGGAGGCCGGCTGCGAGATCGTGCGAGTCACGGTTCCCACCTCCGCGGACGCCGACAACCTCCCCAACATCCGCCGCGAGCTGACGGCGCGCGGAGTGCGCGTGCCGCTCGTCGCGGACGTTCATTTCACCCCCGCCGCGGCCATGAAGGCGGCCGAGCACGTGGAAAAGGTGCGGATCAACCCCGGGAACTTCGCGGACAAGAAACGGTTCGCGCGCCGCGACACCACGGACGCGGAGTACGCCGCCGAGCTCGAGCGCATCCGGCGCCTCTTCGTCCCCCTCGTGCGGCGCTGCCGGGAGCTCGGCGTCGCCATGCGCATCGGGACCAACCACGGCTCGTTGTCGGACCGTATCCTGAACCGCCACGGCGACACCCCCCAGGGAATGGTCGAGTCGGCCCTCGAGTTCGTGCGGATCGCCGAGGACGAGGGGTACCGCGACCTGGTCCTCTCCATGAAAGCCTCGAACCCGGCGGTGGTCCTTGGGGCGTACCGGCTGCTGGTGGCCCGCATGGACCTCGCCGGCATGGACTACCCCCTTCACCTGGGCGTGACCGAGGCTGGCGACGGCGAGGACGGCCGGGTGAAATCGGCGATCGGGATCGGCGTCCTCCTCGAGGAGGGACTCGGCGACACGGTCCGTGTCTCGCTGACAGAGGACCCGGTCGAGGAGATACCGGTGGCTCGCGCCCTGGTCGCGCCGTTCAACGCGGGGGTCGCCGGCGTGGCGGGCGGCTCCGGCGCGGCTCCGCTCGCCCCACGGCCGGAGGCCCGAACCGGAGGACGCCGTGCCGCGCGAGAGATCGCCATGGGGCCTCGAACGGTCGGAGGAGCGCGGCCCGTGCTGGTAGAGGTACCGCTCCTTTCCTCCCTTCGCGACGAGGAGGAGGTCCGCCGAGAAGTGAACGGAGAGGTCGGTCCGAGGGTCCCCGAGGAGAACCGGGCCGAGCTTCTCTCAGCGACGCTCGCCGCGCGCGAGGACGCCGGGCCTTTCGCGCGCCTCGCCGCGTGGCTCTCCCTCACGGAGCCGTCGGTGGCGATTTCGGCCCGCCTCGACCCGCGGCTCGACCCCGCGGAATCCCTCGAGATCCTCGAAGCCGTCCTCCCGCGCGCGCATCGCATTCACGTCACCCTTCACGCGCCGGTTTCCGGCGAGCGAGGCGCCCTCCTCGATCGGTTGATCGAGGGCATGAGCGGGTCCGCCAACGCGCTGCTCCTGGAGGCCGGCTCGACCGCGGGAAGCCCGGAGGACGCCGTAGCGCTCGCCGTCTCCGCGGCCCGCCGCGCCGCGGCCTCCTCGGTGCCGCTCCTGCTCGCACTCGACCCGGGCCTCGGCTCCCCGCTCTTCCCCGTCCGGCTCCTCGCGGCGAGGCTCGAGGAAGAGCGGCTCGACGCCCCGATCGTGCTCCTCGATCGTCCCTCGGTGCGCCACGCCGACCCGCTGCTCGGTCCTGCATCGGCGCTCGGGGGGCTGTTCTCGGAGGGGATCGGAGACTCGGTCCACGTCGGGACGGACCTTCCCGGCGCCTCGCGGCGCCTGGCGTTCAGTCTCCTCCAGGCCTCGCGGGTTCGCATCACGCGGACCGATTTCATCTCGTGCCCGTCCTGCGGGCGGACGCTGTTCGACCTCCCGACGACCACCGCGCGGATCAAGGCACGCACCGATCACCTCAAGGGGGTCAAGATCGCGATCATGGGGTGCGTCGTGAACGGACCCGGTGAGATGGCCGACGCCGACTTCGGCTACGTCGGCTGGGGGGAGCAGCGGATCGCCCTGTTCGTCGGCCGCGAGATGGTGGAGAAAGACATCCCCGCCGACGAGGCGGCGGAACGTCTCGTCGAGCTGATCAAGCGGCGCGGCCGGTGGATCGACCCCCCGGCCGCTCACGGATCGGACTGACGGCGGCATCGGGCTGCGGGCGACCCCGGACCCGCGTCGCGGCGGATCGCTTTCCCCCCCGCCCGGCCCCTCGGTTACTTGGGTTGCTCGATCTCCGCGCTTGCCGAATCGAATTTGATGGTGCCGATCGTCACGCCTTGAGGATCCTGGACGATCGCATTCGTTGGGTCGAACGTCAGCGTCGTCGTCCCGGGGCTAGTCGGCTCCAACTTGAAGATCAGGCCCGCGATGGTCGCGCCATCGGTTCCGACGCCGTTCCCGGGGATCGGGCCCAACTTGGTCACTCCGACCACGACCCGGTCGCCTTGAAGCGACACCTGGGGGGGAGACTGGTCGCCGGTCAACGCGTTCCCGGCGACCGCTGTGACCTCCCGAACGATCGAGGGGTTCGAGAGAACGAGATAGAAGGAAAAGGAGTAGATGCTCGACGACGTCGTCGGTCCTCCCAGCTTCACGTCCGTCTGGATCAGACTGCCCGGGGCGGTCCCGCCGAAGGAGAGCGTCACGAGGTCCGGCGCGCTGGCCGTCCCGCTCGCCTTGAAGGTCGGGGTTTTCACCTGCGGGAGGATGTTTCCGCCGCCGCCGCCGCCGCCGCCGCAGTACAGGAGAAGCGGCAGGCAGGCGACGATCAGCATCGACGGAAGGAATCGCTCCTCCCCGCGGCGGGCGGTGCTAGTCGGGTTCATGGGTTTTCTCATGCTTCCTGCCCTTCGCGACTCGTTGCGCGACGTCATTTCGACACCGACTGGCCGAAGTACTGGGCCATGAACGCCAGATCGTCCCCGTCGATCTTCCCGTCCTTGTTGAAGTCCACGGCCCTGTCGAAGTGCGGGTCCTCGGTCTGGAACGGGGGCTGGCACGACTTCATGTAGAGCGATGTCGCCCACGCGCGTCCGAGCCTCGAGAGATCCAGGCCGTCGACCCGCCCGGAATTGTCGCCGTCGGCCGTCATGACGGCGCTCTCGCAGGCGTCGCCCACACCGTCGCGGTCGAAGTCCAGCTGGCTGGGGTTCACGACATCGGGGCAGTTGTCGCAAGCGTCGCCGACTCCATCCCCGTCCCGGTCGGCCTGGTCGGGATTGTAGACGCACGGGCAGTTGTCTCCCGGTATCGGGCTTTGATGCGCGTCGGGGGTGAGGTTGCAGCCGCACGTCCCGTGTTTCGGGACGGCACCGCAGAAATCGTCGACCACCCCCACGCCGTCCCCGATGCACGTCTCCCCTGCGACGCACACCTCGCTGGACGAGCAATCCGCGTTTGCGTGGCAGGACCCGCCCTTGCAGCTCCTATCGACGCAGGTCTCGCCCGTGGAGCACTCCGCATCGGTGGTGCAGGCCTGGCCGAAGCATGTCCCCAACGGACACTGATCGTCGGTCGTGCACGTGAGGGAGGTCGTCACGCTGCACACATGGTTGTCGGAATCCGGGAAAACGCAGGTCGTGATGAGCTCGTCCACCCTGCCGTCGCAGTTGTTGTCCAGCCCGTCACACTTGGTCTCCACGCCCTCTTCGTACAACCCGGCCGGGTGCACGGGCGTGCAGGACGGAAGGACACATGTTTCCGACCCGGTACATGTCTCCCCTCCGACGCAGGTCTCGTTGGGGTAGCAGTCTGCGGCGACGTGGCAAGTGTTGCCGAGGATGCTGCACGTTCCCGCCGGGCACTGAGCGTCGGCAGTGCAACCGCGGCTGGTCGTCACGCTGCACACCTTCTTCGTGCAGTCTGCGTTGGCGTTGCACTTCGTGGCCGTCGTCACGCTGCATTGCCCTTTGAACCCCGGCGCCGAACATGCCTTCGTCGTGTTCGTGCAAACCCCCAGCCCGCAGGTAATGAAACCGTCGTCAATCAAGCCGTTGCAGTTGTCGTCGACGTTGTCGCACGTGTTGTCCGGAGCACCAGGGTTGATCGCCGCGTTGTAGTCGTTGCAATCGCCGCCGACCGAGACGTAGTCGACCTCGCGGCTGCACGTCTCTTTCCCGTTGCACGTCTCGCAAGGCGAGCAATCGGCGGCCGTGTCGCACGGGTCGTGCGACGAGCTGCATTGCCCCTTCGGGCACTCGGCGTCCGTGCTGCACTCGATGGTCGTTGTAGTGGCGCACACCTTGTAGGGAAGGGGCCGGCACCCTTCGAGGGTCCCCGTCGACTTGCCGTAGAGGTCTCCGTCGACGTCGGGGTACCACGTGCCCGTCGTCGTCCCTTCGTCGATCTGCCCGTTGCAGTTGTCGTCGATTCCGTTGCAGATCTCGGGGGCGCCTGGGTAGACGTTCGGGTTGCTGTCGTTGCAGTCGCAGCCGTTATCCACCCAGCCCGGGCGCGGGAGGCACGACTGCAGCGTGACGTTCGGGTCGCCGAAGCCGTCCCCGTCGGCATCACGGTAGGCCGTTTCTTTGGGGAGTCCCTCGTCGATCTGCCCGTCGCAGTTGTCGTCGATCCCGTTGCAGACCTCCAGCGCTCCGGGTTTGATTCCGGGGTTCAGGTCGTTGCAGTCGCCGCCGGTCGCAAGGTAATCGACCTCGCGGCTGCACGTCTCTTTCCCCACGCACACGTCGCCCGAGCACACGCAGTCGCTGTTGGTGTCGCAGGGGAGGTGCGACGCGCTGCACTGCCCCTTCGGGCACTCGGCGTCCGAGCTGCACTCGGTCGCCCACGTCGCGCTGCAAACCTTGTAAGGAAGGAGCTGGCATCCGTTGATGACTCTCGCCGAGTCGCCGTAGAGGTCGTGGTCGACATCGGGGTAGAACGCGCCCGTCGGGAGTCCCTCGTCGATCTGCCCGTTGCAGTTATCGTCGATCAGGTTGCAGATCTCGGTCGCGCCGGGATGGACGCCCGGATTCGTATCGTCGCAGTCGCCGCCGGTCGAGAGGTACTGCATCTGTCTGCTGCACGTTTCCGTCGCCGGGCAATCGCGGTCGCTCCAGCACCGGATCAGGAAGGAAGAGCTGCAGACGCTGTACGGCAGCGGCGAGTAGCACGCCACGACGATATCCGTTTCACTCCCGAACCCGTCCCCGTCGGCGTCGTTGTGCCACGTCGGGATGGGAAGCCCCTCGTCGATCTGCCCGTTGCAGTTGTCGTCGATCCCGTTGCAGGTCTCGGTGGCGCCGGGATGGACGGCGGGGTTCCCGTCGTTGCAGTCGCCCGTGCACGGTGTGTACCCGTCGTGGTCGTTGTCGACGAGCTGATCGACCAGGTACGTGCCGCCGGAGCCGAGCACGGCACCGGCCCCCAACCCGCCCCACACGACCATGAAGCTCCCGGTCCAGGCCGAGCCGTGCTGCGACCGCGCCGCGGGGGCGCCGACCGCCGACACGGGCAGCCAGGTCCCCGCGGTGGTGTCGAACCGGGCACCGGAATCGAGATCCGCGGAGCCGTCGTTGCCGCCCCAGACGATCACCTCGCGGCCGGTCCACGCCGCCGTGTGCCAGAAGCGTGGCGACGGCGCCCCGGAAGTGGGTAGTGCAGTCCATGTCCCCGCGCCCGCCGGATCATAGCCTGCTCCGGTCCCGAGGGCGGATGTCCCGTCGGTCCCGCCCCAGACGACCATCTGCGACCCGGTCCATGTGGCGGTGTGCCGCGACCTCGCCGAGGGCGCATTCACGAGAGGGACGCTCGTCCAAGTGTCCGCGGCGGGATCGTAAGTGCTGCCCGAGCCGAACTTGGCACCCGACCCGAATTCGCCAGCCGTGCCGTCGTCGCCGCCCCAGACGATCATCTTCGAGCCGGTCGAGACCGCGATGTGCTCGAAGCGGGGTGTCGGAGCGCTCGAGGCCGCGATCGGCTCCCATCTGTCGTTCGTGGGATCGTACCGCGCGGAGGGGAGGTGGCTGCTGCACGTTTCCCCCGAAGGGCATTGCTCGTTCTCGGTGCAGGAAACGGAGGTCGTCACGCTGCACACCTTGTGGTTGTCCGCGATCCCGGCAGCGACGGTATTGCCATTCACGTCGCGACCCAGCCCACCCCACACCACCATCCGACCCAGGGTCTGACCCTCCTGCTGCCAGGTCAGCCAGGTCGCCGTGTGGGCCCACCGGCCGATGGGGGCGAGCGCCGACAGAGGCACCTGGGTCCCGGACGGCGCATCGATGGACATCCTGAGCCACCCGTCCCTCAGCGGATCGTACCGCCGCCCGTCCCTGAGCGGGCCGTCCAGGTTCGCCACCGGGTCGAACCCGAATCCGCCCCACACGATCATGTGGTCCCCCGTCCACACGGCCGTGTGCTGCCTGCGCCCGGTGAGGCCGGAGGAAGGCAGCGGCACCCAGACATCGAGGGTGGGGTCGTACCGGGCGCCGCTTTGGAGGTTCAACGAGCCGTCGTTGCCGCCCCAGACCACGACATCCCGGCCGTTCCACACCGTGCTGTGCTGGAATCGCGGCCTAGGGCCGAAGTCCGTAGGCGTCCAGGTATCGGTCACGGGGTCGAACCTTCCACCCGAGACGAGGGCGTCGTTTCCCCCGGGATCCGCGGTGCCTCCCCAGACGATCATGACGCTACCCGTCCAGACGGCGACGTGGTCTGCGCGGACGGCCGGCGCGCTCTGCTGGGAAATGGCAGTCCAGGATCCCGTGGTGGGATCGTACATGCCGCCGGAGTCCAGGAATCCCGTGCTGTTTTCGCCGCCCCACACGATCATCTTGTCGCCCGTCGAGACTGCGGTGTGCCGGTAACGTGCGACCGTGGCGCCGGATTCCCCCGTGCTCCCCCAAGTGTCGGTCACGGGATCGTAGCTCCCGCCCGTCGGGAGCCCGGTGCCCGGGGCCGGCCCTTCACGCCCGCCCCACACGATCATTCGGCCTCCTGCGACGACCGCCGTATGGCCCCGCCGGGGCGAAGGAGCGGGTGTCGAGGGATTCGCCTCGCTCTCGGACGCCTCGACCCGCGTCGGCAACCAAGTGCCGCCGGCGAATTCGTAGCGACCTCCGGTGTTGAGGTCGTTGGTTCCATCGGTACCACCCCAAACGATCATCTCCCCGCCCATCACGACCGCTGTGTGATACGCGCGCGCCGAGGGCGCGTCGACCGTGGAGATCGGCGTCCAGATGTCGGAGGCCGGGTCGTACCTGGCACCGTTACCGAGAGGAATCGCATTGCTGTTGTCAGGCGCGCTGGAATACTGCCCGCCCCAGACCAGCATGGTGCCCTGGGTCGGCGCCCAGGCCGCGGTATGGTAAGCGCGCGGGCTCGGGGCGCCCAGATCGGCCGTCGCGGCCCAGGTGTCGGTCAGCGGGAAATATCTCCCTCCGGAGCTCGCGGCCTTCGTCTGTCCGGTAACGTCATCGAATTCCCGCCCACCCCAGACGACCATCGCCTCGCCGGTCCAGACCGCGGTATGGGCAAACCTGTAGTTCGGCACATCCACGGAGCTGATGGCCGCCCACGTGTCGGTCGCGGGATCGTAGCGGAATCCGTCATTCCATACGGTACCCGCGTAGGTCCCTCCCCAAATGATCATCTCGGTGCCGGTCCAGACGGCGGTCGCCCCGAAGCGAGGCGGCGGGTAGGTCCTGCCGAGCGACCTGTTGTCCCATACGTCGTCGGTGCACGCGAAGGCGCTGGACTTCGGCAGGCTCGCGGCGGAAGCAGCGCTCCTGGTCGCGCGGGCCGCGGGGAGGGCGGCCCCCTCGTGAGCCACGGCACGAACCGTCGCGGCGGTGAGGCCGCTCTCGATCCCTCGCCACCAGTCCTCCCGGCTCTTCTTCCTCACGGAGAACGCGGCATAGCGAACGGCCCCGGTGCTTTCAGCGAGAAGCACGCGCACGGCAAAAGCGCCTTCCACCTCCTCGACGGGACCGGCCTCTCCGATCTTCCGAGGCAGCGGGGCGCGGAGCCTCGCGAAGTCCGCGGGAGGGACCTCGATCTCCGAGCGGGTCGCGGCCTTCGCCTCCGGGGATCCGGCCCGGACGATCTCGACGACCGCGCGGTCCGGCCGGGGCGATTTCGGATCCACGGCACCGCTCGAAAGCCCGGCACGAAGCGTCTCGGCCGCCCCGCGCTCGGTCGCGTGAAGCGCGCGGTCTCCCTCGTAGAAGTTGTTCACGAGCCTGGCCACGAGGGCCGGACGGGCGAGGCACTCCTGCACCATGAAGGAGTCTTCGCCGAGGGCCCCGAACAGCTCGCGCAGGCGCTCCGGCATGCGGGTGCCGGTCGCCATGCGCTCTACCTCGCGTTCGAGCATCCGCGCCGTGACGGGCGTGCGCCAGACCTTCTCGAGCGCGGCCGACTGTTTGAGGTAGGTCCGGACTTTCGTCTCCAGGACCTCGCGCGGGACCGCCTCCTCGAAAGAGCGGGTCGCCCCGAGTTGATGGGAGTAGTAGACCCGCTCGATCGCCTCCTGGGCCTTGACGCGCTCCTCGAAGGTGAGATCGCGCGCCTGCGCACCCGCGAGGCACGCCGGGAGCAGCGCGAAGAACAAGGCTGCCGCGACCAGGATCCTGGTTTTCATCGACACTCCTCCACGGTTTAAGGGGCATTGTGTACCAGCGGCCGGGGGCGGTTGTCAAATGGAAGGGGAAAAACCTGCGGAGTATCTGCCGCTCGATTCCCGTGCCCGCGCCGACCCGGCGTTTTATGGGGTTCGCGGCTCTCCCGCCGGGGTCAAAGCGGGATCTCTTTCCACTCGCGCAACATCCACGTCCCGAGCCCCTCCTCCACCAGCGGGCTCGATCTGGCGATCGCCTCCGCCTCGCGGCGGTCCGCGGCCTCGAAGATCTCGAGGAAGCCGTCCCCGTCCCCGAGCTCCCCCGCCGCCCGGAGTCGCCCCTCGGATTTCAGCCGCAGGAGCTGCTCGATGTGCCCCGAGCGCGCCTCCTCGAGCTCCGCCGGGGGAACCGTCACGAGAAGGGTGCGTACCCAGAGTCCCATCATCGCCTCGATGCCCGGCGCTCAGATCCGGGTCTTGTCGAGGTACGCGGGAACCTCGACGGACGCGGACAGTTCCGAGCGGATCCGCCCCGCGAGATCCTCGAGCCCACGCGGCTCGCCGTGGACCAGGTGCACCACGCCCGGCCGATGTCCCGACGAGCGGATCCAGCCGAGAATCTCTCCACGATCGGCGTGGGCCGACAGTCCGTCCAGCGTTTCGATCCGGGCGCGAACCGGCACCTCGCGCCCGTGGATCTTGATGCTGCGCGCTCCCTCCTGGAGCGCCCGGCCCCGCGTGCCCGCCGCCTGGAACCCCACGAAGAGCACCGTGGTCCGGTGGTCCGAGAGCTTGAACTCGAGGTGGTGCAGGATCCGCCCTCCTTCGGCCATCCCGGACGCGGAGATGATGATCGCCGGGTAGACGATGTTGTTCAGGGCCTTGGACTCCTCGATGCTGCTCGCCAGGCGGACCCCGGAGAGCCCGAGGGGGTCCTCGCCGTTCGCGACCAGGGCGCGCATTTCGAGATCCTGCGCCTCCGGGTGCTCCGTGACGATCCGAGTCGCCTCGATCGCCATGGGGCTGTCCAGGTAGATCGGGACGTCCTCCGGCAGCCGGCCGTCGCGGAGCATCTCGCGAAGCAGGTAGAGCAAGGTCTGCGTCCGTCCGACCGCGAAGGCCGGGATGAGCAGCGTCCCGCCTCGGTGGACCGTATCCCGGATCAGCGTTTCGAGTCGGTCCTTCGCGTCTTCGCGGGAGTGGTCCCGGTCACCGTAGGTGGCCTCGAGGATCAGATGGTCGCAGGCGGGAAGGGGGGCCGGGTCGGGAAGGATCGGCTGCCCCGGCCGCCCGAGATCACCCGAGAACAGGAGCACCTTCTCGCGGCCGCGCCCGTTGGGGACACCGATGCGAACCTCCACCAGGGAGGCGCCGAGGATGTGCCCCGCCGGATAGAACCGGAGCGACAAGCGATCGTGGACCTCGAGAGTCCGGTCGAACGGCAGAGGGCGGAGAAACGGGAGCGTCCTGCGGGCCTCCTCCTCCGTGTAGAGGGGGAGGGCCGGGGCGTGCTTCGAGTACCCTTTCCAGTTCGCGAACCTCGCGTCTTCCTCCTGCAGGTGCCCGGAGTCGGGGAGGAGGATGCCGCAGAGGTCGCGCGTCGCGGGAGTCGCCAGGGCCTGTCCCTCGAACCCCCGCCGGACGAGCACCGGAAGGTAGCCTGTGTGGTCGAGGTGGGCGTGCGTCAGGACCACCAGGTCGATGCTCGCGGGGTCCACCGGGGGCGCCTGCCAGTTCCTGAGGCGCAGATCCTTGAGCCCCTGGAAGAGCCCGCAATCCACCAGCATCCGGTAGCCGTCGTGCTCCACGAGGAACTTGGAGCCGGTGACGGTGCCCGTGCCGCCCAGGTAGGAGAGAGTGCCCATGCGGAAGCCTTTCCCGGCTGCCCCGCACGGAACCCGGCCCGCCGGGCGCCGCGGGAACTGGCAGGAATCGTAGCATACGCCCTTGAGGCGGCCCCGCGCCGTGGCCGCGCCTTCGAGGTCGGCGGCGGGAGCGCGCATTTGCTAGGATGAACTCCCGATTCGGCGGCCCGGTCCGGGCGGCCGCGCGACATAGGAGAGGTTTCGCGATGCGGATTCGAATCGAATACTGCACCGATTGAAACTACGAGCCCCGGGCCGCCGGTCTGGCGGCCGAGCTCAAGAGAGAGCTGGGCGTCGGAAGCGAGCTCACGCCGTCCCAGGGTGGGGTCTTCGAAATCAGTGCGGACGGCCGACTCGTCTTCTCGAAGAAAGCCCTGGGCAGGTTCCCGAACGAGGGTGAGATCGTGAAGCTCCTCCGTCCGCGGAAGAGTTGAGCACCTCCCTCGTCGTCGGGACTCCCTAACCTGGCGTCCCGGAAGCGCGCCGCCGCCGAGGCGGCCGACGGGATGCCGGAGGATTGGCATGAACCTCCTCGACCAACTCGTCGCCTTCACGCTTCCCGCCGTCCCCAAGCCGATCGTCGGCTACTTCTCCAAACGCTACATCGCGGGCCCCGACGTCGAGGACGCGTTCCGGGTCGCCCGGGGCCTGGAGCAGCAGGGGGCGCGCGCGACGTTCGACATCCTCGGGGAGTTCATCAAGACGGCGGAGGAGGCGCGGGCGAACACCGACGGGTACGTGGACCTGGTCCGGCGGATCGCCGCGGGGAACTTCGCCTCGGTCAACGTCTCGGTGAAGCTCACCTCGCTCGGCCTCCTGCTCGACCGGGGTCTGTGCCTCGACAACATGCGGAGGCTGATGGGCGCGACGCGCGACGCGAACGGGTTCGCCCGGATCGACATGGAAGACGCCCCCTGCACCGACCGGACGCTGGAGGTCTACAGGACGCTCCGCCGCGACTTCGCGGGGCACGTGGGTATCGTCCTCCAGTCCCGGCTTCGGCGGACGCTCGCCGACGCGGAGGATCTCACGGGCGAGCCGGCGAACTTCAGGCTCTGCAAGGGGATCTACCTCGAGCCGAGGCCGATCGCCTTCACCGACGCGGAGCTGATACGGCGGAACTTCACGCTGGTACTGGACCGGTTGTTCGCGCGGGGAGCCTACGTGGGTATCGCAACCCACGACGAGATCCTCGTGTGGGAGGCGATGCAACTGATCCGCAGGCATGGGCTCGGCCGGGACCGGTACGAGTTCCAGATGCTTCTCGGCGTGGACGAGGAATTGAGGAACATCATCCTCAAGGATGGCCACACGCTACGGGTCTACGTCCCGTACGGCCGCCAATGGTACGCGTACTCGGTGCGACGTCTGAGAGAAAACCCGCAACTCGCCGGCTACGGGTTCAAGGCGATCTTCAAGAAGGCCTGACGCCCTTCGTGCTTCCGGCGGACCGCTCCCCGGAGCCGCTTCTCACGGGGCCGGGTCCGGATGGAGCCGCGCGAATTCCTCGAGGATCTCGCGGGACCTCGCGTCGAGCTTCTTCGGCGGGACGATCTGAACGATGGCGTAGAGGTCCCCCGCCGGGCGCTGGCCCGCGGCGGGCACGCCTTTCCCCTTGAGGCGCAGCTTCTGCCCGCTCCGTGTCCCCGGCGGGAGCGTGATCGTGGCGCGCCCGTCGAGGGTCGGGATCGCGATGGTCCCGCCAAGGGCGGCGCGGGCCAACCCGACGGGCACTTCGCACAGGAGGTCGCTCCCATCCCGGCGGAACACGTCGTGCGGATCCACGCGGATCCGCAGGAAGGCGTCCCCCGCCCGCCCGCCCGCGACCCCCGCGTCCCCCTGCTCGGGCAGGCGTACGCGGCCACCATCCTCGATCCCCGGCGGGACCCGGACCTTCAGGCGCTCCTCGGCGGGCACGCGTCCGGCACCTCCGCATGCGCGGCAGAAACCGGCGTCGACCCGGCCGGAGCCGCCGCACGTTCCGCACGTCAAGGAAACTTGGCCCCCCCGGCGCCGCTGCGTGCGCCGCCCGGTTCCCGCGCAGTCCGGACAGTCCCGCTGGCCCCCCCCCGCGACGCGTCCGCTACCGCCACACGCCGCGCAGGGCGCCTGTCTCGGGAGGACGATCTCCACGGTGGTTCCCCTGACGGCCTCGAGGAACGGAATGCGTATCTCGGTCTCGATGTCCTGTCCGCGGCCCGGCCTCGGCGGCCGCCGGCGCCGGCTCCCGGTCCCGAAGAGATCGAACAGGTCGGAGAACTCCCCGAACCCGAAGTTCCGGAAGTCGAATCCCGTCCCCGCGAACGGATCGAACCCCGGACCGAACGCCTCGTGGCCTCCGCGGTCGTACGTGGCCCGCTTTTCGGGGTCGGACAGCACCGCGAAGGCCTCGGCCAGTTCCTTGAACCGCTCTTCGGCGGACTTGTCCCCCGGGTTCACGTCCGGGTGGTGCTTCCGGGCGAGCTTGCGGTAGGCGGCCTTGATCTCCTTGTCGGAGGCGGTCCTCGAAACCCCGAGGATCTCATAATAGTCCTTCTTGCTCGCCATCGGCTTCGCCGCCACCCTCCGGGCCTCGCCGGCCCCGTTTCGCGACGATAGGACCCGAGTGTGCCGTCGTCAAGCCTGCGGGGCGATTTCGGACGATCGAGGCGGCACGTCTTGCCCTCCCGGTGCGCCGTGGCTATCCTTCGCGGTTGCCGGGGAGCATTGCGCGTGAACGCCCAGCAGCTGATCGCTTTCCTGAACGCCCTGACGTTCGGCGACCTTTCGGCGCTCGCGTCCAAGCTGGAGCACGCCCGGTCGGCCTGCTCCGCCCTGGGACACGTCGACATCGCGGATGTGATCGGGGAAGCCGCCGTCGCCCTTCGGGGAGGCGACGTCAAGACCTATCGGCGGAAGCTGGAGACCGCGGTCTCACGCCTCGGCCACGTGAAGTCGACGTGACCGGGCTCGTTCACAGGAATCCGAACTTCTTCATCTTGTAGCGCAGGGCGTCCCGGCTGATGTTCAGGAGGCGGGCGGCGTGCGTCTGGTTCCCGCGCGTCCGCTCCAGGGCCTGCTTGACGAGATCCCGCTCCACCTCCTCCAGCGTCACGCCCGTGTCGGGAAGCCGAAAGGCGCCGTTCCCGCCGTCGCCGTCCTCGGTCTCCGCCATGGCGGGCTCGGAGGAGAGAGGCGCGCCCGCCTCCTCCGGCGAGTGGAACACGATCTCCCGCGGAAGGTCCTGGACCTCCACCTGGGGCTTGGTCTCGAGGATCATCGCCCTCTCGAGCACGTTGCGGAGCTCGCGGATGTTCCCCGGCCAGTCGTAGCGCATGAGGCACTCGAGCGCGTCGGCGCTGACCCCGTGGGTGTTCTTCTTGAACTCGCGGTTGAACTGGTCCAGGAAGAACGTGACGAGGTGCGGGATGTCCTCCTTCCGTGCCTTGAGCGACGGGAGGTGGATCGGAATCACCTTCAGCCGGTAGTAGAGGTCCTCTCGGAACGCCCCCTGCCGGACCGTCCGGTCGAGATCGCGGTTGGTCGCGGCGATGATCCGGACGTCCACGCGGATGTCCCGGCTCCCGCCGACGCGCTTGAACGTCTTTTCCTCCAGGAATCGCAGGAGCTTGGATTGGAGCGCGAGCCCCATGTCGCCGATCTCGTCGAGGAACACGGTCCCGCCGCTCGCCAGCTCGAGGAGCCCCTTCTTCTGGAGCTTGGCGTCGGTGAACGCGCCGCGCTCGTGACCGAACAGCTCGGACTCGAGGAGCGTCTCGGGGAGGGCCGAGCAGGTGATGTTCATGAACGGCTTGTCGGACCGATCCGAGGCGAAGTGGATCGCCTTCGCGACCAGGTCCTTGCCGGTCCCCGACTCCCCCTGGATCAAGACGGTCGTGGCCGCCGACTCGGCCACCTTCCGGATCATCGTGAAGACCTCCTGCATGGCGGAGGACCGGCCGATGATGTTCGAGACGCCGTACGCGTTCTTCTGCTCGGACCGGAGACGCTTCACCTCGCGCCTCAGGCGGGTCGTCTCGAGGGCCTTCTGGATGGAGGCGAGCAGCTCGCCGTGGTCGAACGGCTTGTTGACGTAGTCGTAGGCGCCAAGCTTGATCGCCTCCACCGCGCTGTGAATGGAGGAGTACGCCGTCATCAGGATCACGGTGGTGTCCGGGTAGAGGTCCACGGTGCGGCGAAGGACCTCCATCCCGTTGATGTCCGGCAGCTTGTAGTCCAGGAGGACGAGGTCCACGTCCTCGTCGCGGAGGAGGTCGAGCGCCGCCTGCCCGGTCTCCACCGCGTGGGTCTCGTACCCGTCTTTCTGCAGGCGCTCGCGGAGGGACCAGCGGATCAGCTTCTCGTCCTCGACGATCAGGATCTTTTCCTTGTCGCTCAAGCGCGCCTCACGCGTTCCTGGGGAGCGCGAGGACGACCTCGGCTCCTCCCCCGGGCGCCGTGCCGGCCACGATGCGGCCGCCGTGCGCGTTCACGATGTTCCGGACGATCGCGAGTCCGAGGCCCGTCCCCTTCGAGCGCGTCGTGAAGAACGGCTTGAAGATCTTGTCGGCGTTTTCCGCCGGGATCCCGGGCCCGGTGTCCCGGATCTTCACACGCACCTCGCCCTCGTCCGCCTCGGTCGTGATGGTGACCGTCCCCGCGAAACCCATCGCCTGGAAGGCGTTGAGGAGGACGTTGAAGAAGACCTGCTCCATCTGTTGCGAATCCAGGAGGACCGGCGGCAACGGTTCGGCGTAGCGACGTTCCACGGCGACACCGCGGGCCTGGGCGTCCCCGAACAGAACCGACAGGACGTGCTCGATCGCGCCGTGGAGGTCCGCGGCCTCGAGCCTCGTCGCCGGAGGTCGCGAGAACAGGAGCAGGTCACGGAGCGTGCGATCGAGCCGGTCGATCTGACGGTGGACCTCGACCGACAGCTCGCGGCGTGGGTCGTCGCTCGGGAACAGCTCGGAGATGATCTCGCAGGCCCCGCGAATCCCCGCCAGCGGGTTCTTGATCTCGTGCGCCACCGACGCGGCCAGCTCGCCCACCGCCGCGAGCCGCTCGGCCTCGACGAGCTTGGCCTCCATCTCCTTGATCCTGGAAACGTCGCGGACGATTCCGGTGCTTCCCACGTACACCCCCGCGGCGTCGAAGATCGGCCACCGCGTGATCCGGACATCGACCCGGCGCCCGTCCTTGTGGAAGTGCGTGACCTCGTGGTCGCGCACCGCCTGTCCCGCTTGGACGGTCCTCTCGACGCGGTCGGAGTCTTCCCGGGCCTCGGGGCCGGGCGGGAGCAGAATGTGGCTGCTTCGGCCGACGATCTCGCTCGCACTCCATCCGTAGATGCTCTCGGCGGCGCGGTTCCACGAGGTCACTCGCGCGTCCGGGTCGATCGTCACGATCGCCTCCGCGGAACTCGAGATGAGCCGCGACAGGAAGTCCCGCGTGGATTCGAGCGCCTCGGTGTGCGCGTGGAGCTTGGACTCGTAGTCCCGCTTGTGTCGGAACGCGAGGTACGCGATCAGCGACGCCATCGCGAGGCTGATCGCCGAGCCCCGGACCACGGAGTACGCGTCGTAACCGAAAGGGGAGGTGCTGCCCCGGACCATCGGGTCGACCCAGCGGGCGACCGCGACCAGCGCCGCCATCGTGACGGGCGGCAGGACGATGAAATGCCAGAGCCGGACGCCGTAACGGAAGAGAAACCCACCGCCTTGCGCCTCGGGCTCGGAATCCCACGCTGCGCCTCGTGCGCTCGTTTCGCTCAGGTCCCGCTCCTGGCGCCCCGGCGCCGGCCGCTCGGGCCGCCGGCCGGGGCGAGATGATGCGCACCTTCTAGGAAACCTTAAGGGTCCACATGATACCCGGATGCGGGACGGTGCGCCATTTGACGCACCGCCTTGCCGCTTCAAAAAGGCAGGTGCTCGGATTATGCTCGCGACCTGCGGGAGGTCGACGTGAGCCCGAAACCGCGACCGTGGCGCGTTGCTGCCGTCCAGATGACGTCCACCGAGGATCGGGAACGCAACCTGGGCGTCGCAGAGTACCTCGCTCGCCGAGCGGTGGACGCGGGATCGAGCCTCGTCGCCTTCCCCGAGCATTTCTCGTTCCTCCCGGCCGAGGGGTCTCCCGCGCGCCCCGCGGAGAATTTGGAAGGACCTCTGACGCGCTGGTTGCGGAACCTCGCCACCGAGCTGGGCTGCTACGTGCTCGCCGGATCCTTCATGGAGAAGATCGCTCGAAGCCGCAGGGCGTACAACACGTCGGTTCTGGTGGGTCCCACGGGGGAGATTCTGGCGACCTATCGAAAGCTCCACCTGCTCGACGTCCGGCCGCCGGGACGCGACGCGCGCATCGAGTCGCGCACCACGGCCGCAGGCGACCGCCCCGTGGCCGTGGACACGCCGCTGGGGAAACTGGGACTTTCGGTCTGCTACGACCTTCGCTTCCCGGAACTCTACCGGCACCTGGTGCTCGACGGGGCCCGGGTGCTGTTCGTCCCGTCGGCGTTCACCGAGCACACCGGCCGCCATCACTGGATGCCGCTGCTGCGGGCGCGGGCGATCGAGAATCAGTGCTGGGTGGTGGCGCCCGCGCAGGCCGGACGGCATAATCCGCGTCGCGCGTCCCACGGCCACACCGCGGTCATCGACCCGTGGGGGGACGTCGTCGCGCTGGTGGAGCGGGGGGAGGGCGTGCTCTCGGCCGAGATCGACTTCGAGAAACTGGAGAGGATCCGCGCGTCCCTCCCGTGCCTCGATCACGTCCGCCCGGAGTTGCTCGGGCGGCAGTTCCAGCGCCGCGAGCGGGCCTGATCGGGAAGGCCGGAGGACCCACGACGGATATGTTCTGTCCCGATTGCGGCGGCGAATACCGGCCCGGCATCGAGCGGTGCGCCACGTGCGGCGTTCCGCTCGTCGATCACCCGCACGCCTCGGCCCGCGCCCGGGCGATCCCTCACGCCTCCGGCGGTGCGGACCGGGACTCGGAGCCGACGGTGAACTACTGCGGCTTCCTCTCGCTCGACGAGGCACGGCACGCGCGCGACCAGCTCCGGCGCGAGAGGATCCTGACGGAAATCGTGATCCGCGAGGCGTCGGGCGCCGACCCACGCGAACCCGCGGTCGAGGAGTACTGGCTCAGGGTCCCGCCGAAGGCGTTCGAGGCCACGACGCGGATCCTCGGGTACGACGAGGCCGGTGACGCAGGCGACGCGGAGGACGAGCCGTTCAGCTGCTCCGCCTGCGGGCAGAAGGTCTCGGCCGATGCGACCGCCTGTCCCCGCTGCGGCGAGCGGTTCGAGGATTGATGGCCGGGTCGGCCCCATCGGAGCGCGCGCGCCGGTACGAGACGGTGCTCCTCGACGCCGGTGGCGTCCTCCTGGACCTGGACTACGCCTACGTGAAGCGGCTGCTCGAGGCGCGCCGCCACGAGGCCACGGAGGACGCGCTGGAACGGGCCGAGGCCATCGCGCGCACCGCGGTCGACAGCTACGTACGTGGCGGCGGCAGTTCGGGAGAGGCTTGGCGGGACTACTTCAGGGTCCTCTTCGGTCAGGTCGGGGCCCCCCCTTCGCTTCACGAGGAGATGATCGACGCGTTGTGGGAGGCGCACCAGCGGGTGGGGCTCTGGACCGTTCCGGTGCGGGGGGCGGTGGAGGTGGTGTCGCGGCTCCGCGAGATGGGCTTCCGCCTCGGGGTCGTCAGCAACGCGGAGGGACGAGTCGAGCGGGACCTGGAGTCGGCGGGGTTCGCGGGGCTCCTCGACACGGTGGTGGACTCGCACGTCGTCGGCGTCGCGAAGCCGGACCCGCGGATCTTCGCGATCGCTCTCGAGCGACTCGGTGCGCGGGCCGAGACCGCGGTGTTCGTCGGGGACGTGCCCGCCGTCGACGTCGTCGGAGCGCGCGCCGCGGGGATTGCGCCCCTGCTCCTCGATCGGCACGACCTCTACACCGCCGTGGACGCTCCCCGCCTGCGCTCCCTCGCGGAGTTCCCGGAGTGGCTCGAAGGCGCGACGCCCCTCTCCTGATCGTGATCGGACGGCGCCGGTCAGAACGTATAGGCGTATCCGACGATGAGCCGGCCGTCCGGCGCCGCGTCGGTGAGCCCGGCGGAGATCGCCGCCCGGATGATGCCGCGGTTCAGCGGCCGCCAGTTCACCCCGAAGAGGAGCCGGAAATCCGAGTCCGCCCCTCTCCAGCGCTCGGACTCCATGTTCGCCTCGCCGACCAGGCTGACCTGGTCGGAGAGCGGGAAGATCGCGCCGGCGCCGACCCGGATGAGCATGGTGCCGCCGAACGCCGGCAGCAACGCGCCCAGCACGGCGCATCCCAGCACGATGAAGAAATTCCCCCATCGGCCGATCGAAGGCGGCGG
>JBGQAU010000115.1:0-6891 GCA_041494445.1 Acidobacteriota bacterium | reverse complement strand
TCTCCTTCTTTTCCGGCTGGCTGCTTCTGGAGCGACTCGACGTCGTTCACCGGAGCCCGTGGGAGTTCTGGCCCCTCGTGATCGTCGTCCTCGGGGCCTCGATGGTGATCGCCGCGCTCCGCGGGCCGGCCTCGGCCGCGAGACTGGAGGAGGGCGCCTCGACGCTTCGGGCCTTCGCGCTCTGGTCGGGCTCGGGGCGAAAGGTCGTGTCCGAGGACTTCCGCGGCGGCGAGATCACGGCCATCATGGGGGGGCACGACATCGATCTCCGCCCGGCGAAGATCGCCGGCGGGACGGCGGTGATCGACGTGTTCGTGTGGTGGGGCGGCGTCGACATCCGCGTCCCCCAGGACTGGAAGGTCACGAACGGAGCGCTCGCGCTCCTCGGGGGCGTGGACGACAAGACCCGGGCGCCCGAGGGCGAGGCGAAGGGTCATCTGGTGATCAGGGGCCTCATCGTCATGGGAGGCGTGGAGTTGAGGAACTGACCCGTGCACCCGCTGCTCGCCGGCAGGCTCAGGATCGTCCTCTACCTCGTCCTTTGGGCGGGCATCGGCGCCCTGCTCACCGGCCTCTCCGTGCTGGTGGCGCCGCGGCCGGTCGCGCACGCTGCGATCTTCGTCGGGCCGTTGACGCTCGTCTACGCGTTCGCCTGCCTCTCCGCGTGGTGGGTGTGCCGGTCGCACCCCCTCGGGAGCGCCCCGCCCTGGCGACTCGGCGCCCTGCTCGCCGGGGCCGCGCTTCAGTCGGCCGGGGTGTTCACGGTCGCGGCGGCGGGGTGGGCGGCACTGCTCAAGTCCCGGGCGGGGATCGGACCGGACCGGAGCGGGATCCTGCGCGACCTCGTGGTGATGTTCGTCGCCGGCTTCGTCCTCTACGCGCAGTCGATCGTCGCCCACTACCTCGCGCTCGCGTTCGAGTCGGCCCGGGCCGTCGAGCGGCGGCTGTTCGAGTCCCGGCTCTCGGCGCGCGAGGCGGAGCTCAAGGCCCTCCGCGCCCAGCTCAACCCGCACTTCCTGTTCAACAGCCTCAACTCGATCAGCGCCCTGGTCGGGTCCGATCCCGAGGCGGCTCGGCGCATGTGCCACCTCCTCGGAGACTTTCTCCGCACGAGCCTGGCGCTCGGCGCCCGGGCGCGCGTCCCCCTCGGGGAGGAGCTGGCGCTGGCCGAGCATTACCTCTCCGTCGAGCAGATCCGGTTCGGGCAGCGGCTCGCCGTGGAGCGTGACGTCGAAGTCGCGGCCGAGCGGTGCCTCGTGCCCCCGCTCCTCCTCCAGCCGCTCGTCGAGAACGCGGTCAAGCACGGGGTCGCGAGCCGGGTCGAGGGGGGCGTCGTCCGCATCGCCGCGCGGCGCCGGGCCGGCCGCCTCGAGGTGTCGGTGGAGAACCCCTTCGACGCCGACGCGCCGGCGCGGCGCGGACAGGGGCTCGGCCTGGAGAACGTGAGGCGGCGGCTCGAGGCGCTCGATGCCGACTCGGCGGGGCTTCAGGTCTCGCGCGAGGAGGGACGGTTCCGGGCGGCGCTATATCTCCCGGCGCTCGAGGCGGAGGACGGGGACCCGGCGACGGCGGGAGCACCGGCGGAAGCCCCGGCTCCCGGGTCGGCCCGCCGGGCCGTGGAGGAACCGCGCCATGAAGCCTGACGCCGGCACGCTCCGGGTGGTGATCGTGGACGACGAGGCGCCCGCGCGCGCCCTCCTGCGCGAGTACTGCGAGGCCCACGACGACGTCGCGGTCGTCGGGGAGTGCGGGAACGGCTTCGACGCGGTGAAGGCGATCTCCGAGAAGAACCCCGACCTCGTGCTCCTCGACGTCCAGATGCCCAAGCTCGACGGATTCGAGGTCCTCGAGCTGCTCGACCGCCCGCCGATCGTGGTGTTCGTGACCGCGTACGACGAGTACGCGCTCCGCGCCTTCGAGGTGCACGCCGTGGACTACGTGCTCAAGCCCGTCGGCCGGGAGCGCCTCGACACGGCGATCGAGCGGGCGAGAGAGCGACGGCGGACCGCGGCGCCCGCGCCCCGTCCCGCGGCGCTCGCCGCCGCCGCGCGACCGCCGGGCGAGCACCTCGCCCGGGTCCTGGTGAAGGACGGGCCGAACGTGCACGTGATCCCGGTCGCCCGCATCGACTGGATCGAGGCCCAGGACGACTACGTGGGGATCCACGCGGAGGGGCGGACGCACCTCAAGAACCGCACGCTTCAGGACCTCGCGGAGGGGCTCGACCCGGCGCGCTTCGTCCGCGTCCACCGCTCCTACGTGCTCAACGTGGACCGGCTCGCCCGCCTCGAGATCCAGGCCAAGGACAGCCGCGTCGCGATTCTGAAGGACGGGAAGGTGCTTCCGGTCAGCCGCGCGGGGTACGCGAGGCTGAGGGAGCTGATGTAGGCTCGCTCGCTCCTCCGGCCCCTCGCGCCCCGCCGTCCTTATTCCCCACCGAAACACTGTGGTATGTTGCCCGTATTCTAGGTGGGCGAGCCGCTCTCGGAGCCCGGGAACGGGCGCCGAGGGTCGTCACCGGCCGCCTTCCGGGGGTTCTAGGACATGACCAGGAAAGCGAAGATTGCGATCGGCGTCGTCGGCCTCGCGGTGATCGGCGGCATCGTCGCCGTGTCCGTCAAGAGCGCGCGCAAGGGAGGCGTCGAGGTCAAGACGGAGAAGGTCGAGAAGCGGGACCTCACGTCCATCGTCACCGCGAGCGGCAAGATCCGGCCGAAGCGGAAGGTGGACATCTCGGCGGACGTGATGGGGCGCGTCATCGAGCTGGCGGTGGACGAGGGAGACCTCGTCCAAAAGGGCGATCTCCTCCTGCGGATCGATCCGACCCAGTACGACGCCGCGGTCGCGCGCGCGGAGGCCGGGCTCGAGCAGGCGCGGAGTCAGCTCGTGCAGTCCGAGGCCGGGCTCGACCAGGCGAAGCGCGCCCTCGAGCGCGCGAAGCAGCTCCACGCGAGCGGAAGCGACCTCCTGAGCGACGAGGCCCTCGAGGACGCCCAGACCCGCTGCGACATCCAGAAGGCGACCCACGAGGCCGCCCGGCACGGGGTCTCCGTCACGGTGGCCGCGCTCGACGACGCCCGGCAGAATCTGGCGAAGACCGTGATCCGCGCGCCGATGGCCGGGAAGATCGTCCGCAAGAACATCGAGCAGGGGGAGACGGCGATCATCGGGACGATGAACAACGCCGGGTCGCTCCTCCTCACCATCGCCGACCTCCCGGAGATGGAGGCGGTGGTCACGGTGAACGAGACGGACGTCCCGTCGATCAAGCTCGGCGACCCTGCGACCCTGGAGGTGGACGCGTTTCCGGGAGTGAAGCTCGCCGGCAAGGTCACCCGGATCGGCAACAGCGCGATCCAGAGCACGACCACGTCGGAGGCCGTGGACTTCGAGGTGCGGATCGGGGTCGACGCGCCGCCTGAGACGCTGCGCCCCGACCTCTCGGCGACCGCGGACATCGTGACCGCCGAGCGCAAGGGGGTCCTCACCGTCCCGATCATCGCCCTGACGGTCAAGGAGGTCTCCAAGGAAAACGCCGCGACCGCGTCGGAGGGGATGAAAGTCGAGGACGCGAAGGCGAAGGCGCGCGCCGAGCGCGCCAAGCGACAGCAGGAGCAGGAGGGGGTGTTCGTCGTCGACAAGGAGAAGGCCGTGTTCCGGCCGGTCAAGGTCGGCATCGCCGGCGACAACTACTTCGAGGTCGTGTCGGGCGTCTCCCTCGGCGAGGAGATCGTCTCGGGGACCTACCAGGCGATCCGCTCGCTCAAGGACGGCGACGGGATCCGGATCGCCAAGGCCCCCGAGAAGAAGGACGGGGAGAAGGAAACCGAGAAGAAGAAGGGGACCCCGCCCAAGGAACAAGCCTCGGAGGCGCCGAAGAAGGGCTGACCCGGCGGAGGCTCGCGTGGGACGAGGGACGGCCGGTCGCGGGACGGGCAGCAGGCTCCGGCTGGCGGACGCCATCGCTTCCGCGATCGGGATGATCCGCGCGCAGAAGCTCAAGAGCTTCTTCTCGCTGCTCGGGATCGTCATCGGCGTCACCTCGCTCGTCGCGGTGATCTCGATCGTCGCGGGGATGGACCGCTACGTCCGCGAGGACTTCGCGGGGAAGGTGTTCGGCGTGAACACGTTCACGCTCCGCCGCCGCTCCGCGGTCGTCTTCTCGAGGCCGGACGACGAGACGATCCGCGAGTGGCGCCGGCGGCCGCGGCTCCGTGTCGAGGACTACCGCTACCTCCGCGAGCGGATCCTGTTGCCGGTGATCATGACCGCGGAGTCGAGCGAGATGGCCGCAATCCGCCACGGGAGCCGGATCGCCCCCGGCATCCAGATCGTGGCCGCCGACGCCGATTACTTCCGGATCCGCGCCTACGAGATCGAGAAGGGGCGCGCCTTCACCCAGATGGAGTCGGATCTCGGAAGGCCCGTGGTGGTCGTCGGCAGCGAGATCGCGGACAAGCTCCTCGAGGGGGAGGACCCGATCGGCCAGCCGGTCTACATCGGCGGGTCGCGGTTCACGATCATCGGCGTCGTCAAGTCCCAGGGGAAGATCTTCGGCCTGTCGCTCGACAAGTTCGTGGTCGCCCCGTGGACGAGCGCGGCGAGCCGGATCGTCAACCCGCCGCGGCTCCTCGACTCGATCACCGTGAAGGCGGCGGGCGAGAAGGACATGCGGGACGCGATGAGCGAGGTCGAGGCGCTCATGCGGAACCGGCGGCACCTCCGCCCCTCCGAGCAGAACAACTTCGGGATCGAGACCTCGGCCGGGATCCTCGACGCCTGGGCGAAGATCAGCAAGATCCTCTACGCGGCGCTCCCCGGCCTGGTGGGGATCTCCCTCGTCGTCAGCGGAATCGTGATCATGAACATCATGCTCATCGCGGTCGCCGAGCGGACCCGCGAGATCGGGATCAGGCGGTCGGTCGGCGCGCGGCGCCGGGACATCATGGTGCAGTTCCTCCTGGAGGCCGGGACCCTGTCGGGGTTCGGCGGAGTGTTCGGGATCCTGCTGGGTGTCGCGATCGCGAAGACGATCGAGGCGACGACGCCGCTGCCCGCGGCGGTCTCCCCTCTCTCGATCGCGGCCGGGCTCTTCCTCGGCTGCGGGGTCGGGGTCGCCTCGGGCCTTTACCCGGCGTGGCGCGCGGCGAAGCTCGACCCGATCGACGCGCTGCGGCAGGAGACGTGAGGCGGACGCCGGCATGAACGTCACGAGCCTCGCCGAGTCGGTCTGGATCGCGCTGGCCTCGATCCGCGCCGCCAAGGTGCGCGCCGCCCTGACCATCCTGGGCGTGGCCATCGGGGTCATGGCGGTCATGGCGATCGCGGCCCTCGTGCAGGGGATCAACCAGGGGGTGGCAGCGGCGCTCAACCAGCTCGGGGAGGAGACGTTCTTCGTCATGCGCCACTTCTCGGCCGGGATCGTGGTGTCCGACGGCTCGACCCCGGAGTGGGCGAACCGGCCGAAGCTCGAGGTGGCCGATGCCGAGGCGATCCGCCGGCTCGCCTCGATCCGGCTGGTCAGCTACCGCAGCAGCGACACGGGGACCGCGGTCCACAAGGGCGAGCGCGCGCCGAACACCCCGATCATCGGCACGACCGAGGAGTGGGCCGAGATCGACGGCGGCGAGATGATCGAGGGAAGGAACTTCACGGCCGCCGAGGATCGCGCCGGGAGCGCCGTGGCCGTCGTCAACGAGGCGCTCGTCCGGGGCCTCTTCCCGACGGGCGCGGCCGTGGGGAAGGATCTCCGCGTCACCGGGGTGGGCGGCGGCGTAAGGCTGCGGGTGATCGGAATCTACCGGGAGGCGCCGAGCGCCTTCCAGGAGCTTGGCGAGAAGCAGCCGTGGCTGGTCGTGCCGTACGAGACGCTCGCGCGCAACTTCAGGATGTTCTTCGAGGATTTCGGAATCCTCATCAAGCCGACGCGGGAAGTCTCCCAGGACGAAGCCATGGACGAGGTCATCGCGCTCATGCGCCAGCGTCACTCGCTCCGGCCGGGCCAGCCGAACGACTTCGACGTCGTCCCCCAGGCGAGGTTCCTCGAGTCGTTTCAGGCGTTCACCGGAACGTTCTTCCTCGTGATGATCGCGCTCGCCTCGATCGGGCTCTTGGTCGGCGGCGTCGGCGTCATCGGGATCATGATGATCGCGGTGACGGAGAGGACGCGCGAGATCGGCGTCCGGAGGGCGATCGGCGCGAAGCGGGCCGAGATCCTGGTCCAGTTCCTCGTCGAGGCCGTGCTGCTGACCCTCGTGGGCGCGATCCTCGGCATGCTCGCGGGCTGGGGAATCGCGCGCCTCGTCGCCGCGCTGACGCCGATCCCCGCCGCGGTCCCGGTATGGGCGGTCGTCGCCGCGCTGGCCGCCGCGACCGGCACCGGCGTCGGCTTCGGCCTCTACCCCGCGATCCGGGCGAACCGGCTCGACCCCGTCGGGGCGCTGCGGTACGAGTAGGAGCCCCGGCGGCGAATCAGGGACCGGCGTTCGGAGTGGGCCGGGGGGCACGCGGGCGCGTGCCCCCCGGCTGAAAGATCTAGGGACACGCGTTCGGCGAGGCCGCGATGCCCGCGTCGCGCGGGCCCGCCTGGGACGGCGCGCCGTCGTCGTAAGTCCCGGTCCCGCAGGGGTTGTAGGCGCGGATCAGGAACCAATCCGCGTCGCCCTCGGCCGGATTGTGATTGTCGAAGAAGAACGTGTCCGCGATGTGCGGGCCCACGCAGGCGTCGGTGCCGGGTGTGAAGCCTCCGCCGAGCAGCGTCGAGAGCGTTCCCCGGACCACGTCGTAGCCGGTCGCTCCGGCCACCGCGCCCCAGCTCAGGTCGTTGACGCTGCCGAAGGCGAGCGCGCCCGTCGCGGAAGACGCGGGAACCGGGGCACCGCCGACGCAGGC